>JAEKLB010000050.1 GCA_019510095.1 Acidobacteriota bacterium | reverse complement strand
GGGGTTCGTCCTGCCCGCTCGACTGCAACGGGACGATGCCCGACGCGGCCTGGATCACGTCGTCGTAGGCGGGGAGGTCGGCGTAGGGCCCCTCCGAGCCGAAGCCCGAGATGGCGCAGTGCACCAGACGGGGATTGCGGGCCCTGGTGGTGTCGGGATCGGCGCCGATCCGCCGGGCCGCGGCCGGGCGCATGTTGTGGATCAGCACGTCGGCGCCCTCGACGAGGCGACCCAGCGCCTCGCGGGCGTCGGGCTGCTTGAGGTCGAGGCAGACATCACGCTTGTTGCGATCAACGGTCAGGAACAGCGGTCCCATGTCCGCGGTCGGTGCCGGCCCGATGAAGCGAACCACGTCACCCCCGGGCGACTCGACCTTGATCACGTCGGCGCCCAGATCGCCCAGCAGCACCGTCGTGTAAGGACCGGAGAACACCGTGGTCAGATCGATGACGCGAAGGCCGTCAAGAGGTCCCGTCATCACCGCAGTCTGCCAACGTCGGTCGATCGCGGCCGTGTCGCCGGCCCCTCCCGTCTAGGGTCCGGCCAACCAGACGAGGGGGACACATGCGCTTCGGGATGTACGTCGACATGCGGAACCCGCCCGAGTGGCGGCGGGGCTGGGCGGCTCACTATGGGCGCTGGCTGGAGCGGATCGAGGAGGCCGAACGGCTGGGCGCCGATGCCGTGTGGCTGACCGAGCACCACTTCTTCGACGACGGCTACCTGCCGCAGTGCTGGACCTTCGCCGCTGCCATCGCCGCCCGCACCTCGACCATCCGGATCGGCACGGCGGTGGCCCTCTTGCCGTTGCATTCCGCCATCGAGACAGCCGAACAGGTCGCCCTCGTCGACGTGCTGAGCGACGGGCGGGTCGAGCCCGGCTTCGGCGTCGGCTACCGCAAGCCCGAGTACCAGGCGTTCGGTGGCGACTTCAGGCACCGCTACAAGGTCTACGCCGAGCGGGTCCAGGAGCTGCGGCAGCTGTGGGGCGAGGAGCCTGGTGCCCCCAAGGTGGTCACACCGGGCCCGGTGCAGCAGCCGGTGCCGATGTGGGGTGGCTTCGGCGGCCCCATGGGCGCCCGGACCGCGGGCCGCCTGGGCATGGGCCTCCAGTCGATCAAGCCCGACCTGCTCGAGGAGTACCTCATGGGTCTCGACCAGGGCGGCCACGACCCCGCCACCGCCCGCATGGGCGGCCAGATCGAGTTCTTCGTCTCCGACGATCCCGAGAAGGCGTGGGCCGAGATCAAGGACCACGTGATCTTCCGCTGGAACTCCTACAACCGCTACATGTTCGAGGGCACCAGCCGGGAGCTGAGCCCGCCGGTCGTGGGCGACGACGTCGCCATCGGCGGCCGGTTCGAGATCGGCACTCCCGAGCAGATCGCCGCCATCATCAACGAGCGCACCGCCGGCCTCCCGGTGACCGACATGTACTGCTGGTCCGACTACCCGGGCATGCCCGACGAGCTCGTCGACCGCCACATCGAGCTCACCTTCACCAAGGTCGCCCCCCTCCTGAAGTAGCCCCCCGCTCGTTCTTTGGCGACTTGCCCACACACTGTGTGGGTAAGTCGCCAAAGAACGGGAACGGATGGGCCCCGATCCGGGCACCATGGGGGCGATGACCGCCCTCACCGACGCGCTGCCGCGCGGGGCCGACCCCGACGCGCTCCTCGACGGGTTCACCTCCTGGGTGGCCGACCAGGGCATCACGCTGTTCCCGGCGCAGGAAGAGGCGCTGCTCGAGCTGTACGCGGGCGCCAACGTCATCCTCAAGACCCCGACCGGCTCGGGGAAGTCACTCGTGGCCCTCGGGGCCCACGCTGCGGCGCTGGCCCAGGGCCAACGCTCGTACTACACGGCGCCCATCAAGGCGCTGGTGTCGGAGAAGTTCTTCGCCCTGTGCCGTGATCTCGGCAGCGAGAACGTCGGCCTGCTCACCGGTGACGCCTCGGTCAACGCCGGCGCCCCGGTCATCTGCTGCACGGCTGAGATCCTGGCCAACCTGGCCCTCCGCGACGGAGCCGACCTCGAGGTGGCCTCGGTCTGCATGGACGAGTTCCACTTCTACGCCGATCCTGATCGTGGCTGGGCGTGGCAGGTCCCGCTGCTGCTCCTGCCCCATGCCCAGTTCCTCCTGCTCTCGGCCACGCTCGGCGAGGTGTCGTTCTTCCGTGACGACCTGACCCGCCGCACCGGTCGACCGACCGCGGTGATCGCCAATGCCGAGCGGCCGATCCCCCTCGATTTCGACTACCGGCACACCACCCTGCACGCCACCCTCGATGAGCTGCTCGAGACGAAGCGGGCGCCGGTCTACGTGGTGCACTTCACCCAGGCGGCGGCCGTCGAACGGGCGCAGGCGCTGATGAGCGTCAACCTCTGCACGCGTGAGGAGAAGGACGCCATCGCCGCGGCCATCGGCACGTTCCGCTTCGGCCCTGGCTTCGGCCAGTCGCTCAGTCGGTTCGTGCGCCACGGCATCGGCGTCCATCACGCCGGCCTCCTTCCCAAGTATCGGCTGCTGGTCGAGAAGCTGACCCAGGAGGGCCTGCTCAAGGTCATCTGCGGCACCGACACCCTCGGTGTCGGCATCAACGTGCCGATCCGCACCGTCCTGCTCACCCAGCTGTGCAAGTACGACGGATCGCGCACGCGCATCCTGTCGGCGCGCGAGTTCCACCAGATCTCAGGTCGCGCCGGGCGGGCCGGCTTCGACACATCGGGGACGGTCTGGGCCCAAGCGCCTGAGCACGTGATCGAGAACGAGCGGGCCGCGGCCAAGGCGGCCGACGACCCCAAGAAGAAGCGCAAGCTGGTGAAGTCGAAGCCGCCGGAATGGGGCTTCGTGAACTGGACCGACGAGACGTTCAGCAAGCTCACGGTGGCGGTGCCCGAGCAGCTCACCTCGAGCTTTTCGGTGTCGCACTCGACGCTGCTCAACGTGCTCGACCGCGACGACGACGAAGGTCCCCGCATCATCAAGCGACTCCTCGTCGACAACCACGAGCCCCGTGCCGCCCAGCGCCGCCACATCCGCCGCGCCATATCGATCTACCGGTCGCTGGAGCGGGCCGGGGTCGTGACCCGCACCGACGACGAGCGGGGCACCCACATCCGGGTGAACGTCGACCTGCAGCGTGACTTCCGCCTCAACCAACCGCTGAGCCCGTTCGTGCTCGAGGCGGTGGGCCACCTCGACCGAGCGTCGGAGACCTATCCCCTCGACGTCTTGTCGATGGTGGAGGCGACGCTCGAGGACCCCGATGTCATCCTGCGGGCCCAGCTCTCGAAGCTGAAGGGCGAGAAGGTGGCCGAGCTCAAGGCGGCCGGCGTCGAGTACGAGGACCGCATGGCCATCCTCGAGACGCTCGAGCATCCGAAGCCCCTCCGTGAGTTCACCTACGACCTCTTCGACGGCTACCGCACCCAGCACCCATGGGTCGACGACCACAACATCCGGCCCAAGTCGGTCGCTCGCGACATGTACGAGCGGTTCATGACCTTCGCCGACTACGTCAACCACTACGGCCTGGCCCGTTCGGAAGGGTTGGTGCTGCGCTACCTCACCGACGCCTACAAGGGCATGGTCCAGACCGTGCCGGAGGACGCCAAGGACGACGACGTCTACGACCTCACCGAATGGCTCGGCGAGACCGTGCGGCAGACCGATTCGAGCCTCCTCGACGAGTGGGAGCGGCTGCGCGACGGGGTCGACGAGGTGGTGTCAGCGGAGACGACGACGGCCGAGCTGCCGGAGCAACCTCCGAGGCTCACCGCCAACGAGCGGGCGTTCCGGCTCATGGTTCGCAACGAGTGCTTCAGGCAGGTGGAGCTCTTGGCCCGGCGGGCCCATGAGCAGGCTCCGCTGCTCGACGGCTACTGGGAGGTCCACGACAGCATTGGGATCGGTGGTGATGCCCGGGCGGCCGCCCTCTTCCAGCTCCAGGAGGATCCGCAGACGTGGCGGGTGCGCCAGGTCCTCGACGATCCGGCCGGCGACCACGACTGGGCCGCCCTGTTCGAGGTCGATCTGGCGGCCTCCGACGAAGCCGGCGCCCCGATCGTCCGGCTCACCGCCGTCACCGATTGATCAGCGGGTGGTCAGGTCGCCGTGGGCACACCGGCGCCGGTCAGGAGTGGCGCGCTCGATGCGCGCGGCGAGCAGGATGCGGCGCCCGCGCCGCGCGGGATCGTGCTGCTGGCGTGCCGTCCGCATGAGGTAGCCGGCGACGGCATGCCGTAGCTCGGTCTCGGCTCGGGTCATGTCCACCTCCTTGTGCACCTTCCCTGTTCCTAGTGTCGGCCGTACCGCCGAGAACATGAGTGAAGGGCGCGAATCGCAACGCGATCGACGGTTGTCGGCGCCGGCCTGGGGTAAGGGCTTGGCGATGGGTGTCGAGTCGAGGATCCTGCCTGCTGAGCCGATCACCACCTGGGCCGCGTACCAAGGAGCGGGTGGTGGTAGCGGCCTGGCCATCGCCCGCAAGCTCGGGCCGGCGGCCACCATCGACGAGGTCGACGCATCCGGTCTGCGGGGCCGGGGCGGTGGTGGCTTCCCGACCGGGAAGAAGTGGCGAACGGTGGCCAACTACGCGACCACCGGCGCGCTGGCGCCCACTGTGGTGGTCAACGGTGCCGAGGGCGAGCCGGGCACCTTCAAGGATCGCTCGATCCTCCGGCGCAATCCTTGTGCGGTCGTCGAGGGAGCGCTCATCGCCGCCCTCGCCGTCGGTGCCGAGCGGGTGGTGATCGCCGTCAAGCGTGGGTTCGGCGCCGAGCGTGAGGCCTTGCGGGCAGTCATCGGCAGCATGGCGCCCGAGTGGGCCGATGGGGTGGGCGTCGAGGTGGCGACCGGGCCCGACGAGTACCTCTTCGGCGAGGAGACCGCGCTCCTCGAGGTCATCGACGGTCGCCCGCCGTTCCCGCGCATCGCCCCGCCGTACCGGGAGGGCGTCGCCGAGCTGGGCCCCCAGCCGAGCGAGCCGGCCGGCGCTGTCCTGGCCCCGGGCGGGGCCCCGCCAACGCTGGTGGACAACGTCGAGACGCTGGCCAACGTGGCGGGGATCCTGGCCGAGGGTGCCGATTGGTTCCGTTCGGTCGGCACCCCGGAGTCGCCAGGAACGATCGTGTGCACCATCACCGGGGCGACGGCGCGGCACGGTGTGGCGGAGGTGGCCATGGGCACGCCGCTCGCCGAGGTGATCGACATCGTCGGCGGCGGGCCACGCCGAGGGCGCCGGCTGGTCGCGGCCATGTCGGGGGTGGCCAATCCCGTCCTCCCCGCCGACCGGTTCGACACGCCGTTGTCGTATGAGGCCATGACAGCAGCGGGGAGCGGGCTCGGTGCTGCCGGCTTCCTCGTCTTCGACGACAGCACCGACATGGTCGCCGTAGCGGCCGGCGCGTCCCGGTTCCTGGCCATCGAGTCATGCGGCCAGTGCACACCGTGCAAGCAGGACGGGCTCGACATCGCCGCCCGCCTCGAGCGACTCTGTGCGTCGGCCGCCGAGGAGAGCGATCTGGCCGAGTTGCTGGAGCGGCTGGAGACCGTCACCGAGAGCCGCCGTTGCTACCTGGCCGCGCAGCACCAGCTCGTGGTCGGCAGCATCGTCGACGCCTTCCCGGACGCAGTGAGCGCCCACGCGCGGGGCTCGGTCCCTGCCACGCCGGTCGAGCTGATCGCGCCGGTGCGCGAGCTCGCCGACGGCGGCGCTGCGGTGCTCGACGAGCGCATCGTCGCCAAGCAGCCCGACTGGTCGTTCGACCCCATCGACTCGGGCAAGCCGCCGGTCGAGCGCTGGGCCGAGTCCGAGCCCTAGGTCCCGGAGGCGCGCGCCCCTCCTGCCGTGCCAACGTTGTATACAACTGGCGCTGGTAGCGGTCGTCATCTCTCCGGGGGCCCGATTGTCCGAGTTCAGCCTGGTGATCCGCAACGGCACGGTGGTCGACGGCTCGGGCCTGGCCAGCTACCGGGCCGACGTCGGCGTTGCCGGCCGCCACATCGCGTCGATCGGGCGCATCCGCGACAAGGGCGAGACCGAGATCGACGCCGAGGGACAGGTGGTGACCCCGGGCTTCATCGACGGGCACACCCACATGGATGCGCAGGTGTTCTGGGACCCGCTCGGCACACCGTCGTGCTGGCAGGGCGTCACCACCGCGATCATGGGCAACTGCGGCTTCACCCTGGCGCCGGCCCGCGCCGATGCCCGCGAGCTCGTGCTGCGCAACCTCGAGCGGGCCGAGGACATCCCTGCCGAAGCCATGGCCGAGGGTGTCGAGTGGAGCTGGGAGCGGTTCAGCGGCTACCTCGACGCCCTCGACCGGCGGCCGCTTGGCATCAACTTCGGCGCGTACATCGGGCACTCTGCTCTGCGCACCTGGGTGATGGGGGAGCGGGCATTCGAGGAGGAGGCAACCGACGACGACCTCTCCCAGATGGAGCTCGAGCTTCGCGACGCGCTGCGGGCCGGCGCGATGGGCTTCACCACCTCGCGCAGCAACAACCACATGACCGCCGACAACCGACCGGTGGCGTCGCGCATCGCCTCGTGGGACGAGGTCGTGCACCTCGTGATGGCGATGAGCGACGAAGGCCGCGGCGTGTTCGAGCTGTCGAACGAGAGCGTGCTGTCGTCGCCCGACCCCGCGGCCCGGGACGAGTACACCGGCCGCCTGCGTGCCCTCGCTGTTGCCTCCGGCGTGCCGATGACGTTCGGGCTCACCAGCTTCGGCGATCCCAACCGTTACCGGGAGCTGCTCGCCCTCCTCGACACCACCGCCGCCGACGGCGGGCGGATGTTCGGGCAGAGCACAGGGCGTGAGTCCTCCGCGCTGTTCTCGTTCAAGACCCACCTGCCCTTCGATCGGCTGCTGCCGGAGTGGAAGGAGCTGCGCCGCCGGCCACTGGAGGAGCAGGACCGCCTGCTCCGGACCCCGGCTGTCAGGGCCCGCCTCATCGACGCCGCTGCCAACGCCACCTACTCCCTCGGCGGTGGCCCCGCTCGGCCGCCGGACTACGACGCCATCCGGGTGTTGCGGGACATGGTGTTGCCCAACGAGACCCTTGCCGAGGTGGCCGCGGCGCGCGGAGTGCACCCGGCCGAAGCCATGATCGACCTCGGCCTGGAGACCAACTTCGACCAGTTCTTCATGCAGATCAGCGGCAACGCCAACCCAGCCGAGGTGCAGCAGATCCTCGAGCATCCCCGCACGGTCATGACGTTCTCGGACTCGGGTGCGCACGTGAGCCAGCTGATCAACTCCTCGCTGCAGACTCACCTGTTGGCGCTGTGGGTGCGCGAGCGCCAGGTGTTCACCATCGAGGAGGGCGTCCGCATGATCACCAACACGCCGGCCACCGCATGGGGCCTGGGCGACCGGGGCCTGGTGCGTGAGGGCTTGGTTGCCGATCTCAACGTGTTCGACCCCGCGGCGATCGCCCCCGAGCTGCCGACCGTGGTCCACGATCTTCCGGGCGGCGGCATGCGCCTGACCCAACGATCGTCGGGGATCCTGGCCACCATCGTCGGCGGCGAGGTCGTGGTGCGCGAGGGCGAGCACACCGGTCGGCTCCCGGGCCAGCTCCTGCGCCGGAACCGTCTCGCGGCCACCGGCTGATGGAGGTCGTGCCGCTTCTCGACGCCCATGTCCACCTCTGGGACCACTCGGTCGCCGGCCTCGAGTGGACATGGATGAAGCCGGGCGCCGGACGCCCTGGTGGGAGGGGAGCGCAGGAGGTCGATGCGCCCCGGTACACGCCCGTCGAGTTCAGGGCGGAGAGTGCCGGCGCCAGCGTGCTTGGCATGGTCGGCGTCCACTCGGCGACGCTCGCGTGTGACCCGCCGAGGGAGACGGCATGGTTGCAGGCGCTCGCCGACGAGGATGGTTGGCCCCAGGCGGCGGTCGGCTTCTGCCAGCTCGGCAGCCCGGGCGCGGCGGCGGTCTTGCGGGCCCATGGGCTGCATCCGGTCGTCCGAGGTGTTCGAGATCTCACCGTGTCACAAGAGCTCGATCTCGAGGCAGCCGCCCCGGCCATGGCCGTCGCGGCCGAGCTCGGACTGTCGGTGGAGATGCGCACGCCACTCGACCGGTTCCCGGTCATGCGAGCGTTGGCCGAGCAGTGGCCATCGGTCTCGATCGTCCTCAGCCATGCCGGCCTCCCTGCCGGCCGGACGCCCGACGACCTCGGGCCGTGGGCCGCGGCGATGGCGGGGCTGTCGGGCGCACCCAACGTCACCTGCAAGGTGTCTGCCCTGGCCAGCGCGTCGGATCCCGACTGGACGGTCGACAGCCTGCGCCCATGGCTGATCGGCTGTCTCGAGGCCTTCGGCCCCGACCGGTGCATGCTGGCGACCAACTGGCCGTTCGACCGGCCCTGGGGCCGGTATCCCGACGTTGTCGCTGCCTATCGGGAGATCGCGTCGGTGCTGACGATCGACGAGCAGCACGCCCTGTTCCACGGCACTGCGGAGCAGATCTACCGCATCGCGCCGATGCAAGCACCTGAGCTGGAGGGCTCCCATGGATGAGGCCTGGGTCACCGTCGGCGACGGGCGGATTCGCTACCGGCTGAGCGGGGACGGCCCGCCAGCAGTGCTCACGCCCGGGGGACGGCTCGGGATGGATGACCTGGCGGCGATGGCCGCTGCCCTTCGCCCGCACTTCCGCCTGCTCGAGTGGGACCGGCGCAACACCGGGCAGTCAGATCTCTGGTTCGGCGAGGGCAGCGAGCAGCGCCGATGGGCCGACGACCTGGCTGCGTTGCTCGACCATGTGAAGTTGGCCCCGGCATGGTTGCTCGGCGGTTCGGCCGGGTCGCGGGTGAGCTACATCACGGCTGCTCGCCATCCGGTGCAGGTGCGCGGACTTGTCGTGTGGTCGGTGTCAGGCGGTCCCTACGCGTCGCAGAACCTCGGTCACGACTACCACCGCCCGTTCATCGACGCCGCCATACGTGGTGGCATGGCCGGCGTGGCGGCAACACCGTTCTTCGCCGCACGACTCGCGGTCAATCCTGACGCCGAGTCCCACCTGCTCGCGACCGAGCCTGAGTTGTTCATCGCTGCCATGCGCCGCTGGAACGAGGACTTCTTCGCGCAACCGGGGGCGTCGTTGCCCAGTGCCAGCGACGCCGAGCTGCGGTCGATCCGGTGCCCGACCCTCATCTTCGAGGGCAATGACGACTTCCATCCAGCGGCGGCGGCCGAGGCACTGCATCGCCTGGTGCCCGGTGCCGTGTTGGCGCCGCTGCCGTGGACCGGCGAGGAGTTCATGTTTCGCCAGCTGGGCCGGGTCGAGGGCACGATCTTCGACCTCTATCCCCAGTTGCTGCCGGCGATCCTCGAGTACGTCGATGCCGTCGAAGGAGCACGGGCCGGGCGATAGGTCCTACTCGGTCGTCTGCGGCTCCGCCGTCGCGGGTGCTGGCGCTGTCAACAAGGCAGTGCACTCGTCGCAGCTGGCGGCCACCGATGCGAACCGGTCGACGCCGACGGCCGCCAGCCGCCCGCGCAGTTCGGGCTCGGCGGCGCTGATGCCGACCCGGCGGCCGGAGAAGCTGGCCGTCCGGGCCAGCGACAGGAGGAATCCGAGCTCGGCCGGTTCGGGGCGCGGCTGATCGCCGACGTCGATGATGACCGGCACCGTCTCGGGAAGACGACCGAGGAGGGTCTGGAGCTGCACTGACGCGTCGTCATCGACCGCCCCGGGGATGCGCACCTGCACGATGCCGCCCGAGGCCGTCAGATGGAGAACCGTGTTCGGATCGTCGTCGGGTGGCGTCACCAGAGCCGCTCGTCGTGGAGCAAAGCAGATCGCATGTGTCGGGGGGGACCCACATGGTGACTCTTTCCCATTTCACCCACCGCAACCATGGCCCGTAGAGGCGGTTGGCCGTTGGAATGTCTGCACGCAGGGGGCCAGTCCTGACTAGTCCGCGAAGGGGAGCCATGACAACGCTGCGTCAACGCCATCAGGGCGGTGGGTGGCTCCGATAGACGGGGCCTTCGGGGCTGGTGGCGATGACCTCGGCGTTGTTCTCGATGAGCAGCTTGAGGGACCAGCCTGGCTTGTGGACGACGTGGTGATGTCGGCTGCACAACAGAACGAGGTTGTCGAGACGCGTAGGGCCGCCGTCTTCCCAGGCCCAGACGTGATGGGCTTCGCACCAGTGGGCGGGCCGGTCGCAGCCAGGGAATCGGCAGTGCCGGTCGCGCATGGCAAGGGCGAGCCACATGGTGGTCGTGACCACTCGGGTGAGGGTGCCCATGTCGAGGATGACGGAATGGCCATCGGTGACGACCCTGCGGATGGCGCCATCACAGAAGAACTGGTGGACATCGACGGTGGGGATGAGTGCGCCGGTGTCGACCGTCCACGCCGGGCGGCTGCCGTCGGCCTGCACGATGATGTCGAGGTGGGGTCGCCGCCGGCGTGCCGGGTTGGTGGGCTGGTAGTCGATGTAGAACCGGGAGATCTCGACCAGCGCGTCGGCTCGGCGTTCGGCTGCGGTGCGGCGCTCGTCGCCGGGGACATCGGGTGCCTCTGCCAACTGGAGGGCCTTCAAAAGGAAGGCACCGCCGACCGCGTCGAACGACCCCGACGCTTCGACTCGGTCGTTGAGCGTGGTCGAGGCGTGGAAGCTGCGCGGCGGGTCCTCGGGCGGAGGCCCGTCATTGGCCTCGGCCCGGGCCACCCATTCGTGCAACACCCGGCCGGTGTCGCCGACCGAGAGACCGACCAACGTCGGCACCACGCTCGCCTCGTGCGATGCGAACAGTTCAGTGAAGCGCTTTGGCACCACGGCGGCGACGGCATCGACCTGACCGGTTGAGATCCGCCCCTGCCGCCATGCCTCAGCCAGTCCGCCTGCTCAGTCGCCCAGGAGCACGCCGTCGGTCGACGGGACCGTCGCTGGGATCGGCGCGGCACCGAAGCCGGCGCGGGTCATCTCGCCCCAGCTGCCGGCCGACCGGCGGTAGGTCCACCACGACCGGGCCCGGACGATGGTCATCACCTGGCGGTACGCGACGTTCTCGACGACCGCGGCCGCCACCAGGCGGCCGAGGCAGCGCCAGCCCGGATAGCGGCGGAAGGCCCGCTGCTCCATGAGGATGGCGAGGAACGACAGCACGAAGCCGTAGCTCACGGCGAGGGCGAACATAAGGGCGATCACCTGGGGCGACGCCAGGCCGAAGACGATCGACAGGAGCAGGGCGGCATAGCCGAAGACCTCGATGACGGGGCCGAACAGCTCGAAGATCACGAAGTAGGGGAGCGCGATCATCCCGAGCCGGCCGTAGCGGGGGTTGCCGATCATGCGCCGGTGGCGGCCGAGCATCTCGATGAGGCCCCGTTGCCACCGGTCGCGCTGGCGGATCAGCGTGCGGAGGTCGCCGGGCGCCTCGGTCCAGCAGATGGGATCCGGGAAGAAGGTGATGCGGCACGGCTTGCCCTGCTCGAGCCTCGTGCGGTGCAGGCGCAGCACCAGTTCGGCGTCCTCGCCGACGGTCGACGTGTCCCACCCACCGGCTTCGATCACCGCGTCCCGGCGGAACAGGCCGAACGCCCCCGAGATGATCATCAGCATCCGCAGCCGCGACCAGCCGACACGAGCGCCGAGGAACGCTCGGAGGTACTCGAGGATCTGGATGTTGGCCAGGATCGAGGTCGGGGTCTTGACCTCGATGACGCGGCCGTCGACAACCGTCGATCCGTTGACGATGCGCACGATGCCGCCGGTGGCGATGGTGTCGGGCGACGACTGGAACTCCCACACCAGGCGAGAGAGCGCACCCGGGTCGAGGATGGTGTCGGCATCGATCGCGCACACCAGCGGGTTGCGGGCGTAGCGGAGACCGACGTTGAGCGCATCGGCCTTGCCGCCGTTCTCCTTGTCGATCACCACGATCCGGGGCTCGGTGGGGCTCATCCACAGGTCGCGGACTGCCTTGGTCACCAGGTTGGCGCGCGGCACCCGGCTGGCGGGCACGAGGCCGAATCCGTCCTTGAGCTGATGGAGAGTGTCGTCCTTGGAGCCGTCGTTGATGACGATCACCTCGAAGTTGACGAACTGCGAGGCCATGAGGGCCCGCATGGCCGGGACGATCACCGGCCCCTCGTTGTAGGCAGGCGCCAGGATCGAGACGGGCAGGCTGAGCGGCGACCGCCCGACCCAGTTGTAGTCACGCATGGGGCGGCGGGCCACGTAGTCCTCGACCGACCGCCAGCCGACGAAGGCAAGCGCGGTGTAGATGACGGCTAGGACGGCGAAGTAGCCGATCATGAACAGGTCGAAGATGCGGATGGCGTCGCCGAGCGCGCCAGGCATCAGGCCACACCTCGCTGGGCGGGCGGCACCAGGGCCAGCGTCTCCGACGCCCGCTCCGACGCGTAGGGATCGTCCCCGGCGGCGGCGTCTTCGAGGGCGGTGATGCCTGGCGTCCCCAGTCGAGCGAGCGCGTTCGCCGCGTTCGCTCGGACCCACCAGGCTCGGTGAGTGAGGTTCGCGGCCAAGTCGGGCACTGCCTCGACCGCGCCGAGACACGCGAGGGAGCTGGCGGCCTGGGCCCGAACCTCCCACGAGTCGTCGGCGAGGCAGTGCTGGAGCGCCAGCCGGCTGTGGTCGGAACCACAGGTGGCGAGGGCCCGGGCGGCGCAGACGCGTTGCTCGATGTCGCCGTGGGCCAGTAGGGCCAGCAGGGTCGGCTCGGCGCGCCCGTCCTTGGCCAGCCCGAGGGCGCGGGCCAGAGGCGCCCGGAGGCGCATGGCCTCGGCACCCGTCGCCTGGAGGGAGGTGAGGATCGTGGGCGTCGCCCACTGGTGGCCGAGACGTTCGATGATGCGCTCCTCGGGCATGCCTCCCGCGGCGAGTGCCTCGATGAGGGCGGACGCCGCCTCGCCGGTCCCGAACCGGGCGAGGGCTCCGGCTGCCGCGAGCCGGACGTCCCCGTCGCGATCGCGGAGCAGCGGGCCGACCAGGGCCGGCCCGTCCTTGAGTCGGAGGTGGCCGATGAGCGCGGCAGCGGTGCCCCGCACGGCCGGCCGTCGCGACTGGAGCCGACGCCTGAGCCTCCGGGCGAGGCCCGTGCGCTCGGCATGCACGCGTGCCCGGCCGATGATCCAGTCGGGGTCGGTGCTGCTCACACGGGGCAACACGACAGCGAGATCGGCCTGATAGGCAGCCCGACCGACCGCCCGCCGGAACAGACGGTCGAGATCGTCACCGCCAGAGAGCAGCGCGGCCCTGAGATGGTCCTGGTTGCTGCCGTGGCGGCGCTCGCGCCGGTCTCGCCGCACCTTTCGGACCGCCACCATGACCACGAGGCCGGCGGTGGCTGCCGTGTTGGCGAGCACGTAGCTCGTGACCGTGAGGTGCACAGCAAACGCTTCGACGTCATTCCCCGCTGCCTTGAGAAGAAACTACGCGAATAGGTCCTCAAGGAGCCTCCGCGATGGACCGACAACCCACCGTGATGACCGTTCGCCTTTCTACCCATCGCCGACTGGTCGGGCTCCTTGCCGGCCTCGTCCCGGTCGCTGCTGTCCTTGCGATGGCGCCGGCGGCGTCGGCTGCACCCAAGGCCAAGGTCGACCTCGTCACATCGACCGTCCCGGCCATGCACAGCGGTGAGACCGCGTGGGTGTCGACCGTCTGGAGCACTTCCGCAACGATCACCGATTTCACGGCCACCATGTCCGCAACAGATGGCGCGACGGTGGCCTATCCGGCGGGCAGGGCCTTTACCTCGTTGTACGGCTCGTCGTCGTTGGCGGGAGACACGCAAGACTTCGCCGCCTTCAAGATCACCGTGCCGTACTCCGCGTCGGGCAGCGTGACCGTCTCCGTCAGCGCCACCTGGGTGGACGGGAGCAAGGGAAAGCCCGACTCCCTCACGTCGACCGTCATCATCCCCTTGTCTCGCTACGCGGGGCCGTCACTCACCCAGGTCACCACCCAGGTCTCGGTGCCACGGGCTACACCGACGTGGGTGCAGCTGCGCTTCACCGGATCGGCGCCGATGCTCGATGGCTTTCGGGTCTCGGTGACCGGGCCAACCGGTCTGGCAGTGGTCTACCCGGGTGATGGCTCCAGCTCCGGACTCAACGGCACCACCGGTCTGCAAGGCGGTGTGACCGACTACGCCGGTATCCGTCTCGATGCCGGCAAGCTCACGCCGGGCTCATACGCCCTCCGACTGACGGAGACGTTCTCGCGGCCAGATCCGACAACCGAGACCGGGACGGTGACCCTTGTCGTCGCGTAGCGCCGCTCGTTTGCTGCTCGCGCTCGCGGCCCTGGCTGCCGCCGGATGTGGCACGGGCGGTAGCAGCGAGCCACCAGCAACCAGCGAGACGGCAAAGCTCGCCAAGGTGCAGGCCGCATTTGTGTGCGAGGTCGCTCGCACCAACTATCCGACTGAGCAGCAGCTGAAGGCGGCACTCGTCACGCGGCTGCGCGCCGCAGACCTCACCTATTCGGGGTGGAAGCAGTGGCACGACTCCCTGGTCGAGTCGAGGTCGCGGGCTGCGCAGCTTGCATCGTTTACCCACCACTGTTGATCGCCGCTCATTTCTCCCTTGCGCGTGCGGCGTCTGCGGCCGCTCGACCCGTCAGGTGAGCGGACCCAGATAGACCCAGCTTCCACTTTCCCGGACGAAGCGGCTCACCTCATGGAGCACGCCATGGCGGCCGCCGCGGCGCCAGTGGGCCTCGAACTCCACCGTGCCATCGTGGTCGAGCATCCCACCCCGTCCCGTGGCGAGCACCTCGAGGGAGATCCACTCCTGGGCCGGATCGAGCCGGACGTCGGTCGGCAACGTCGTCGAGTGCCAGGACTCGGCCAGGAACTGCCGGTGACCGAGCGCGAAGGCGCTGTACCTCGCCCGCATCAGCTGCTCGGCGGTCATGGCCCGCTTCCGGCCGGCGTGCAGCAGCCCGCAGCACTGCTCGTACTGCAGGGGCTGCCCGCAGGGGCAGCCGCCCTCAGTCGACATGGAACTGGCGCGTCACTGGCCTTGCTGGCCCGCCGGCGGGTACAGGGTGCTGAGGATGTTGCCGATGGCTTGGAGGTAGTGGGCATCCTCGGTGGTGAAGGTCCGCGGCGTTGCGGAGGCGCAGACCAGCACGCCGACTGCCCCATCGGGCCCCTGCATGGGAACGGCCAAGGCGCTCGCGGCCCGGTGATCGACGATGAGTGGTGTCGGGTCGAAGCGGCGCTCGCTCCGCACGTCGTTGGAGATCACCGGCCGCCCGACGCGCCGCGTGTAGTGGAGCAGTGATGAGGCGTCGTCGAACATGCTCCCGATGCTGCGTTGCGGTGTGCTCCAGAGGCGATACGAGTCGCCTTCGATCCCGAAGACCCAGACGTCGGTGATGGCGAAGATCCGACGGATGGCCTGGACGGCATCGTCGATGACATCAGCGGGGTCGGGTGCTCGGCCCATGTTGAGACCGAGGACGGCGATCGACTCGAGCTCGGCGGCGCGCACCTGGGCGAGCGTGCGGCTGGCCTCCTTCTCGGTGACGTCAGAGGCAATGCCGATGATGCCGACCAGTTGGTCGTTGGCGTCGTCGTAGAGCGGGCTGGTGGCAATGGTGGCGCGGAACCGCGTGCCGTCGCGACGGGCCAGCTCACCCTGGTCGGGCGTGAAGTCACCCTCGATGAGGAGCTGGACGGCCTTGGCGGCGATGTCTCGCCGCTCCGGCGGCACCACGACAGCCACGATCGGTCGACCGATGACGTCCTCGGCCCGCCAGCCGAAGAGCTGCTCGGCGGCAGCGTTCCAGAAGGTGATCGAGCCATCGAGGTCCACGACGACCACCGCGTCGGCCACCTCGTGCAGGAGCTGGGCCAGCGCCCCCGCGCTCAACGGGGGCCGTACCGGCCGCGAGGAGTCGGCCCCCGCCGCCGGCAGCACGCTGTTGGCCACCGAGCTGGCGGCACCGGCCACGGTCCAACCCCGCTCGAGCAGCTGGCCGATGGCAAGGATCCGCTGCACGTCGTCCTCGGAGTAGACCCGCTGCCGACCCGAGGTCCGCCGCGGGCTGGGGATGCCGTAGCGCCGCTCCCAGGTGCGCAGCGTCGACACGCTGACACCTGTTCGTGCCGAGAGCTCGCCGATCCGCATCACCGGACCAACTTTGCGCGCCCCGTTCCGCGAAGTCCAGAACAAACCTTGATGCTGGCTGGGGCAATCTGCGCACTTCTGCCGCTACGGGGTGGGAGCCGCGGGGGAGCTCCCTCCGAGCTCGGCCCGCAGCTGGCGTTTGAGCACCTTGCCCATGGCGTTGCGCGGGAGCTCGTCGACGAAGGCGACGCGTCGGGGCGTCTTGTAGTCGGCGAGTTGGGAGCGGGCATGGGCGAGCAGCGGCTTGGCATCTGACAGACCAGGAGCGACGACAACGGCGAGCAGGTCCTCGCCGAGGATCTCGTGCTCGACCGCGATGACGGCGGCGTCGAGCACGCCGGGGTAGGCGAGGAGGACGGACTCGACCTCGGCGGAGGACACGTTCATGCCTCCCCTGATGATCATGTCCTTGCTCCGGTCGGAGTAGAAGAGGAAGCCGTCGGTGTCGACGTAGCCGAGGTCGCCGGTGTGCAGCCAGCCGCCGGCGAGTGCCCCCGCCGTTGCCGCCGGGTTGGCGCGGTAGCCGCGCATCACCGCCGGCGACCGAAGCACGATCTCGCCGACCTCGCCGGCCCCGGCTGCCGACCCGTCATCGTGGACGACGGCGAAGGTCGTCCACGGCCCGAACCCCTGGTTGCCGATGGAGCCCGGCTTCTCGAGGATCAGCTCCGGCTTGCAGACCGTGCCGCCGGGGCCCGCCTCGGTCTGCCCGTACAGGTTGGTCAGGCGCCGACCAGGAAAGCCGGCGGCCAGCTGCTGAAGCGTGGCCGCGCTCATCACCGAGCCACCGAAGACGAGGCTCCGAAGATGGGCGGGTGTCTTGGAGAGATCGGCGTCGCGGAGCATGAGGGTGAGCATCGAGGGCGCGCCCAGATAGGTGGTGGTGCCTTCCGCCTCGGCCCGGGGCAGGACGGTGTGCTGGTCGAACGTGGGCTCCATGACCAGATGGGCGCCGGCGACCAGGCACATCAACGGGTTGGTGTGCACGCCCGTGGAGGTGAAGTACGGAATCGCCGACTGGTACACGTCGTCCTCGGTGAGACCGACGGCGGCCATCAGCTCCAGGCCGGCGGCCACGTTGTTGGCGTGGGTGAGCTCGACGCCCTTGGGCCGACCGGTCGTCCCCGAGGTGTAGAGCACATCGGCGACGTCGCCCTCGGCGACGCGCGCCGGCGGCGCGCCAGGCCTGCCGTCGACCAGCGCTCGCAGGCCAGAGGTGCAGTCGAGGAGCAGCGTTCCCGGCAACCGCTCGACCGCCTCTTGCGCCAGCCCTCGGTGGCCGAGAGCCGAGCACAGGATGCCGACATCGGCGTGTTCGAGGATGTAGCCGACCTCGGGGCCGGCAAGACGGGTACCGACCGGCACCGCTACCGCACCCAGCCATTGGGCGGCCCAGTGCAGGACGAGCGCCTCGAGCCCGGCGGTGTTGTCGAGATGGATCCCCACCGTTGCGCCCGGCCCGGCCCCGTGAGCGGCCAGGAGCGACGCACCCTGCGCGATCAGGTCAGCGAGCGCACCGCCGCTCAGGGCGACGACCTCGCCCGATGCCGAGGTGGCGGTCAGCGCCGGGCTGTTTCCTCGCGCGCCGACCGCCTCGAAGACCCCGACCATGGTCCGCCACGGTGCCTCCGCTGGAAGCGGGACGAGGCTCATGCAGACAGTCAAGCGGCTCCGCCGCGGGGAGGAGGCGCTAGACGCGCACGTCGATCTGGCTTCCCAGCGCTCGCAGGTCATGGGCGCCGGAGCTGTCGCCGGCGGGAGGGCCGCCGACCTTCACTGATGCCAGGGATCCGGCCTTGCTCTGCGGTGTGAGGTGCAGGGCATGGGGAACTTCCGAAGGCGATGGAGTCGGGGGGATTCTCATGGCGTTGCCCCTTCCGTGGGTCGCCAGCAGCTGCTGGATCGTCTTCCTTCGTCCTGACCACACGCGGCCTGAAGTCCTTCGCGGCGATTTGGCCGAGCGTTGTCGGGGTCGGCCCCTGGCCGGTTATGACGACCGGTTCTTCGTCGTGCTCTCGTGGCTCTCGAGCCCGACCGCCTGCCGCAGCTCGGTGATGTCCTCGTTCAGTTTGTCCTGGCCGCCATCGCCGGCGATGTTGGCCATGAGGTCGGCCAAGCCGTCGGCGATGGCATTCAGCTTGTGCTGCACCGCTTGGTCGCTCCGGGTCTGGGAGTTCTGGAGGAGGGCCACCATCAGGAACGTGATGATCGTGGTGGCCGTGTTGATGATCAGCTGCCAGGTGTCGACCTTGCCGATGAGCACGTACGACGGCGCCCACACGACGATGAGCAGGACGCAGAACGCGAAGAAGTAGGCCCGGCTGGCGATCAGCGCGGCCCAGCCGGCGAAGCGGTCGAAGAAGCCGACGCGTGCCGACACCTCACTCGGCATCAGCACCGGCTGGTCATTGGCCACGGGGCCATTGCTTCCCACGGTCGCTGCTCACCAACCACCGCCAACGCGGTGGAGCCGGTCTCAGATGGCCGACGCCGCCCGCAACTGTTGCTGGGCGGCGTCGTCGTAGCCCAGCTCGCTGAGGATCTCGGCCGTGTGGTCGCCCAGCATGGGCGGTGGGTACCGCACCTCGAAGCTGGCCTCGGGAATGGTGAAGCCCGGTCGCAAGGAGTCGTAGCTGCCGTAGGCGGGATGCTCGGTGTGGGCGACCATGTCACGCGCTTCCCACTGCTCGGTCGTGAACACCTGCGCCGGTGTGAGGATCGGCGACAGCACGATGTCGTGCTGCATGGCGAGGTCGACCCACTCGGCCAAGGTCTTGGTCTCCACGATCTCCTGGAGGATCTCCCGGAGCCCAGGATCGTCGCGCCCGAAGTCGAGGGCAGCATCGCCCCGCCGGTCCAGCAGGTCCTCGCGGGCGACGACGCGGCAGAACTTCTCCCAGAAGTGGCGCTCGAGCAGGCCCAGCAGGAGGGCCTGGCCGTCCTTGGTCCGATAGGCGGCATAGCGGGCGCCGAGCTGGCCTGGGGCCCTTGGCACCGGCGGTGGGAACGGGCGAGCACCGAGTCCGCCGAAGCTGACGCCGGCGTCCCAGCACGACACGTCGATGTACTGGCCCTTGCCGGTCAAGGAGCGCTGGACCAGCGCTCCGAGGATGGCAAAGGCGGCGGCCACAGCGCCATCGCGGTTGCAGTCGGCAGCGGTGCTGCCCGCGGTCATCTCGGGGATCTCGCCGGACCAGTCGACGTCCATGAGGCCCGCAGTAGCGTTGATGTTGAGGCCGTGCGCGGGCAGCTCCGTCCACGGGCTCTCCTGGCCGTAGCCGGTGACCGAGCAGTAGATGAGGTCGGGCTTGCGTGCGCGTAGCGATTCGTAGTCCATGCCGATGCGTTGGAACGTTCCGGGCTTCGAGACCTCGACGACAACCTGGGCGGTCTCCAGCAGCTCGTGGAAGATCCGCCTGCCCTCGTCGCTCTTGAGGTTGAGCGTCAGGCTGCGCTTGTTCCGGTTGAGGGCTCGGTAGATCTCGGGCAGGTCACGAATCCAGTCGCCGACCGTCGGCTCCTCGACCTTGATGACGTCCGCCCCCAGGTCCGCGAGCAGCCTTGTGGCGTCGTCGCCGGGCACGAGCTTGCACAGGTCGAGCACCCGGATCCCCTTCAACAACGGATACACGTCATCGCCCCCTTGGTCACGCTCCCCCGCCTTCTTACTCGGCCCCGCTAGAACAAGGGCGTGGGACTCAAGGTCGGGGTCATTGCATCTGAGCTGACGCGCGCGGCAGTTGCCGACCTCGAGGCGATGGGTGTCGACTCGCTGTGGGCCTCGGGACATGTCGCCGGGCCGATCCCGATGCGGGAGCCGCTGGTGGCGCTGGCGAGGCTGGCGACGCTGGCCGAGCGGACGGCGGTGGGCAGCGCCATCATCGCCCTGCCCCTCTACCAGCCCGGGCTGTTGGCCAAGCAGCTCGCCGAGATCGATCGGTGGGTCGACGGGCGGCTCGTGTTCGGCATCGGCGTGGGCGGGGAGTACCCCGAGGAGTTCCGGGCATGCGAGGTACCGGTCGGCGAACGTGGGGCGAGGGCCAACGAGGCCATCCCGTTGCTTCGTGAGCTCTGGAGCGGCGAGCGGGTGTCCCACGCCGGACGGTTCTTCGAGATCGACGACGTGCAGATCAACCCACCGCCGATCCAGCCCGGTGGTCCGCCCATCGTGGTCGCCGGCCGCCGCGATCCGGCGATGAAGCGTGCCGCCGTGCTCGGTGACGGCTGGATGCCGTATCTCTACTCGGCGACCCGCTACGCCAGCTCCGTCACCCGGATCACCGAGGTCGCCGCGGAGGCAGGGCGCGCCCTGTCGGCGTTCCAGTGGATGGCGTTCGTGTTCGTCGCCGTCGACGACGACGGGGATGCCGCCCGGGCCGACGCGGCCCGGGCGATGGGCCGAAGGCTCCGCGCCAAGGGCAATCCCGACTTCTCGACGATCCTCGAGGGTGTCGCGGTGGCCGGCAATGTGGAGGAGGTGGTGTCGGGCCTCCAGGCGTACGTCGATGCCGGGGCCGACCATCTCATCCTCTCTCCGATGTCGTCAGGAGACAGGGCCCCGGTCATCCGCCGCTTGATGGAAGAGGTCGTGCCTCGCCTCCGGAGCCCGCGGTAACAAACGAGCCATGAGCACGATCGACGCCGATGAAGGCGACCTTGCCGGCCGGGTGGCGGTGGTCACGGGCGCGACACGCGGCATCGGGCGGGCGGTGGCCCGCACCCTTGCCGCCGCCGGGGCGCGGGTGGTCGTGGTCGGGCGGAGCACCAACGAGCACCCGAACTCGACGTTGCCCGGCACCCTCGAGGAGGCAGCCGAGGAGCTTCGTGGCATCGGCGCCGATGTCCTGGCCGTCAACGCCGACCTCGGCTCGCCGGAGGAGACGGACCGTGTCGTCGACGAGACGTTGTCGGCGTTCGGGCGTTGCGACATCCTCGTCAACAACGCCGCGTTCATGCCCTCCGGGCCCGTGCTCGGCATGCCGTCCCGCCGGTGGTTGGCCATCCTTCGCATCAACGCGGTGGCGCCGCTCCAGCTCTGCCAGTCGCTGGTGCCGGGGATGCTCGAGCGAGGTTGGGGCCGGGTGCTCAACGTCAGCTCCGGAGCGAGCAACGGCGGCCCGCCCGACCTGTTCATGTACGGGTCGAGCAAGCAGTGTCTCGACCGGCTGACGGTCAACCTCCATGCCGAGGCCGGTGATCGTGGTGTGGCATTCAACGCCGTGCAGGTCGGCGCGGTGGCCACCGAGATGCACCTCTACTCGGCACAGGCCGGGATCCTCGAGCGCCAGGGGACCGTGGTCGAGAAGACCTTCGACCCGGCGGCCGTCGCCGACGCGTTCCTGTGGCTGTTGCGGCAGCCGTCCCCGTACAGCGGCCACGTGCTGAGCTTCGACGACCTCATCGCCTTGGGCGTGCTCAGCCCACCCTGACCCCGGGAAGCAGCCCGGCGGATCCGCCAGAACCGTCGGTGGGCAGTCGAGCGACATCGGGATTGCCGTCGTAGCTGCGTTCGTCGCCTCGGTGCATCCGGGGCGTGCTAGCGCAGCGCCCCGAGCGCCTTGAGGTCCTCGTTCGCCAGCAGGTTGCCGGTGTAGTCGGTGGGCTGTTCCGCGAGCCACCGCATGGACTGGCCGAAGTCGTCGGGAAGGGCCCAAGCGGTCCCGCCGTGCCCGCCGGGGTCGTCCAGCAGGTGGGGGGCGTGAAGGGTGACCGCCTCGGTGGCGACCGAGGGTCGGACGACGTTGACCGAGACGCCGGTTCCCGCAAGTTGATTGGCGAGTCCGAAGGAGAGCGCCTCGATCGCCGCCTTGGTGGCGGAGTAGGGCAGTTGCAGGACTGGATTCTCGCTCGGTCCTCGTCGCCGGGTGTCGGCCGCCCCGGAGCTGAAGTTGATGATCCGACCGTCGCCCCGCTCGATCATGCCGGGCAGGAACGCCTCGATGAGGCTGACGGCCGCCAGAAGGTTGACCTGGACGACCGGCAACCAGCGCCGGGCCGGAACCTCGAGGAAGCCGCCAAGGAAGCTGAGGGCCGCGTTGTTGACCAGCACGTCGCATCGGCCGAAGCGTTCGTCGGTCGCCGTGATGATCTTCTGGAGGTCGTCGGCCTTCGACAGGTCGGCAGGCACGGCGAGGACCTCCGCTCCCGAGCTTCGCAACTCCGAGGCCACTGACTCGAGGGTCCCCGGCAGGCCCGCCCGGTTCGGGGCCTCGTCGGTGCTCCGGCCCGTGATCACGACGTTCGCACCGGCTGCGGCGAACGCCGCCGCCATCGCCTTGCCGATCCCCCTGGTCGAGCCGGTGACGACGACGACCTTCTCCTTCAATTGACTCATGTGCCCCCCAAGTAAGTTAGACGTCTTACGTCTAGCACAGGCACGGAGGTCGTCGACTTGAACGCGACCGAAAGCGCCCTCGGCAGGACTCGAACCTGCGCCACCGCCTCCGGAGGGCGGTGCTCTATCCGCTGAGCTACGAGGGCGGGTGGTGCACGAAACCTGGCGCGAAACCTCCGAACCGGGCTTGACGATGCTAGCGGGCCGGCTCGATGGCGCCGGATCGCTCCGTGGTCTCTCGCCGGGCGCGTCGACCGCCGATCAGGTGGGACCACACTCGTTCGCGGAGCGCGTTGACGTCCTTCGTGCGGCATCGACGGGCGCCGGCAGGCACCTCATGCCGGGCCGGGGCCGCCGGGCCACGCGCCGATCTCCAAGCCGGTCGTCTTCCCGGGGAAGGCCATGTCGCCGACGTAGGTGCGCATGAGGCGTCGATGGGCGATCCGCCAGCCCTC
>JAEKLB010000049.1 GCA_019510095.1 Acidobacteriota bacterium | reverse complement strand
GCTCTATATCGGTGGGGAATGGCGGTCGGCGGTGTCGGGGCGGACGTTTGAGTCCACGAATCCGGCGACGGGTGCGGTGATCGACTCGGTGGCCGATGGCGACATCGACGACATGAAGGCGGCGATCGATGCCGCCTATGGGGCGTTTGATGACTGGGCGGGCCGGACGGCGTATGAGCGGTCGGCCTACCTGTATCAGGCCTACCAGCTCATGTTGGAGCGCCGGGAGGCGCTGGCCAAGTTGATGACCGAGGAGCAGGGGAAGCCGATTCGCATGGCCCGCAACGAGGTCGGCTACGCCGCCGACTTCCTGTTGTGGTTCGCCGAGGAGGGCAAGCGCAACTACGGGGAGACGATTCCGTCGGCTCGGGCGGATCAGCGCTTCATCGTCCTGCACCAGCCGGTCGGGGTGGTCGGCGCCATCACGCCGTGGAACTACCCGATCTCGATGCTGACCCGGAAGATGGCGCCTGCGTTGGCGGTGGGTTGCACGATCGTGTTGAAGCCGGCCCGGCTGACGCCGTTGTGCGCGCTCGAGACGTTCAAGATCTTCGAGGAGGCGGGCATCCCCGCCGGGGTGGTGAACCTGGTGTCGACCACCGATCACTCCACGGTCGGCGCCGAGCTGATCGAGAACCCGAAGGTGCGCAAGATCACCTTCACCGGTTCGACTGAGGTGGGGAAGCTGATCGCGAGTCAGGCGGCGATGCACGTGAAGCGGGTGAGCATGGAGTTGGGCGGCTGCCATCAAGTTCCTCAACACCGGGCAGGCGTGCATCTGCCCCAACCGCCTGTTCGTGCAGCGGGGCCTCGCCGATGCGTTCATCGCGACCATGACCGACCGGTTCAAGGCGTTGAAGGCGGGCAGCGGCATGACCGACGGCGTGACGGTCGGGCCGTTGATCGAGGCCAAGGCCATGGACAAGATGGAGCGCCAAGTCGCTGACGCCGTCGACAAGGGCGCCAAGGTCGCCATCGGTGGCGAGCGGCTCAAGATCGACGGTCTGGGCGACAACTTCTATGCCCCGACCCTGCTGACCAACGTCACGCCCGACATGTTGATCTACCGGGAGGAGACCTTCGGCCCGATCGCTCCGGTGATCGTCTATGACACCGAGGACGAGGTGATTGCGATGGCGAACGACACGGAGTACGGGTTGGCGTCGTACCTCTACACCAACAACCTGTCGCGGGCGATCAGGGTGGCGGAGCGGCTCAAGTTCGGCATGGTCGGGATCAACGACATCAACCCGACGTCGGCGGCGGCCCCGTTCGGTGGCGTCAAGCAGAGTGGCCTCGGGGTCGAAGGTGCCCGCCAAGGCATGCACGAATACCTCGACACCAAACTCCTCGGCATCAGCGTCTGACCCGAGCGTTCACTGGCACCGTTCGGCGTCAGTGCCGTACGATGTACGGCAAGAGCCACCCCGCCCCGATTGACGAAAAGATCGGATAGCCACATGAATCTGGAAGACATCACCTTCGAGGTCAACGACGAGGTCGGGGTGCTCACCTTCAACCGACCCGACGTGATGAACGCCTTCCGCCGGCAGACCCAACGGGAGATCGAGGAGGTCCTCGCCGCCGCGGCAGACGATCCCGGTGTGCGCTGCCTGGTGATGACCGGCGCTGGACGAGCGTTCAGTGCGGGAGCAGACCTCAAGGATCTCGCTGCCGGCCGTGGGGGAGAGACTTGGACCGAGCGAGGAGCCGGCGACGCCGGAGCGCCCCGGCCGGGGCCGCGGACGGCGCGGGCGGCCGCCAACATGTTCGCCACCGGCCGCTCCGTGCTGGCCTTCCCGAAGCCGACCATCGCCGCGATCAACGGCTACTGCGTCGGCGGGGGGATGATGTTCGCCCTTCCGGCAGACATTCGGATCGCGTCCGATCAGGCGAAGTTCGCCGTCAGCTTCACCAAGCGCGGCCTCACGCCCGAGACGGGCTTGAGCTATTTCCTGCCGCGCATCATCGGCATGGAGCAGGCGATGCTGCTCACCTATACCGGTGACACGATCGACGCCGAGGAGGCGGCCCGCATCGGCCTGGTCAGCCGGGTGGTGCCTCACGACGAGCTGATGACCGCCACCTTGGAGCTGGCCGGCCGCATCGCCGCCGGACCGACCGTGCAGCTGTCGTTCGCCAAGATGCAGATGCAGCTCGGGATGCTCGCCAACAACCTCGAGGTCAACTTCGCCATGGAGGCGTGGGGCCTTCAGAGCTCGGGTGGGACAGAGGACTACCTGGAAGGACATCGCGCCTTCTACGAGAAGCGCGACCCGCGCTTCACCGGTCGATAGAGAATCTGAGGAGACGGCTTTGGATCTGGCGCTTTCCGAGGATCAACAGTTCTTCCGGGACACGACGCGCAAGTACTTGCTGTCGGAGTGGCCGATGTCGCGGGTGCGGGGTCTGATCGACGACCCGCTCGGCTTCGATCGGGGGGCCTGGCAGCAGGGGGCGGAGCTGGGGTGGTTCTCGATGCTGGTGCCCGAGGAGCTCGGCGGCGGGAGTGTGTCGGGGGCGGGTGTGAGCGATCTGGCGATCGTCGCCGAGGAGCTCGGCCGGGTGGTGTTCCCCGGGCCGGTGTTGCCGACCAACGTCGTCGCCCTCGCCCTCGCCACCGAAGGCTCATCCGCGCAGCAGGCAGCGCACCTGCCCGGCATCGTGGGTGGGGAGGTGATCGCCACCTGGGCGATCGCCGAGGCCAACGACCGCTGGGATGGCGCCGGCGTCGGGCTCGAGGCGACGCCGTCGGCCGGGGGGTTCCGGCTGCACGGCACCAAGCACTTCGTGCAGGACGCGCACGTCGCCGATCTGTTGCTGGTGGCGGCCCGTACCGCTGGTGGGCTCTCGCAGTTCCTGGTGCCGGCGACGGCCGCCGGGATCACGATCGAGCCGCTCCAGAGCCTCGACCTCGGTCGCCGGTTGGCGAACGTGGCCTTCGACGGTGTGGAGGTCTCGGCCACTGACGCGGTCGGCGACATCGACGGCGCCGAAGAGGCCATCCGGCGGCAGCTGAACGTCGCCGTGGCCCTCCAGAGCGCGGAGACGGTCGGCGCCCTCGACGCGCTGTTCGACATGACGCTCGCCTATGCGAAGGACCGCAAGGCGTTCGGCCGGCCGATCGGGTCGTTCCAGGCGCTCAAGCACCGGCTGGCCGACATGTTGCTGTGGTTGGAGTCGTCGAAGGCAGCGGCGGTGGCCGCAGCCCATGCGGCCGATGCCGGCAACGGCGCTGCATCCGACGAGTTGGCGAGCGTGGCCAAGTGCTACATCGGGGAGCGGGGGCCGGAGATCGCCCGCGACTGCCTGCAGATCCATGGCGGGATCGGATTCACCTGGGAGCACGACCTGCACCTGTATCTCCGGCGGGTCGAGGCGAACGCGGCGCTGTACGGGAGCCCCGACCGCCATCGGGATCGGCTGGCGACGGCCCTCGGCATGACCGGGGTTGCTGTCGGACAAGGGAGGGATCGTGGCTGACGAGCTCGAGAGCGCGGAGCTACACACGTATCGGGAGCGGGCGCGCGCCTGGCTGGCGGCGAACATCCCGCCGCGGGCCCGGTTGGACGATGGCAGCTATGAGGAACCCGACCTCATGGCCGAGTCCGACCCCGCGTACATCGCGGTTGCCCGGGAGCGCCAAGCCGCGGTCTTCGATGCCGGCTTTGCCGGCATCCCGTTCCCGGTCGAGTACGGCGGCCAAGGGTTGAGCTACGACCACGAGCGGGTGTTCCTCGAGGAGCAGGCGGCGTATGACACCCGCTCCCAGGTGTTCATGGTGTCGATCAACATCCTTGGCGCCACCGTCGTCGAGTTCGGCACCGAGGAGCAGAAGAAGCGACATGTGCCGAAGATCCTGCGCGGCGAGGAGATCTGGTTGCAGTTCCTCTCCGAGCCGAGCGGCGGCTCGGACCTCGCTGGCATGCTCACCCGGGCGACGAGGGACGGGGACACCTACGTCATCAACGGGCAGAAGACGTGGAGCACCGGCGCCCAGCGCTCCGACTTCGCCATCTGCCCGACGCGCACGCGGTGGGATGTGCCGAAGCACAAGGGCATCAGCGTCTTCATCCTCGACCTGCGCTCACCAGGCGTCGACCTGCGCCCGATCAAGCAGATCAACGGTGGCGCCGAGTTCTGCGAGGAGTTCCTGACCGATGTGGTCGTACCCGCCTCCAACATGCTCGGCGACGAGAACGAGGGTTGGCGGGTGGCTCGGGGCCTGCTGAACATCGAGCATGCCTGGCAGGGTCGGAACAGCGGCGTCGCCGAAGCGGTCGGCGTCGATGACCTCATCGCCCTGGCGACCGAGCGCGGGCTCATCGGCGACGTCGGCGTGCAACGCAAGATCGTCGACCTCCATGTCGCCTCCCATGTGCAAAGCCTGGCTGCGCAGCGCATCACCAACGGCATGACGAGCGGCGCGCTCCACCACGGCTACGGACCGATCGTCAAGGTCGGTGGCGCCCTGAACCGGCAGCGCCGCGCCGAGCTCGGCAAGAGCCTGGCCGGGTCGGTCGCCGCCGGGTGGCGGCCGGGCGACGAAGACCGGTGGTCGCGCGACCTGCTCAGCAGTCGCAGCGCCACCCTCGCTGGCGGCTCCAACGAGGTGCTCCGGAACAACGTGTCGGAACAGGTCCTCGGCCTTCCCCGCGAGGCGTCACCTGACCGGGAGCTGCCCTTCAACCAGGTCCCTCACAACTGAGCGACGCCATTGCCGGCGTGAAGCGGTGCCCGTACCGGGCACCGACGAGCGCGAGCTACAGCTGGATCGTCAGGCCGTCGCCGGCGGCGCGAAGCGAGGCGGGCGCTTCTCGACGAACGCGAGCTTCGCCTCACGCGAGTCGTCGGTCATGGTGGCGAGGATCTGCGTCCGGTTCTCGAGGGCGATCGCCTCGGTGAAGTTGTTGTCGAGGTTCGCCCACGCCACTCGCTTGGTCATGCGAACGCCGAACGGGCTGTTGGCGCAGATGGCTTCCGCGACTTCGAGGGCAGCGTCGACGACCTCCCCGTCGGCCACCACGCGGGTCACCAGGCCGATGGCGGCGGCTTCCTCCGCTCGGATCGGTCGGCCAGTCAGCATGATCTCCATGGCCCGCGCCATTCCGACGTAGCGGGGCAGGTGGAAGCTGATGCCGCACTCACCGGCCGAGAGGCCGATCTTCACCGCGGCGATGTGGAACGAGGCCGACGCGGCGGCGATGCGGATGTCGGCGGCGAGGGCGATGCCCATGCCGCTGCCGGCGGCGGCGCCGTTCACCGCCGCGATCACCGGCTGGGGCACGGACCGGACGGCCTCGACCATGGCGCTGAAGCGCTCCTGGCGGGCAAACCGCACATCGGGCCCGAGGCCACCGCCGGCCTCACGGGTCACGGCTGCGCCCATCTCCATCCCGGCGCAGAAGCCCCGGCCCGCCCCGGTGAGGATGATGACGCGACAGGCCGCGTCCCTGCCCAGCGCGTCGAAGGTTCGGCTCAGCTCGTCGACCATCTCGTCGTCGAGCGCGTTCAGGCGCTCCGGGCGGTTGATGGTGACGAGCACGGTGCCGTCGCCACGGTCGTCGATGAGCATCGCCTGCTCCGTCATCGTCTCCTCGTCGTCGGGCCTCGTCACATCAGGCTATTGCCCATGTCGAGCATGACCGGCGCGCCGGTCATGTAGCGGGCCTCATGGCTGGCGAGGAAGGACACGACGCCCGCCACGTCCTCCGGCTGCGCCCGCCGGTAGGGCAGTGCGTTGGACGCCGCCTTCATGCCCTGCTCGTCCTCGAACAGCATGGCGGGGATGTCGGGGTCATCCAGCATGTGGGTGTCGACGCCATTGGGATGGATGGTGTGGACACGGATGTCGTACCGGCTGAGCTCGATGGCCATCGAGCGAGCGAGGCCGACCACGCCGTGCTTGGCCGCGACGTAGTGGGCTTGGTAGGGCAGCCCCCGGAGTCCGGCGATCGACGCGGTCATGATGATGACCCCACCGTCGCCCTGTTCGATGAGCCTGGGAACGGCGACCCGCACGGTGTTGAACACGCCGGTGAGGTTGACGTCGATCATCGTCTGCCACTGCTCGTCGGTGATCTCCCATGAGAGGTTGCAGCTCAGGATGCCGGCGTTGGCGATCACGATGTCGACCCGTCCGAGACGCTCGACGCCATCCTCGAACGCGGCCCGCACCGCGGTCGAGCTGCGGACGTCGGCGACCGACGGGATCATGCGCCGTCCCGTCGCCTCGACCAGGCGGACCGTCTCGGCCAGCTCGACCTCGGTCGACGGCGGGCACTTGGTGGTCTCCACGTGGTCGCACAGGTCGAAGCCGATGATGTCGGCTCCGTCCTGGGCCAGGCGGACGGCGTGTGCCCGTCCCTGCCCTCGGGCGGCGCCGCTGACGAAGGCGACCTTCCCGTCCAGGGGCCGTTCCCGGTTGTCGCGTGTGTCGCTCATGAGTTGAGGGCTCCGGCGGCGCGGTCGTTGAAGCCGGGCCGGTAGAGGAGCCGGGTCTGGGTGTCGAGCACCGCCTCGAGATGCACGTCCATCTGCTGGCGGCGTGCAGCGCGGTCGAGCTCGACGTAGCCCTGCAGGGCGGGGCGGCCGATCTCCGACAGCGTCGCGACCCGTTGCTGGGCCCGGGCCCGGGCGGTTCCCTCCGTGACGGCCTCGCCGAGGCCGAGCCGTTCCATGGTCGGCCCGTCCAGCTTGGGCTGGCCCTCGAGCAGCTGCCACAACACGGCGGGCGACAGCCGGCCCAGCGAGAGGATCCCCCCGGTGCTCGACAGCAGGCCGAGGCGCCCCCAACCCTGGCGGCACCAGCCGCCCTCGCCGACGAGGCGGCTGTCGCAGGCCAGCGCGATGTCGAAGCCCATCCCGACGGCAGGGCCGTCGATGGCGGCCACCGTGGGCACCGGCAGCTCGAGGAGCGTGCGAATGATGCCTTGGTACGAGGCGGTGATCATCGCCCGCCGCTCCTCGGGACCCATCGTCGCCCGCTCCTGCGCTCCCTTGAGGTTGCCGCCGGCGCAGAACGCGCCCTCGCCGGTCAGCACGACACCGCAGATGGCGTCGTCGGCGGTTGCTTGCCGCAAGGCCGCTTGCAGCTCGTCGCCATTTGCCGGGTCCAGCGCGTTGCGCTGCTCGGGCCAGTCGAGGATGACGGTCGCGACCGGTCCCTCGGCATCGATTCGGACAGGCATGTGGTCTCCGTTCAGTCCGTCAACAGGTCGGCCGCGGTCTGCTCGACCACGGTGCCCTTGAAGAAGTCGGGGTTCATGCCGCCGTGCAGCCGCACGACGTTGTCAAAGGTGAACCGCCCGAACTCAGCGGGGTCGAGCTTGCCGCCCTCCACCAGCTCCCACGCCTCCGGCAGCACGCCGGCCATCTCGATGACGTCGAAGTGGCCGATGTCGGACGCGAACATGGCATCGAGGTGCGGGCCGAAGTCGTGGCCAAACGCCAGCGCGGTCATGGGATCGTCGGCCTCGCACCCGAACCAGAACGCCCGCCGAAGCTCTTCGACCATCTCCTCCGCCGACTCGAAGGCGCCCGGCGCGAAGTCGTCCATGTCGTCACGTTCTCGCCCGGCCTGCTCATCGACCGGAGTGAAGGCGTTGATCGAGCTCGGCGACGTCGCCCAGATCTCATCGAAGCGGCCGGCGGCCGGCCCGCTCGCGTACGTGTCGTACAAGGCTCCCAGCGCAGCGCGGTCGACGTTCGTGGGCCGGAGGTTGGCGAGCAGGGCGGCGAGGTTGCGCTTCTCCCAGTGACCCTCGAGATCGAGCAGGAGCTGCCGGGCCCAGCCCACGCCCCCTTCGAGGAATGCGAAGCGCAGATCGGGATGGCGGCGGGTCACCCCGCCGAGGAGGATGGCCTTGCTGGTCGTGTGCTGGGCCTCGGCGAAGTGACCGACGTGGTTGAACACGTAGTTCGTCGGCGACTGTCGGCTCGGCCAGTCGACCGACCCCCCGTGATCGGTGAAGGCGACGCCCATCTCGACGCAGGCCGACCACAGCGGCTCGTAGTCGTAGGGCGAGTCGAGGCCGAGCGTGTCGAGGTACTGGCGCGGGCTGCCGTCGCGATCCACGGAGCGGGTCACCGCCCCGGACAGCATCACGACCTTGAAGCCCAGCTCGCCGGCCGCGAAGCGAAGCTCGTCGACCGCCTCGCCCGGCGTCTGGACCGGGATGGCCGCGGCCGGCGTCATGCGATCACTGAACGGGGCGAACAGCTCGGCGGTCATCCGGTTGAGGGCTCGCACCGCCGCCGGGCGGAGGTCATCGTCGGGGAGTCGCTGCACGACCAGGCCCAGGGTCGGGTACACGATGGCGAAGTCGATGCCCAGCTCGGGCAACCGCTCGTGCAGCAGCTTCGGCAGCATGGCCGTGGCCCGGTCGAGCGTGTTGGTCGGCTCGGCCCACCACCCCTGCCGGTGGTAGCGCTGCGACAGTCGCTCGGGCCGGCTGAACTCGTACCAGCGGTGGCGCCGTTGGTTGAATGCCCGAAAGGCGTCGACCGCGGCGGCTCCTGCCTCGTCGCGGAGGAAGTCGCAGAACACCGCCACCGGTTCGTGCCAGTGACCGTCGGCGTCGACGACCGGATGTCCGAGCTCGTCGTGTATCGCCGAGGCCGTCCGCGCTCCGGTGGCGCTCGTCACAACGTCTGCCGTCTCGTGTCGCGCCCGGATCGGAGGACACGTCCTGGCCGGGCATCGGTGAACTCGCCATGCTCGACGACGACCTCGCCACCGACGACGACCTGTTCGACACCATCGGCGCCCGTGTAGAGGCGCCCGACGCCGGCGGGCAGGTCGAACAGGGTGGTCGTGGGGGACGGCCCGACCGTCTCCTCGTCGAAGACGACCAGGTCCGCCATAGCGCCCTCCGCGATCACACCCCGGTCGCGCAGGCCGTAGAGCTCGGCCGGGCGCATGGTGAGCAGGTGCACCGCCCGCTCGAGCTCCATGACCCCGTGGTCGCGCACGAGATTGGCCAGGGCCCGGGTGGCGTAGCCCTGCTGGCTGATCATGTCGGTGTGGGCGCCGGCGTCGGAGCCGCCGATCAGCGCCCGAGGATCGCTGCACACCTGGGCTCGCATCTCCCAGTCAGCGCGTGACTCCGGTTCGAGTGCCACCGAGAAGTACGTGCGCAGCTCATCGGCGATGACGATGTCGACCAGCGCGTCGAAGGGCTGCTTTCCCTGTCCGGCGGCGACCTCGCCCACCGTCCGTCCCTTGTACCGACGGGTGGACGCGTCGAACGTCTGGGTCAGCACGTGGGTCGCCCAGGAGGTGTAGGTGGCCCGGGTCGGATCGGACGCCGCCGAGGCGCGCAGCCGCTCCCGCCCAGCCGGATCCCGGAGCAGGCGCAGCTTCTCGTCGGGAGGAAGCGCCATCGCCTTGTCCCAGCCCGGCAGGGAGTCGAGCATGAAGCCGGTGAGCATCGACAGCTGGGCCACGAACGGCTCGGGCATCACCAGGGCGACGATGCGGGCGTCGTGCTCCCGTGCCGCGGTGCCCAGCCCGAGGCGGGCCTCGACGTTGGGCCGCACCGCCTCGCTGACCCGCAACAGGTTCCAGTTGAGGGGTCGCCGGGCCGCGTGGGACATGGCGATCATCACCTCGACCTCGTCGGGCTCGAACGGCATGTTGGTGGCCGTACGGGGCAGGAACTCCAGCGAGGTGCCGTCGAACTCGCCGGCGACGGCGGCCAGGGTGATCAGCTCGTCGGCGGTCGCAAATCGAGAGGGCACCGGGTCGCCATCGGCGTCGAAGTGGGTCAGCGACCAGGTCGAGGAGAAGCCGATGCCGCCGGCGGCCAGGCCGGCCCTGAGGAGCGACGCCATCGAGACCAGCTCGTCCGGCGTGCAGGCACGCCGGTTGGCATCCTCGCCCATGACGATGCGCCTGATGGTCGAGTGGCCGACCATGAAGCCGGTGTTGACGGCGAGGCCGCGGTCGAGGCGATCGAGGTACTCCGCCGTGGTCGACCAGTCCCACGGGACCCCGACCTCGAGGGACTCGAGTGGCATGCCCTCGACCCGGGCCAGCATCGGCATGAGATAGCGGCCCGCCTCGGGGGTGAGTGGGGCGATGGTGAAGCCGCAGTTGCCCGCCAGCAGGGTGGTCACGCCGTGGAGGGGTGACGGGCTCAAGGTGGTGTCCCAGAAGGCTTGGGCGTCGATGTGGGCGTGGACGTCGATGAAGCCAGGTGCCACGATCCGCCCCTCGGCGTCGATCACCCGGGTCGCCGCGTCGTCGACCTTGCCGATGGCGACGATCCGCCCACCGGCGACGCCGACATCGGCTCGCTGCCGCTGGGCACCCGTGCCGTCGACGACGTCCGCTCCCCTGATGACGAGGTCGAGGGTCATGCCGGGCCTGCTGTGGCCTCGCGGCGGAGGCCCAGGGCCTCGAGCATCGGGAGGTCCGACACTCGCAGCACGGTCGCTCCCTTGCTGCTCTTCAGGGTGTGGCGATACCACGCCGGCACGGCGAGGATGTCGCCGCGCTCGAGATCGAGGCGCTCGGCGCCGTCCTCGATGACGGCCTCGGCCTCGCCATCGACCACGGCATAGAGATAGGTGGCAGTCGTCCGCGCCGGGTCGAGCTGGGTCCCGGCGGGGAGATCGACGAGGTGGAGACCGATGGTGGGCATGACGCCGGCGGCGATCTCGACGATCCGTGGGCCGTCGGCCTCGGCGACCGCAGCCAGCGCGGGCCGGGTGGGTATGCGCATCGGCGACGTCGGGTCGTTGTGCTCGACGGTCTCGTAGTCGTCGGGGTGACCCTCGAAGAACATGGGTCCCAGGTGCTGGACGAGCGGGATGTCGAGGAAGTCGATCCAGTAGGCGTCGGCCGTACCTTCGTTGACATGGCCGTGCCAGGTGAACGAGGGCGTGAGCACCACGTCGCCTGGTGCCATGTCGACGCGGATGCCGTCGACGACGGTGTAGGCGTCGGCCCCCGCGTCGAGGATAAGCCGTAGCGCGCTCGGGGAGTGACGGTGCGACCGGGCCCGTTCGCCCGCCTTCACCAGCTGGTAGGCGGCGACCAGGTTTCGGGTGCTCTCGTAGGTGTTCCCCTCCATCGGGTTCACGCAGATGAGGTTGCGGCGCTCGGCCTGCTCGGGCGAGACGAACTCGGCCGCCTCGTCGAGGGCCTGGCGGGCCTCGCTGTAGCGCCACCGGGTCACCTTGTGGTCCTGGCGGGGCTCGGGCCACAGCGACGGCTCCGGCTTGTCCCACCCGGCGCCGAACTGCAGCTCGGTCAGACGGTTGCGGTACCGCTCTTCCACCGGTCCTCCTCTCCTGCCGCTCGCAGCGCGTTGTGGTGCTCGAAGGCGATGTTGGAGCCGCCCTGGCCCTGGACGACCGGGAGGGTCATCGAGCCGACGCCGGCGATGGTGATGACGACGGTGTCGCCCGCGGCGAGCGGGCCGACGCCTTCCGGTGTCCCGGTCGCGATCACGTCACCGGGATACAGGGTCGAGACCGACGAGGCCAGCACGATCATGTCCCGGACGTCCACGATGAGGTCGCGGGTGTTCGCCTGCTGGCGGACCTCGCCGTTGACCGTGAGCTGCAGGTCGAGCCGGTCGGGGTCGTCGATCTCGTCGGCGGTCACGATCCACGGGCCCAGCGGGCAGAAGGTGTCGAACGACTTGCGCATCACCCGCTCCTCCTGGCCGCGGACGGTCATGTCGACCAGGCAGGCGTAGCCGAAGATGTGGGCGAGCGCATCCGCTCGTGCGACGTGCCGCCCGCCCTTCCCGATGACGATCGCCAGCTCGCACTCGTGATGCACCTCGCGGCCGTCGATGTCGGGGATCACGATCGGGTCGTTGGGTCCGGAGATCGACGAGGGCGCCTTGAGGAAGAAGCCGTTCTTGTCGGCCCGGTTCTGCGAGGACATCTCGGCGATGTGGGCGTGGTAGTTGGCGGGGTACGCAAGCAGCTTGTTGGGCCAGGTGACCGGGGCCTCCAGCCGAACCTCGGCGAGGCGTTGGGCCGGCCGCTGGGCGGCGGCGGCCTCGAGGGCAGGGCGGATGCCGGCGAACTGGGCGATGAGGGCGATCTCTGCCACCGGCGGCCAGGTGCCCACCGGGAGCGGCGCCAGGTCGGAGATGTCGACGATCCGATCGTCGGCGGGGGCATCGCCGGGGACGATGATGCCGATGCGGCCGCCGTCGAACTTGGCCAGTCTCATGGTGCCCCCCGGATGGTGTCGATGAGCAGCTTGGCGTCCGGCGGCTCGGTGTCGCCCCGCCAGGCGACGTGGCCGTCCGGCCGCACCAGCACCAGCGCCCGCTCGTAGGCGGCGATGGCATCAGGTTGATCGAGGGTCGTGGTCGTCAGTGGCAGGCAGCGTGCGGCGGCCGCCTCGGCGATGGTCGAGCCCGTTGGGGCGTCGGCGCCCAGTCGCAACAGCACGAAGCCACGGCCGAAGAGATCGAGCGTCGACCGGCCAGGTGACAACCACACGTGCGGTGCCCGTGCTCCCGGCAGCGAGCGCTGGGTGTAGGTCATCACCTCGAGCGGCGGCCGGATCGACCCGTCGGGGACGACGACGGGGGAGTCGTCGTACCGATAGCCGAGGTGGATGCCGAGGGTGTGCCACTCCCGCCGCATGGCCTCGGAGAACTCGGCTCCGACCTTTTCCCGCGCCTCGGCGCCCTCAGGCGTGTCGTCGAGGAAGGCGGCGGGGGGCCGCGCCGTTCGGGGTGACAGCATCCGGGCCAGGTTGCCGCTGGCCTCGGCCACGTTGCGGGCGCCGACCGGCCGTCGCTCGCGTTCATAGGAGTCGAGGAGCTGGGCTCCCGCCCATCCGTTGATCGTGGCGTCCAACTTCCAGGCCAGGTCGACGGCATCGCCGATGCCAGTGTTCATGCCGAAGCCCCCGGTCGGCGACATGACGTGGGCTGCGTCCCCGGCGATGAACAGACGGCCAGCGCGGTAGCGGTCAGCAACCAGCTCCCGCCTCGTCCAGGGGACGACGGTCAGGAGCTCGTAGTCGAAGTCGATGCCCACGGCCCGGCGGATGGCGGCGTGGATGTCGTCCTCGGTGAGCACCCGCGGCTGCTCGTCGCCGATGATCGAGAAGCGCCATCGGTCGGCGCCGTTGATGGCGACGATGGTCGCCCAGGTGCCCTCGTCGCCGATGATGATGAAGCGGTAGAGGAGCCCCTTGTCGTGGAGTGATGCGAAGTCGGGGCAGCGGAAGATCACGTTGGTGGTGTAGGTGAGCGCGGGTGTCCCCGACATCGGTATGCCGGCCAGGTCGCGCACCGTGCTGCCGGCGCCGTCGCATCCGACGACCCACTCGACCCGCGCCACGCTCGTGGTGCCCGAGTCGACATCCAGCAGCTCGGCCTCGACGTGGTCGTCGTGCTCGACGAGACGGACCAGCTCGGTGCCATAGCGCAGGTCGACCTCGTCGAACGAGGTGGCGAACCGGCGCAGGATCGGGTCGAACATGTCTTGCGGGCACCGCTCCCGGTGTTGCGGGCTCTGCGGCGGTGGCGACGCCTCGGCCATGGCCGGGACCCGCTCGCGCCCGAGCTCCCACCCGGTCACCGAGGTCACATAGACGTTGTCCTGCGGGTAGTCGCGGGTGTACGGCGACTGCTCGACCCAATCGACGATGCCCCACCGCCGGCAGAACTCCATCGTGCGCACGCCGACCAGGTCCATCTTCGGCTGGTAGATCGAGCCGTCACCACGATCGACGATCAGCGACGGCACGCCCCGCCACGCCAGATCGCCGGCGAGCGCCAGCCCGACCGGGCCAGCGCCGACGACCAAGACCGGGGCATCAAGGCGAGCGGCCACTCAGTCGATGACCCCGCGCGCGATGACCTCTTTCTGGATCTCGGTCGTGCCTTCGAGGATGGCGATCAGCTTGGCGTCGCGGAACAGGCGCTCGACCGGGTGGTCCTGCATGTAGCCATGGCCGCCGAGGAACTGCACGCAGTTGGTGGTGACCTTCATCACCACGTCGGCGGCGAACGCCTTGGCCATCGACGAGATCGTGCCGATCTCGTCGCGCGACACCAGACCGCTGTCGAACTGGCGGGCGCACTCGTAGACCAGGCACCTGGCTGCCTCGAGCTCGGTGGCGGCCTCGGCGATCATCCACCGCAGGCCCTGGTACGAGCTCACCGGCCGGCCCCGCACCATGCGGCTGTTGCAGTAGGCGATGGCGTAGTCGAGGGCTGCCTGGGCGCCGCCGATCCCCATGGCGGCGATGGTCGGCCGGTTGACGTGGAGCGACCGGAGCGCCAGCCGAAAGCCGGTGCCCTCCTCGCCGAGCATGTTCTCCTCCGGCACTCGAAGATCCTCGAAGAACAGCTCGACGTTGGGCACGCCGTGTTGGCCCATCTTGCGGTCGTGGCGGCCGACGACGAAGCCCGGAGTGGAGGTGTCGACGATGAAGGCACTGATGCCCTCGCCGCGAGGTCGGTCGCTCGTGCGGGCCATCACCAGCGAGTAGGTCGCCACGCTGCCCCAGGTGATGAAGCACTTCTGCCCGTTGATCACCCACGACGAGCCGTCCTTGACGGCGCGCGTGGTCATGGCGGCGGCATCGGAGCCGGCGTGCGGCTCGCTCATGGCGAGGCACGTCAGGGCATGGCCCTTGGCCAGCTCCGGCAGAAAGCGCTGCCGCTGCTCCTCGGTGCCGAATGCCAGCAGGGGCTGGACGAACACCCCGGTCTGACCCCCGAGCTGGCCGAGCCCGGTGAGCCCACCCTTGGCGATCTCCTCGCGCGCGATGCACGTCGCCGTGAGGTCACCACCCGGCCCGCCGTACTCCTCGGGTACCGCCAGCTGGATCAGGCCCATGTCGGCGAAGACCTCGAGTAGCTCCTCGGGGAACCGGTTCGTCTGGTCGACCTCGTCGGCGATCGGCACGATGTGCTGCTGCACCATCCGGGCCACCGACTGGCGGAACTCCTCGTGCAGCTCGTCGAACATCACCATCTCGTGCTGCCTCTCTCACTCGGCTCCGGCCCGCGGGTGCTCTCGCCGGCTTCGGCGAGCCACAGCGAATGCACGCGCTTGAGGTTCCTCTCCATCTCTCGGACGGCGGCGTCGGCATCGCCAGCGCGCAGGTGCTTGAGGATCCGAACCCGTGACTTGACCGTTGCGTCGGTGCGGATCGGACCGAGCGCCGCCGAGATCTCCGCCATGGTGCCCATGACCGACCGCTGGATGATGACGAGCACCGGGTTCCCGGTCAGCTCGGCGAGCACGTTGTGGAACTCGATGTTGACCCTGGCCACCCGGGTCCAGTCGCCAGCGGCCGCGGCGGCCTTGGCCTCGTCGACGTTGGCCTGCAACGGGGCGAGCGCTTCGTCGTCGGCCCGTTCACACGCAAGGCGGGTGACCAGGGAGCTGAGCCAGAGCCGGGCCTCAGTGAGATCGGAGAGCGAGAAGGCGGCGAGGCGCATCATGTCCGAGAGGCTCTGGGTGACGAGCTCCGAGCGGCCCTCGCAGATGAACGCGCCGCCGGTCGCGCCCCGCCGGAGCTCGATCATCCCGGTGATCTCGAGCATCCGGAAGGCCTCTCGGACGGTGTTCCTGCTCACCTCGAACTGGGTGGCGAGCTCGCGCTCGGGCGGCAGGCGGTCGCCGGGCCGGAGCTGCCCGCTGTCGATGCGCTCGCGCAGCTGGCGGATGACCTCGTCGAAGGCCCGCGTGGCCTTGACCGGCGCGAACGACTCGATGGGCCCCGTCATCCGATGACGCCTCGGGCGATGGTGTTCAGCTGGATCTGGCTGGTGCCCTCGTAGATCGCCATCAGCTTGGCGTCGCGCAGGTAGCGCTCGACCGGGTGGTCGCGCATGTAGCCGGCGGCGCCGAGCACCTGCACGGCGTCGGTGGCCACCCCCATGGCGACCTCGGCGCACTTCCACTTGGCCATGGACGAGATGGTGGCGATCTGGTCGAGTGGCAGACCCGCATCGATCTGGCGAGCGCATTCGAAGAGCAGTGATCGGGCCGCCTCGGTCTGGGTAGCCATGTCGGCCAGCATCCAGCGGAGGCCCTGGTGGGCCGCGAGCGCGATGCCACCCTGCTCCCGGGCGCGGGCGTAGCCGATCGCGTAGTCGAGGGCCGCCTGCGCGCCACCCACGGCGATCGCCGCGATCGGGGGTCGCATGAGGTGCAGGGCGCGCATGGCGGCGGCGAACCCTTCCCCCTCTTGGCCGATCATGTTCTCGGCGGGCACCCGGAGGTCTTCGAGGAACAGCTCGACGTTGGGGATGCCTCGCCCCCCGAGCTTGTCGTTGTGGCGACCCTCGACGAAGCCCTCGCTGTCGGTTTCGACGACGAACGCGCTGATTCCCCTTGCCCCCTTGCCTTCGGACGTGCGGGCGAACAGGAGGCAGTAGCGGGCTGCCTTGCCATAGCTGATGAACGACTTGTGGCCGTTGACGACCCAGGTCGAGCCGTCCTGGCGGGCCCGGGTCGTCATCACCGTGGGATTCGACCCGGCCCCGGCCTCGGTGAGGCCGACACAGGCCAGGACGCCGGTGGCGAGCGCGGGCAGGAAGCGCTGCTTCTGCTCCTCGGTGCCGAAGTGCAGGATCGGGTAGGCGACGATGCCGTTCTGGCCGACCAGCTGGGCCAGGGCCATTGATCCGCAGCGGGCGATCGCCTCCCGCCCGAGGCAGAGCGACGTCAGGTCGCCGCCCGGCCCGCCGTAGGCCTCGGGAACGACCAGCTGCACCAGACCGTTCTCGGCGAGCTGGTCGAGGACGTCGAGGGGCAGCTGGTCGGTCCGGTCGACCTCGTCGGCAATGGGTGCGATCACCTTCTCGCCGAGGCGCATGACCGTGCTCTGGAACTGGCGGTGGTGATCAGCGAGCAGCACGGCATCCCGCGCCCAGTGAGAAGGGTTGCCTCATGTCAATGGTCCAACCTATGCGGCGGATCAGGGGTGCACAATCCCCGTGACTTACATACCTCAAGTATGTTCAGCAGCGTCGAAGGGAGGGCGACGTGAGCGCTCCGATGGAAGAAAAAGCTGCTGAGCCGACCGCCTTGTACGCCGGCCGAAGCCTCTCCAGCGCCGAGGAGCTCGATGCCTTGACGGGCGAGTGCCCGCAAGCAGTGCATGCGGCGAAGCTGGCGGGAGGCATCGAGGAGGCCGCGCCCGGCGTCGTCGTGGTGCGCCGCATGGCCGACATCCTCGCCCTGAACAAGTCGCGCCACACGGTGTTCGGCGCCCCTCGACCGGCGGGCGCCGGTCCGGATCCGATGGGGCTCGGCGGGCGGCATCACTCGATTCCGCAAGCCTTCGAGGGGGCCGAGCACGCCAAGTGGCGGAAGATGCTCGATCCACTGTTCAGCCCGAAGCGGGTCGGCCAGCTCGAGGGTCAGGTTCGGGCCCGGGCGGCGGAGCTGCTCGACCCGCTGGTGGAGCGGGGCGGCGCCGACGCCTATGCGGAGTGGTGCGAGCCGCTGCCGTCGTCGATCTTCCTCTCGATCATGGGGATCCCGGCCTCTGAGCTCGAGCACTTCCTTCGGTACAAGAACACGATCCTGTCGGGTTCGATCAGTGACCGCCCGAAGACCATCGAGGAGCGCCTGGCCGCCTTCGACGACTGTGACGCCTGGTTCGCCGCCGAGTTCGACCGCCGCGAGCGCCTTCCCGACCTGGGGGACGACCTGATCGGCTGGCTCATGGCAGCTGAGGTCGACGGTCGCCGCGTCACGCGCGATGAGTTGCACGGCATCTGCAACCTGCTGATGATCGCCGGGCTCGACACTGTCGCAGCGTCGCTCGCATGCATCCTCGCCCACCTGGCGCGCCATCCGGATCGCCGCAAGACGATCCTCGACGACCGATCGCTGTGGCCCTCGGCCATCGAGGAGATCATGCGATTCGAGTCGCCGGTGACCAGCGGGACCCGCCACGTCACGGCTGATGTCGAGCTGCCGAGCGGCACGCTCAAGGCCGGGACGCAGGCCCTGGTGTGGTGGGCCGCCGCCAACCTCGACCCGGAGCGGTTCGAAGACCCGCTGGACGTGAAGCTCGATCGGGCACCGAACCCGCACATCGTCTTCGCCAGCGGCTTCCATCGCTGCCTGGGGTCGCACCTGGCACGCATGGAGCTACGAGCCGCGCTCGATGTGTGGCACGACCGCATCCCTGACTACGCGATCCCCGATGGCGTCGAGCTGACCTACTCGTTCAACCCCAGGGCTCCCCACACGCTCCCGCTGACATGGTGACCGCGCCCGGCGCTGCCGATGAGGTGACCGGAGGGGTGCGGTGGATGTTCCACGCCACCGCCCTGGCGGCGTCCTACGACGACGTCATCGCGCCGTTGCAACGACTGTTCGGGTGCCGTGTGCTGCACGACAACGAGGCCGCCACCCCCGGCATCGAACGACGGGGCGGCATGACGTGGATCGGCGACAACTCCATCGAGATCGGTGAGCCGCTGGGCGCGACGTCGCCGGTGCGGCGGTTCCTCGAGCGGTTCGGCGGCGGGATGCACTCGGTGGCGGTCCAGGTCGACGACGTCGACGCCGCCCTCGAACGGGCCCTCTCGCTGGGCGTCCGCACGGCCGACCGCCCGCAGCCGGGCGTGGCCTTCACCCGCCCGGCTGACACCGCCGGCCTGCTGTTCGAGTGGTTCGGGAACCCCCAGCGCGACGACCCCCGCTGGGGCGCCGAGCTCCCGCCGTTCAGCGTCGACCCGGTCGTCGACGTGCGCCACTTCTCGTTCGTCGGCGCCATCGTCGAGGACCCCGCCGCGGCCGCCGAGCACCTCGGCCGGGTGCTCGACATGGGGGTGACGACCTTCCGCGAGAGCGGCCCCGCCGACTCGCCTCTCGCTGGGGTCGATCTGGGCGATTGCACGCTCGCGCTCTACCCGATGCCCTCGCCGGGCGAGAGCGAAAGCGTGTGGGGCAGCGTCCATGGTCGCCCCCGCTGCCTGTCGATGGGCCTCGTGGTCGACGACCTCGCCGCCGCCGAGTCGGCGTTGGCCGCCGAGGGTCACCACGTCCGCCACCGCACCGGCGAGGGCCACCTGATCTTCGACGACACCCGGCTACCGTTCCCCGTTGTGCTGGCCGACAGCCTGCTGCCGGGCGATCGAAGGAAGACCACATGAAGATCGGCATCGTCATCCCGGAGCAGACCATCGGCTTCGACCCCGGCGTCCTGCGCGACTACGCGGTCACCGCCGAGGGGCTGGGGTTCGACTACCTGACCTGCGTCGATCACGTGCTCGGCACCACCCACGACCACCGGGAGCCGCCGTTCCCCCCGGGCGGGATCTACACCGAGGAGAGCATCTTCCACGAGCCCCTCACGCTCTTCGCCTTCCTCGCGGCAGTCAGCACGCGCATCGAGCTGGTATCGGCGGTGCTGGTCCTGCCCCAGCGGCAGACTGCCCTGGTGGCGAAGCAGGCGGCCGAGGTGGCGCTCCTGTCGGGCCATCGGCTCCGCCTCGGGGTCGGCACCGGGTGGAACTACGTCGAATACGAGAGCCTGGGAACCAACTTCAAGACGCGAGGGAGGCGCCAGGAGGAGCAGGTGCTGCTCCTGCGGCAACTGTGGGCTGAGCCGCTCGTCGACGTCGACACCGAGTTCCACCGCATCGACCGGGCCAGCATCAACCCCCGGCTCGATCGCCCCGTGCCGATCTGGTTCGGCGGCTTCAGCGACGTCCAGCAGGATCGGTGCGCCCGCATTGGCGACGGAATGCTCTGGACCGGCAACACCAGCCTGTCCCGCAAGGGCAACGAGACCATCCGCGCCCGAGCCGCCGAGGTGGGGCGTGATCCCGACTCGATCGGGTTCCAGGCAGTGGTACGGCCCAAGGACGGCGAGACCTATGCCGACGCGCTGCTGGGGTGGGAGAAGGCGGGCGGGACGCACGCCACCGTGGGCCTCCCCCTCGAAGGCAAGCGCGGCCGTGACCTCGTCGATGCGCTTCCACGCTTGCGCGACGAGGTCGGCGACCTCCTCGGGTAGGCGCCCCCCGCCAACGGCGCCCTGCGCCCAGTTGGCACGCAGCGACTAGTTGACACTGAGTGTCATCTTCGTTATACCCGAACCTCGTGCCCCGAGGGGCGCGTGCAGGCGACGAACGCCGCACATCCGCGAGAGCTCAAGGGGAGACAGATGCAATTCCGTCGGAAGACGTCGGGCGTGGTCTTCGTGGCCCTTCTGGCACTGCTCGGCCTGGTGGGCACCGCCGGCGCCTCGGCGGCGCCGAAGAAGGCCACGCATGCGAAGAAGAAGGCCCACAAGAAGACCACCAAGAAGAAGGCGACCGCGAAGAAGACCACCGCCAAGGCCAAGCCGGTCAGCCGGGTCATCAACTCGCCGACCGGATCGACGACCCAGAGCGGCAGGCCCCGCCCGGCCAACGTCGATCCCGACGGCACCCTCTCGGTCGGCTATGCGGCCGGCGCCTCGACGCTCGATCCGGCTGCGCGCGCGTCGACCGGGTACGCGGCGTTCATGTACCCGCTCTATGACCGGCTGACGACGATCGACGACAATCTCAACGTCCAGCCGATGCTCGCGACCGGCTGGCGGTTCCCCGACCGCAGCACCATGGAGATGACGCTGCGGACCGATGTCACCTTCGAGGATGGCACCAAGTTCGACGCTGCCGCGGTGAAGGCCAACATCGAGCGCTCGAAGACCCTCCCCGGGAGTGGCCTGGCGTCGCAGCTGTCGGGCATCTCCTCGGTCGAGGTGGTGCGGCCTGATCTGGTCCGGTTCCACCTGTCTGCGGGTGGTACAGAGCTGCCGTCGATCTTCTCGTCGCTGGCGGGGATGATGATCAGCCCGACCGTCATCGCCAGCAAGGTGAGTCTGGACAATGGGACCCACGGCGGTGGCTCCGGGCCCTACACGGTGGCCAGCTTCGTGCCCGCCGACAAGGTCACCTACAAGCAGTCGAAGACCGTGCTCGATGGGAAGTACTGGGACAAGGGCGCCGGCCTGCTCAAGCAGATGAGCTGGCAGTTCGTCGCTACCTCGCTCCAGCGCATCAACGCCGTCCGCTCGGGTGACCTCGACATGGCCCAGGTCACGGGCACCGATGCCACCACTGCGGAGAAGTACATCAAGGACGGCACGGTGCAGGGCTTCGCCCTGGCCGTGCCGCTGACGGGTGTGGCGCTGCAGTTCCGCCAGACCCGGCCGCCGTTCGACAACGTGCAGTTCCGCACGGCGATGCAGTACGCCATCGACAAGAACCTGTTCGCCCAGGGCGCCTACCAGGGTGGATGCGATCCCGACAACATCTTCTGGACGCCGGCGCACTGGTCGTTCTCGAAGACGGCGGACTCGATGTACCGGTTCGACCACGACAAGGCCCAGCAGATGATCAAGTCGAGTGGCATCTTCAACCCGAGCTTCACGCTTGGCTACGCGACGATCTACGCCCCGCAGGCTCAGGCCATCCAGGGGATCCTCGGCGACTACGGCATCAACGTGAAGTTGGAGCAGTACCCCTCCGGCGACACCCGCTTCCGTGAGGGCCAGATGGACGCGATCTACTCGGCGATCAGTTCGGTCGGCGTCGATCCGTCGGGCTACGTCAAGAACTACTACATCGGCAGCAGCGGCCTCGGCCTCTACAACGATGCCGACGGCTCGGTCACCAAGGCGCTGGCGCAGGCCTCGGACCCCACCACGTCACAGGCGACCGCCAAGGGCCTCTACGACACGATCTACACCAAGCTGGCCGCCCAGGCCGTGCAGGTCGATCTCTGTCACACGCACCAGGCCTGGATCCACGAAGGCAAGGTCGCCAACATCCGCGACCTCGGCTTCACCTTCAACGGCATCCCGGACTCGCGCTACCTGTACGTCAAGAAGTAGCGGCAACGGGTCGGGGAGGGATCGAGGTGGGTGAGGAGGACCGATGCTGAAGCTGATCGCCAAGCGGCTGCTCTGGATGCTGCCGATCATGCTCGTCGTCTCGTTCTCCACCTATGCACTCGTCGATCTCTCCCCGACCAACGTCGCGGCCGTGCTCGCGGGCGACCAGGCCACACCAGCCAACATCGCCCGCGTGCGCGCCGAGCTGCACCTCGACGACCCGCTACCGGTGCGCTACGGCCGATGGCTGGCCCACGCCGTCCACGGCGACCTCGGCAAGTCGTACTTCACGAACCAGCCGGTGAAGGACGCCATCACCCAGAAGCTGCCGATCAACCTGTCGATTGCCGCCGTGGCCCTGGCCATGACCGTTCTCGGGGCCCTCTTCCTCGGGGTGCTCGGCGCCTTGTGGCCGGGTGGGGCGGTTGACCGCACCGTCACCGGGCTCAGCTCGCTCTTCATCGCCATCCCCGGCTTCTGGCTGGCGATGCTGCTCGTGCTCCAACTTGCGGTCTACCGCCGACTCCTTCCCGCGCTCGGCTATGTGGGGATCAGCTCGTCGCCGTGGCAGTGGTTGCGCCATCTCCTGATCCCCGGCTTCGCCATCTCGGCGACGGCGTCGACTGCGCTCGCCGTCCAGCTCAAGGGCTCGCTCATCGACGCCCTCGGTCGCGACTACGTGCTCACGGCCCGGGCCAAGGGCCTCGCCACCCGGACGATCGTGTTCAAGCACGCGCTGCGCAACGCCGCCATCCCGGTGATCACCCTGCTCGGCCTGCGAGCTGGGGCACTCCTCGTGGGCTCGGTGGTGGTCGAGCAGATCTTCTCGATCAGCGGTCTCGGCTCGATGCTGATCAACTCCGCCAACGTGGCCGACATCAACCCGCTCATGGGCATCGTCCTCGTCGTCACGCTGGTGGTCACGCTCACCAACGCCGCGGTCGACATCGCCTACGGCTACCTCAACCCGAAGCTCCGCGTATGACGACCACGGTGGACCACCTCGCAGTCGCAGCGCCCGCCGAGGCGTCACCGCGCAAGCGCTTCCGGGCCATGCGCCGGTTCGCCCGCAACCGCCCCGCGCTGATCGGCGCCGCGTTTCTGGTCGTCCTCGTGCTTGTCGCGATCTTCGCGCCGTTGGTGGCGGCGCACGACCCCAACCATCAGGATCTTCTCTTCCGCCTCCAGAAGCCGGGCACGAAGGGACATCTGCTGGGCACCGACGAGTTCGGCCGCGACCAGCTCAGTCGGCTCATCTTCGGTACCAGGGCGTCACTGCTGTTCTCCGTCCTTGCGTGCCTGGTATCGATCGTCGTCGGCGCGCCGCCCGGCCTGGCCGCCGGCTTCCTGGCCGGCAAGACAGACGCGGTGCTCGGCCGGGTCAACGACCTCCTGCTCGCCGTGCCTGGCCTGCTGATCGCCATCGTGGTGATCGGCGTGCTGCACGGCGGCCTCATCACCGCGGCCATCGTGTTCGGTGCGGTGTCGGCGCCCACCTTTTACCGACTCGTGCGGGCCGTCACCGCTGACGTCCGCGGCGAGACCTACATCGAGGCGTCGCGCGCGCTGGGCGCTACCACCACGCGCACGATCCTGCGCGACGTCATCCCCAACGTTCTCGGTCCGCTCGTGATCCAGATCGCCCTCAACCTCGGCGTGCTGGTGGTGGCCGAGGCCACGCTCAGCTTCCTCGGTCTCGGTCTCAAGCCGCCCACGGCGAGCTGGGGCGGGATGCTGCAGAGCGGCACGTCGAACATGACGCTGGCGCCGTTCCTCGTGTATCCGCCTGGCTTCATGATCACCCTCACGGTGCTGGCATATCTGTTCGTCGGCGACGGCCTCCGGCGAGCGTTCGGCACTACTCGGAGCGCGGTGGCAGAG
>JAEKLB010000048.1 GCA_019510095.1 Acidobacteriota bacterium | reverse complement strand
GGAGCGCATGGCCCGGGTCTCGCCGAGGAGCTGGACCATGGCGTTCTCGCCGGCGCCGCCGGTCGCGGCGGCGTTGGCGACCCCCGTCGCCGCCGTGCTCTGGGCGGCCGAGACGATCCGCGTGGCCTCGGCCTTGACGGCTTCGGTCTCGGCCTTGGCCGCGTTGAGCGCTTGGGTGAGGCCGAGCTCGGAGCCGCGTAGCCGTTCGGCCTCGCGCTCGAGTCGCTTGATCTGCTCGATCAGCTCGACCCGCTCCTGCATGAGCGACTCGAGGGCGTCAGCGACCGCCTCCAGGGCCCGGTCGACGGCGTCGGTGTCGTAGCCCTTCCTCGACTGCGCGAACCTCACCTGCCGAAGGTCTTCGGGGCTGATCGACATGAGCCCTCCAACGTACGGCAAGGGCAGGGCGCCCGGGATGTTGCCCATGGCGACCGCGGTCGGGGCCGGCGGGTCGACCTCGTCGATCGTGCCGTCGTCCGCCGCCACGAACACCGCTCCCTCCGGGGGGACGGCTGGCTCGGGGACGGGGATGACCGGGGGCCCGGCGGGAAGGGCGAGCCGTTCGGGTGCGTCCACCCCGCGATGCGCAGGCGCGCCCGGGTCGCTGCTCCCGTGCCCGGCCCGGCTGAAGAGCAGCACGGCCAGGAACAGGACCGCCACGCCGGCGAGTGCCAGTTGGCCCGCGGGGTGGCGGGCGGCCAGCAGCGGCCAGCCGACCAGGGGCAGCTTCCGTCCCGGGAGCCCGACGACATCGGTGGGCTTGATCGCGTTGGTCTTGCCGTCCCGGAAGCCGCCGACCCGGTAGATCGGTGCGCCATCGTCGCCCGTGTCGATGGCCACCACGCCCACCATGCGGATCTGGCCCCGGACGTCGGCGATCACCGCGTCGCCGGGCGCCAGGAGGGTCATGGCCGGCTCGACCAGCACGGCATCTCCCGTCGCGTAGCCGTAGAGCTCGTTGGTCGAGGTGATCGGCACGACGGGCGGGCTGATGCCGCGGGTCACGACGAGGAGGATGTAGCCGAAGATCCCGGCCAACACCAGGCCGACCGCGCCCCAGCCGACCACTCGGACGACCCGTCGCATCGGGCGAAGGGTAAGCGTTCGCTACCGTCCGACCCGTGAAGGTGATCGGTCTGGCCGGGGGCATCGGTGCTGGCAAGTCGAGCGTGTCCCGCCGGCTGCACGCCCGGGGCGCCGTCATCCTCGACGCCGACGCGATCGCCAAGGAGCTCCAGGAGCCGGGTGAGCCGGTGTTCGTCCAGATGGTCGAGGCGTTCGGTGACGGCATCGTCGGCGCGGATGGCCGGCTCAACCGCCAGGCGGTCGCCGACATCGTCTTCACCGACAAGGCCGAGCTCGACCGGCTCAGCGCCATCACGCTGCCGGCCATCGTGGGCGAGCTGTACAACCGGATCCTGGCGCACGAGGGCACCGACGACGTGGTGATCCTCGACATCGCCTTGTTGACCGTTCCCCATCAGTACGGGGAGCAGGCGACCATCGTGGTCGACATCCCTCCCGAGGTGGCGGTCGAGCGGCTGGTGGCCCAGCGGGGGATGTCGGCCGAGGACGCCCGCAACCGGATGGCCAACCAGATCAGCCGGGAGCAGCGACTCGGCATCGCCGACTTCGTGATCGACAACAGTGGTGGGCCCGACGACCTCGATGACCAGGTGGCCAAGGCCTGGGCCTGGATCGAGTCGCTCCCTCCCCGCTGACCCGGCTGAGAACAGTTCGAATCTTGTCGGACATCCTGCCTGCTACCTGTCGAAACCGGTCGTTGTCGACGCGTTGTGAGCAGCATTGCTTCAGGTGCTCGCCTAGCGTGCCGACACGAGCAGCGTGAGGTTCGTCCGAGGCACATTCACCATCGTTGCGGTGGCGGGCATGTCGATCCTGGCCGGTGGGGCATGGTTCGGCATGCTGGCGGCCGAGCGTGATGCCGAATCGACGGCAACTGCCGGATCTCGCCGGGCCGCCGCCGCCGCCGCCGTCGCCATCAGCCAGGCCGTCTCGACTGGCAACCGCCCCGAGGCGCTCATCCCGCTGCTCGAGGCGACCGGCGACACCAAGGTGCTCGTCCGCGACCGGGACGGCACGATCCTGGGGGGCTCGGCATCGCCCTCGAAGCAGAGCGTCACCGTGCTCGTGCCCGGCACCGACTGGAGCGTCGCCGTCGCTGTGCCCCGCGCCCAGGGGCTCGGGCTGCATCGGTTCGTCAACGTCTTCGCCGGGATCTCCGTTCTCGTCCTCGCCTCGGCCCTGTTCGCCATGTACCTCCTCGTGCGGGACCGCCACCGCGCGGCCATCGCCCTGGCCGACGCCAACCGCCGGTTCCGGGACCTGGTCGCGGCCGACGAGCTGACCGGTCTGGGCAACCAGGCCCGGCTGGTCGACGAGCTTCGCCCTGATCGCCTTCGACGTCGACGGCCCCATGGCCAGTGAGGAGTCGGTCCGGGCCGTCGCCCATGTCGTGCAGGAGCAGGCCCGCGGCGCCGACCGGTGCTACCGGCTGGGCGCCCGAGTGGTGAGCCTCCTTCCGGAGCAGGGCGTGGGTGGGGCCGCCATTGCCGCCGAGCGCATCCGGTCGGCGGTCGCCGACAGTGGCCTCGGCACGGTGAGCGCCGGCGTCGGTGCCTACGTGCCGTGGGAGGACGAGTTCGCCGAGGACGTGATCGGCCGGGCGGGCCTCATGGCCAGGCAGTCGGCCCTCGACGGTGGCGACCGGGTCACCGTGGCCGAGACGGGCAGCCACCAGCATGGCTTCACCGACATGGGCTCCTGACCGGCCTCATCACTGTCAGACCCCCTCCCTAGGATTGGGAGGTGCCCCCGTTCAAGGTCGTCTCCGACTTCGCGCCGGCCGGTGACCAGCCTCGCGCCATCGCCGAGCTCAGCAAGGGCGTCGAGCGGGGCGACAAGTTCCAGACCCTGCTGGGCATCACCGGGTCGGGGAAGAGCGCCACCATCGCCTGGACCATCGAGCAGACCCAGCGGCCCACGCTGGTGATCGCGCCCAACAAGTCGCTGGCGGCCCAGCTGGCCAACGAGTTCCGCGAGTTCTTCCCCGAGAACCGGGTCGAGTACTTCGTCAGCTACTACGACTACTACCAGCCCGAGGCGTACCTCCCGTCGAGCGACACCTACATCGAGAAGGACAGCTCGATCAACGACGAGATCGAGAAGCTTCGCCACTCGGCCACCGCCGCGCTCCTCGGCCGGCGCGACGTGATCGTGGTGGCCTCGGTCTCCTGCATCTACGGCCTCGGCTCGCCCGAGGAGTACGCCAAGCAGATCCTCCGGGTCGTGCAGGGCTCCACGCACGACCAGCGGTTCATCCTGCGCCAGCTGGTCGACATGCGCTACGAGCGCAACGACATGAACCTCACCAGGGGCAAGTTCCGGGTGCGGGGCGACACCATCGAGATCCATCCCGCCTACGAGGACCACGTCATCCGGCTCGAGCTGTTCGGCGACGACGTCGAGCGCATCAGCCAGATCGACAGCGTCACCGGCGAGCACCTTGGCGACATCGGCGACCTCACCCTCTTCCCCGCCACCCACTACGTCACCGGCGACGAGCGGATGAAGGTGGCCATCGGGCGCATCGAGCACGAGCTCCAGGAGCGGCTGGCGTGGTTCGAGAAGGAGGGAAAGCTGCTCGAGGCCCAGCGCCTCCGCATGCGGACCCAGTACGACCTCGAGATGATGCAGGAGGTCGGCTACTGCAACGGCGTCGAGAACTACTCGGCGCCGCTCGACGGGCGGGCGCCGGGCGTGGCGCCGTACACCCTGATGGACTACTTCCCCGACGACTACCTCCTGGTCATCGACGAGAGCCACGTCACCATCCCGCAGCTCCACGGCCAGTACGAGGGAGACCGGTCGCGGAAGGAGACGCTCATCGACCACGGCTTCCGCCTGCCGTCGGCTGCCGACAACCGGCCGCTGAAGTTCGAGGAGTTCGTCGAGCGGGTCAACCAGGTCGTGATGCTGTCCGCCACCCCAGGCAAGTGGGAGGCCGCGCATTCGACCCAGGTGGTCGAGCAGATCGTGCGACCGACCGGGCTCATCGATCCTGAGGTCATCGTCAAGCCCACCCGCGGCCAGATCGACGATCTGATGGACCAGGTGAAGCTGCGGATCGAGAAGGGCGACCGCATCCTCGTGACCACCCTCACCAAGAAGATGGCCGAGGACCTCACCGACTACCTGCTCGAGCAGGGCCTGCGGGTGCGCTACCTCCACTCCAACGTCGACACCATCCAGCGCATCGAGATCCTTCGTGATCTGCGGCTCGGGGAGTTCGACGTGCTGGTCGGGATCAACCTGCTCCGGGAGGGCCTCGACCTACCCGAGGTGTCGCTCGTGGCGATCCTCGACGCCGACAAGGAGGGCTTCCTCCGCTCGGAGACCTCGCTCATCCAGACCATGGGCCGGGCCGCCCGCAACGTCGACGGACAGGTGATCATGTACGCCGACCAGGTCACCGACTCGATGCAGCGGGCCATCTCCGAGACCCAGCGCCGCCGGGGCGTGCAGCAGGCCTACAACATCGAGCACGGCATCGACCCGCAGACGATCCGCAAGGCGGTCACCGACATCCTCGCCCACCTCCGCCCCGCCGGCGACGGGAAGGCGCCGGTGCCCGGTCGAGACCGTCGGTCGCGGGTGCACGACCGCCAGCGCAGCGATCTTGCCGACCTGCCGTCCTCCGATCTCGAGCGACTCATCCGCACGCTCGAGGAGGAGATGCGCGAGGCCGCCACCGACCTGCGGTTCGAGTACGCGGCCCGGCTCCGTGACGAGATCAAGGACCTCCGCCGCGAGCTGCGCGAGGTCTCGGCATGAGTCCCGACACCAAGCAGGCGCTCGTCTTCGTGGTGTCGGGCATCGTGCTGGTCGCCACCATCGCCTGCGTCAGCTACTTCCTGTTCTGGCACGGCACCGGCATCGAGCTGTAGCTCGGTTCGGCGGAGGCTCAGTCGGGCGGCGGTTCGGTGCGGGGAGCGCCGGCGTTCGACACGGCGATGCTCATGTCGCCGATCGCCACCAGCTTGCCGGTGTCATCGAACACCCGGGTCTCGGTGATGACGAGCTGCCGGCCGGCCCGCAGGACGCGGGCCTCGGCGCGGAGGGTCGTGCCGCGGGTGCCGGTGAGGTACCGCACGTGAAGGTCGGCCGTGGGCCCGCCCCGGCCCGTCAGCACCCCCGCCGCGAAGCCACCGGTGTGGTCGATCAGCGTGGCGATGACCCCACCGTGGGGCACGCCGTTCAGGTTGAGGAGGTCGGGCCGGATGTCCATCTCGACCACGTGGACGTCGGGGTCGCCGGTATCGACCCAGCGCATGCCCATCCACTTCAGGACGGGGATCGAGGTGAGTGCGGCAGCGGGATCTCGGCGTTCCTCCACGGCGCACCTTCTAGCGCAAAGATGCGGCCATGGAACCGAGCCTCGTCCGACAAGCAGCCGACAGCTACGAGCAGGTGGCGACCTCCGGTGGCGCCGGCAAGCTGGCCGACCTGTTCGCCGAGGACGCCGTGTTCCACAGCCCCGACGGCGCCATCACCACGGGCCGGGCCGCCATCCGTGCCTTCTATGACGGGCGTCTGGTCGCCGGCGAGCCGTTGGCCTGGCACTTCGGCCGGGTGGTCGAGGCGGGGGACGAGTGCTGGGCGGAGCTGGAGAACGACGATGGCCGGCTGATCGCGACCGACCACTTCACCGTCGGCGACGACGGCCTCATCACCCGGATGGCGGTCTTCCTCCGGCCCCCGCCCAGTTGACGGCGATCGTGGCCGAGGCGCTGACCAAGCGCTTCGGCGACGTGGTCGCGCTCGACTCCCTCGATCTGACGATCGAGTCGGGCGAGGTCTTCGGGTATCTCGGCCCGAACGGCGCCGGGAAGACGACGACCATCCGCTTGCTGCTCGACTTCCTACGCCCGACCTCGGGCTCGGTGCGGGTGCTGGGGAGGCCGCCGACCGACGTCAGCGTGCGCCACAAGATCGGGTACCTCCCCGCCGAGGTACGCCTCGACCCGTCGTACACCGGCGAGGACGTGTTCCGGTTTTTCGCCGCCCTCCGTGGGGTCGTCGACCGAACGCGGCAAACGTCGCTCTGCGACCGGTTCGGCCTCGACCCGACGCGCCGCATCGGCGAGCTGAGCACCGGCAACCGCCGCAAGGTCGCCATCGTGCAGGCGTTCCTCCACGGTCCCGACCTGCTCGTCCTCGATGAGCCGACCAGCGGGCTCGATCCCTTGCTCCAGGAGGAGTTCCATCGCCTCGTCCGGGAGGAGTCGGCTCGCGGCGCGACGGTCTTCCTGTCGAGCCACATGCTCCCCGAGGTCGAGCAGCTCGCCCAGCGCGTGGGTGTCCTGCGAGCCGGATGCCTGGCGACGGTGACCGACCTCGACGAGCTGCGATCGCGGGCGCGGCAGCGCATCGACCTGCACATCGACGGTCCCGCCGATGCCGCAGTCTTCGAGGGTGTCACCGGGGTCGTCGAAGCCCGGGCGGACCAGCGGGTGGTGCACCTCGTGGTCGAAGGCAGCGTGGACGGCGTCGTGAAGGCGGCCAGCCGGGTTCGCGTCCACCGGTGGGTGACCCATGACGTCGACCTCGAGGAGATGTTCCTGGAGCTCTACCGATGATCGTGTTCGGGCGGTTCATCCGTGACCGGCGCCGGGGACTGGTCGGCTGGTCGCTCGGGGTCGTCGTCGCCGTCGCGTCGACCTTGGCGCTGTTCCCGACCGTCAAGGGGCAGACGTCGTACAACGACCTGATCGACAACCTGCCACGCGCCCTGCGGGAATCGATGGGGCTCAGCGCGGCGGTGCCGTTCACGTCGGGGCCCGGCTACCTGCAGTCGAGGCTGTTCTCGACGTTCCTGCCCATCCTGCTCCTCGTCTTCGCCATCGCGGCCGGCGCCCGGGCGCTCGGCGGCGCCGAGGAGGACGGCGGCCTCGAGCTGGTGCTCGCCAACCCCGTCTCCCGTCGCCACGTCCTGGCGGGGCGCTACCTGGGCGTGGTTGCCCTGGTGGCGACGCTCGGCGCCGTGGCCCTGGTGGCCCTGGTGGTCGTCGGCGCGCCGGTCGGTGCCCTCGACGGCGTCGACCGAGCCGGGTTGCTGGCCGCGGCGGTCGCCGTGGTCGGCCTGGCCCTTCTGCACGGCACGATCGCGTTCGTCGCCGGAGCGGTCTCCGGGCGACGGGGCCCGGCAGTCGTCGCCGGCGCCGGCGTGGCGGTGGGCGGCTACCTCGTCCAGGTGCTCGCGGCGTCCTCGCCGTCCCTCCACGCGGTTGGCTTGCTGTCGCCCTGGCAGTGGCTCCTCGCCCGCAACATGCTGGCCACCGGGCCGGCCTGGACCGCGCTCGTGCTGCCGGTCGTGGTGTCGGCGGTCCTGGTGGTGGCCGGCTCGACGGTCTTCGAACAGCGGGACCTCCGCTGACGATCCGTATCATCAGCGCCCATGCCGCAGTTCTACGACGCCATGCCGACCGACTGGATCAAGCCGGGGGAGACCGCCACCGTGTCGGTCGACGGCTTCCCGGTGGCCATCGCCAACATCGACGGTGAGTTCTTCGCCTTCCAGAACCTCTGCCCCCACCAGGGCACGACGCTCGGCGGCCGGCCGGTGGTCGAGTGCATCGTCACCTGCTCCCAGCACTCCAGCAAGTACGACGTGCGGACCGGCAAGTGCGTGGCGCCGGCCGAGGGTGACGGGTTCGACCAGGACCTCATGACCTTCGAGATCGAGGTCGTCGACGAGGTGGTCCGCGTCAAGGTCTGACCAGGTCTCACCCGACGGGGTTCGGCGGCGAGGTGAGCCCAGCACGGGCCTGAGGTCCCTGGTCCGAACAGGCGTTCGCCCGTAGACTGAAGCACCAATGGCCGACAAGATCGTCGTGCGGGGCGCGCGCGAGCACAACCTCCGCAACATCAGCATCGAGCTGCCCCGCGACCGGCTGATCGTCCTCACCGGGCTGTCCGGCTCGGGCAAGTCGTCGTTGGCCTTCGACACGATCTACGCCGAGGGGCAGCGGCGATACGTCGAATCCCTCTCGTCCTACGCCCGCCAGTTCCTGGGCCAGATGGACAAGCCCGACGTCGACTTCATCGAGGGCCTGTCGCCGGCCATCTCGATCGACCAGAAGACGGCGTCCCGCAACCCCCGCTCGACGGTGGGCACGATCACCGAGGTCTGGGACTACCTGCGGCTGCTCTACGCCCGGATCGGCGTGCCCCACTGCCCGGTGTGTGGATCGGTCGTCACCCGGCAGACGCCCCAGCAGATCGTCGACCGCATCCTCGAGCTGCCGGAGGGCACCCGGTTCCAGGTGCTGGCCCCCGTCGTGCGCGGGCGCAAGGGCGAATACGAGTCGCTCCTCGTCGATCTCGCCAACCAGGGCTTCGCCCGGGCCCGCATCGACGGCGAGGTGGTCGAGCTGGCAAGCGTCGACGAGCACAAGCTCGAGCGCTACGAGAACCACACCATCGAGGTGGTCGTCGACCGCCTGGTCAAACGGGAGGGGCTCGAGCGCCGGCTCACCGACTCGTTGGAGACGGCCCTGCGGCTGGCCGACGGCGTGGCCGAGATCCAGATCGTGGGGGACGACGAGGAGGTGCTGACCTTCAGTCAGCACCTCGCCTGTCCCAACGACGGCTGGTCGATGGACGAGCTCGCCCCCCGCAACTTCTCGTTCAACTCGCCCTATGGCGCGTGCGTCAACTGCGACGGCCTCGGGACGCGGTTCGAGCCCGATCCCGAGCTGGTGGTGCCCAACCCCGATCTCTCGATCCGCGAGGGAGCCGTCGCCCCGCTGTCGCAGGGCCGGACCCAGTACTTCGAGCGGCTGCTCGAGGCGGTCGCCGAGTCGGTCGGGGCCAAGCCCGACACGCCGTGGTCGAAGCTGAAGAAGGCACAGCAGCAGGCCTTCCTCTACGGCACCGGCACCAAGAAGCTGAGCGTCAACTACAAGAACCGCTACGGGCGGCAGCGCTCCTACACGACGGCCTACGAAGGCGTCATACCGTTCCTCAAGCGCCGGCACTCCGAGTCGGAGTCCGACTGGAGCCGGGAGCAGCTCGAGTCGTACATGCGCGAGGTGCCGTGCACCGAGTGTGGGGGCGCTCGCCTGAAGCCCGAGTCGCTCGGCGTCACCGTCGACGGGAACAACATCCACCAGCTGTCGTCCCTCGCCATCCGCGACGCAGCGGCCGCGCTCGAGAAGCTGGAGCTGTCGGAGCGCGATCGCATGATCGCCGAGCGGGTGGTCAAGGAGATCAACGCCCGGCTCGGCTTCCTGCTCGACGTCGGCCTCGGCTACCTCAGCCTCGACCGCTCGGCGGGCACGCTCGCCGGTGGGGAGGCCCAGCGGATCCGGTTGGCCAGCCAGATCGGTTCGGCACTGGTGGGTGTGCTGTACGTGCTCGACGAGCCCTCGATCGGGTTGCACCAGCGCGACAACCGCAAGCTCATCGACACCCTGGTCCGGCTCCGCGACCTCGGCAACACCGTGCTGGTGGTCGAGCACGACGAGGAGACCATCCGCGTCGCCGACCACGTGGTCGACATCGGCCCCGGCGCTGGTGAGCACGGCGGTGAGGTCGTCCACTCGGGCACGGTGGCCGGCCTCCTGAAGAACAAGCGGTCGGTCACCGGCCAGTACCTGTCGGGGAAGCGCTCGATCCCGATACCCGAGATGAGGCGCAAGCCGGGCGACGAGTGGCTGTCGATCAGGGGTGCTCGCGAGCACAACCTGAAGAACATCGACGTCGACATCCCGCTCGGCTGCCTCGTCTGCGTCACCGGCGTGTCGGGCTCAGGCAAGTCGACGCTGATCAACGACATCCTGCTGGCGTCGCTCATGCAGAAGATCTACAAGTCCCGCGGCGCCCCCGGCCTGCACAAGGGCATCGACGGCATCGAGCTGCTCGACAAGGTGATCGCCATCGACCAGTCGCCGATCGGGCGTACGCCGAGATCCAACCCGGCCACCTACACGGGCGTGTTCGACCACGTCCGCAAGCTGTTCACCCAGACCCAGGAGGCCAAGGTCCGCGGCTACCAGCCCGGCCGGTTCTCCTTCAACGTCAAGGGTGGGCGGTGCGAGGCATGCGCAGGCGACGGCACCATCAAGATCGAGATGCACTTCCTGCCCGACGTCTACGTCCCGTGCGAGGTGTGCAAGGGCGCCCGCTACAACCGCGACACGCTCGACATCACGTTCAAGGGCAAGAACATCGCCGAGGTCCTCGACATGCCGTGCGAGGAGGGGCTCGAGTTCTTCGGCAACCAGCCGGCGATCGCCCGCCACCTCCAGACCATCGTCGACGTCGGCCTCGGCTACGTGCGGCTCGGGCAGCCGGCGCCCACCCTCTCCGGCGGGGAGGCCCAGCGGGTGAAGCTGGCGAGCGAGCTGGCCAAGCGGTCGACCGGCCACACCATCTACGTCCTCGACGAGCCGACCACCGGCCTGCACTTCGAGGACATCCGGCGCCTGCTCACCGTTCTGTCCCGCCTCGTCGACCAGGGCAACACCGTGCTGGTCATCGAGCACAACCTCGACGTGATCAAGACGGCCGACTGGATCATCGACCTGGGGCCGGAGGGCGGCGACGGTGGCGGCCTGGTGGTGGTCGAGGGCCCCCCCGAGCTGGTGGCCAAGACCGAGGCCAGCTACACCGGCCAGTTCCTGGCGCCGGTGCTCGGGCTCTAGCGTCGTTTCCATGTCCGACGAGGTGGTGCTCTACGAGGTGGACGACGGCATCGCCATCGTCACCCTGAACCGTCCCGACAAGCTCAATGCCTTCACGGTCGAGCTCCAGCGCCTCTACTTCGAGCGCCTGGGCGCGGCCGACGCCGATCCCGAGGTGCGGGTGATCGTCGTCACCGGCGCTGGTCGTGGGTTCTGCTCAGGCGCCGACCTCGAGCTGCTCCAGAGCATCGCCACGCCCGACGCTGGCGGGTTGATCGCCGAGGGCATGCCCCTGCCGACGTTCCCGCTGACCCTGCGCAAGCCCTTCATCGCTGCCGTCAATGGCGCGGCCATCGGCGCCGGGTTGGGCTATGCCGTCCAGGCCGACATCCGCTTCGTGTCGGAGACGGCCAAGCTCGGCTGCGCGTTCTCCCAGCGGGGGCTGGTGGCCGAGTACGGCATGTCGTGGCTGCTGCCCCGGATCTGCGGCTACTCGCAGGCCCTCGACCTGCTGTTGTCATCGCGGATCGTCTCGGGTGACGAGGTGCTGCGCCTCGGCCTTGCCGACCGCCTCCTGCCGGGCGAACAGGTCCTGCCCGAGGCGATCGCCTACGCGCGCGACCTGGCGACCAACTGCTCGCCGGCGTCGATGTCGGTGATCAAGCGCATGGTGCGCGACCACTGGAACCTGTCGTTCGACGAGATGGAGGCCGACACCCTGCGACTGATGCGCCAGTCGTTCCTCGGCCCTGATCTACAGGAAGGCGTGCAGTCGTTCGTCGAGCAGCGCCCGGCCAGGTTCCCGGCGCTCGGCGACGGCACCATCTTCAGCTGATGTCGAGCATGCGCTGCAGCGCCACGCGGGCGTTGGCGGCGACGTCGGGGTCGACAGTGATCTGATTGACGACCGTGCCCTCGACCAAGTTGTCGAGCACCCACGCCAGGTGGGGGGCGTCGATGCGGAACATGGTCGAGCACGGGCAGATCAGCGGATCGAGGCTGACGATCGTGCGATCGGGGTGCTCGTCGGCGAGTCGCTGCACGAGATGGATCTCGGTGGCGATGGCCAGCGTCGATCCGGGCGGGGCGGCCTCGACCTCCCGGATGATGAAGTCCGTCGAGCCGACTCGGTCGGCGATGTCGCAGACCTCGTGGCTGCACTCGGGGTGGGCGACGACGATCCCGCCGGGATGCTCGGCCCGGAAGGCGGCGACGTGCTCGGGACGGAACCGCTGGTGCACCGAGCAGTGGCCCTTCCAGAGCAGGAGGGTCGCGTCCTTGCAGTCGGCGTCGGTCAGCCCACCGAGGTCGAGGCGGGGGTTCCAGACCCGCATGTCGGCATGGCCGTAGCCCATGGCCAGACCGGTGTTGCGGCCCAGGTGCTGGTCGGGGAAGAACAGCACCTTGTCGCCCTTGGCCAGCGCCCACTCGAGGACGGCCCGGGCGTTGGTCGAGGTGCACACCGCCCCCCCGTTGCGCCCGACGAACGCCTTGAGGGCGGCGGACGAGTTCATGTAGGTGATCGGCACCAGGCGGTCGATGTCGACGACGGCCGCCAGCGACTCCCAGGCTTCCTCGACCTCGTCGATGTCGGCCATGTCGGCCATCGAGCAACCAGCGTTGAGGTCGGGGAGGATCACCTGCTGGTGCTCGGCGGTGAGCACGTCGGCCGACTCGGCCATGAAGTGGACACCGCAGAACACGATGTAGTCGGCCTCGGGATGCTCCTGGGCCAGGACCGAGAGGCGGTAGGAGTCGCCCCGGGCATCGGCCCAGCGCATGACCTCGTCCCGCTGGTAGTGGTGGCCGAGGATCAGGAGCCGGTCACCGAGGGCGACCTTGGCCGCATCGATGGACGAGGCCAGCTGCTCGGGCGTCGCCCTGGCGTACCGGTCGGGGAGTGGGTGCTGGATCCGGAGCATCGGAGTCCTTTTGTCTGAGTCGCTCCGATGCGGACGGTGCGGACAGCCGGGTCGCCCTGCACGGGGTTGTCGTCCTCGGAACGGGATATGACGCCGCAGTACCCGGACGGCGCCTGGTCAGTGTAGGCCGGTTCGGTCGCTACTGGCCCATCTTTCGGAAGTCCCAACTGGTGATCTTCTCCGGGTTCAGCCGGAGCCATCCGTGTCGGCCGTCGTCACCGACCACGCCGTTGGCGTACTTGTCGGCGAAGGCCTGCGGGGCGCTGGTGGGGGCCTCGACCGGCTCGACCGTGCCCTGGATCTCGACGCCCCGCAGCTCGCCGTAGCCGAGGCCGGCATCGACCACCACGGCAACCCGCGGGTCGCGCTCCAGGTCGGTCCACCGCTGGCTCCGGGTCAGGGAGTTGAGCCAGAGGGCCCCACCGTCCCAGACGAACCAGAGCGGGGTCACGTGGGGGGCGCCATCGGGCCCAGCGCTGGCCACCCGGCAGGTGCGCTCCTCGGCGAGGAAGGCGTCCCGCTCCTCGGGGGTCATGGCGATCTTCTTGGCCCGGCGCTGTTCCTTCATGCCCGGGATGGTGTCACGGGCGGGAGAATGGGTCCATGGTCGCCCGCCCGCCCGCCGGCACGATCCCGGACTCCCCGGGTTCGTACCAGTTCAAGGACGCTGAGGGCCGGGTCATCTACGTCGGCAAGGCCAAGTCGCTCCGGTCTCGTCTCTCCAACTACTTCGGCGATCCCGCCCTGCTGCCGCTGCGGACGCGGCAGATGGTGGAGACCGCCGCCACCGTGGAGTGGATCGAGGTGCGCAACGAGGTCGAGGCGCTGATGCTCGAGTACTCGTTGATCAAGCAGCACCGGCCCCGCTTCAACATCCGCCTCCGCGACGACAAGTCGTATCCGTTCCTGGCCATCACCATGGACGACGAGTGGCCGCGGGCCCGGGTGATGCGGGGTGCCCGGCAGAAGGGGACGCGCTACTTCGGTCCCTACGGGCACGCCTACGCCATCAGGGAGACGCTCGACCTGCTCCTGCGCACGTTCCCGATCCGAACGTGCTCCGACAACAAGTTCCAGCGGCACGCCAAGCTCGGTCGCCCCTGCCTGCTGTTCCACATCGAGAAGTGCTCGGGCCCGTGCACCGAGCCGATCGAGCGGCCCGAGTACATGCAGCTCGTGGTCGACCTGATCGACTTCCTCGACGGCGACACCGATCCGGTGGTCAAGCGACTCGAGCGGGACATGCTCGACGCGTCCGACCAGCTCGAGTTCGAGCGGGCGGCCCGGTTGCGCGATCGGCTCACGTCGGTGCGCAAGGCCATCGAGAAGCAGCAGATGGTGGTCGAGGGCGGCGAGGACCTCGATGTCGTGGGCATCGCGGACGACGATCTCGAAGCCTCGGTGCAGGTGTTCTTCGTGCGGCGAGGTCGAGTGGTCGGGCGGAAGGGCTTCGTCGTCGACAAGGTCGAGGACCTGAGCGACGCCGGGTTGATGGCGAGGGTGCTCGAGGGCCTCTACTACGAGCCGACGCTCGGCGTGCCCAAGCAGGTGCTGGTGCCGTGCCCTCCCGACGACCTCGCCCTCTACGAGTCATGGTTGACGGAGCTGCGGGGCACGCGGGTCACCGTGCGCGTACCCCAGCGGGGCGACAAGCGCACCCTGCAGGACACGGTCGTGCGCAACGCCCGTGAGGAGTTCACCCGGCACCGGTTGAAGCGGGCCGCTGACCACAACAGCCGGGCCAAGGCGCTCAACGAGCTCCAGGATGCGCTGGGGCTCCCCGAGGCCCCGTTGCGGATCGAGTGCTACGACATGAGCCACATCCAGGGCACCGACTACGTGGGCTCGATGGTGGTCATGGAGGACGCCCTGGCGAAGAAGTCGGAGTACCGCCGGTTCAAGGTGCGGGAGGTGCCCGGCAACGACGACTTCGCCGCCATGCGGGAGGTCCTGACCCGTCGGCTCACTGCCTACTTGGCCGAGCGCGACCGGCCGCCCGGCGACCGCGGCAAGTTCTCGTACCCGCCGCAGCTGCTGCTGGTCGACGGGGGCAAGGGCCAGCTCGGGGTGGCGGTCGAGGTGCTCGAGGAGCTGGGGCTGGAGGACGAGATCCCGGTCGCGTCGTTGGCCAAGCGCTTCGAGGAGGTCTACGTCCCCGGCCAAGCCGAGCCAGTGCGGATCCCCCGGCAGTCGGAAGCCCTCTACCTGCTCCAGCGGCTCCGGGACGAGGCCCACCGCTTCGCCATCACCTACCACCGCTCGCTCCGGGGCAAGCGCATGACCGTCTCCACCCTCGACGGCGTCCCCGGCCTCGGCCCGGCCCGCCAGAAGCGACTGCGCAAGGAGCTCGGCTCCATGGCCGCGATCAAGGCCGCCTCCCTCGAGCACTTCCAGTCGCTGCCCTGGCTTCCCAACCCCGTCGCCCAGTCCCTCTACGACAAGCTCCACACCCCGGGACCCCCCCGTTCTTTGGTATCGCCGGTCCGCTCAGCGGACTCCGGATACCGCGAAACGGAGACGGGGGAGCCGACGTAGCTCGTCGATCACGGTTGCGGCTTGCTCGACGACATCGGCCCAGCCGTAGTACCGGACGTCCCAGCCGAGCTGTTGTAGTTGTCGTCGCCTGATGAGGCCGGCTTCGTAGTCCTTGCGGGTGGCATGCCAGCGGCGCCCGTCGGCTTCTGCCGCCGTCATGGCATGTGGCCAGGCGAAGTCGAGGAACGCGTCACGGCCGTTCGGAAGCGCGACGTGATGCTGAAGCTCGGGCGTTGGCAGACCTGACTGGGCGACAAGCGCGCTCAAACGATGCTCGAGCACGCTCTGGAGCTTCTCGTCGGGGAGACTCTGGGCAACAACGGCCCTGAGGGCCGCGGTGCCGTTTCGTCCACGGCGACCGACGCGGTCGAGGAGGGCCAGGAGGGCGACTTCGCTCGTAGCGCCGCGAAGGATTGCGTCTTGGGCAGCGAGCTCCACGGTCTCGAACGGCACGACCGCGCCAAGGTCAAGAAGGGTCCGACCGACGGTCGTAGTCGGAACACCCCCGACCGTCGTGCGATCGAGGTCGTCGAGCGTCTTCGTCCGGTGAACGTGGAGGCCGGGAAGACGGACAGGGTGGTCATCGGTTGTCAGGACTTCCAGGCGTGCCGCGGGCGCCCCCCGCATGTGCTGGAGCCAACCGGCAGTCCGGTGCGACGCAAGCGCGTGATCACCCACAGCAAGGACGGCGGCGAGGACCCGTCCGTGCTGACTCCGGGGGGCAGCGCCGTGCCAGTAGACGCCTGGGTACGCGGGCTGCAGCTCGCCACTCGCCACCCGCCGTCGGATGGCGCTCTCGTCGATGCCGGCGTCGAGGAGTTGGCGTCTGGCGAGCACGCCGAGGTGACGTCTGCTCAGCTCCATCATGACGGCGTCCGTTTTGTCCATGCTGCGAAGTCAAGCGGCAGGGTCTGACAGCTTCCCGTTCTGCGGTATCGGCGGTCCGAGGAGCGGACTGCGGATACCGCAGAACGAGGAGGGAGACTGGGTTGATGGGTGACGGCGGCGAGGGGGATCTGTGGGAGGAGAACGCCGGGTGGTGGCAGGAGGGGTTCACCGAGGGGGCTGACGCCGAGTACGAGGAGCAGATCCTCCCGATGGCGGCCGAGCACCTGGCCGGCGCGGTCGACGTGCTCGACGTCGGCACGGGCGAGGGGCAGCTCGCTCGCCTGGCGATCGCCCGGGCCGGCGCCCGCCGCGTCGTCGGGGTCGACCCGACATGGGCCCAGCTCACCGTGGCCAGGGACCGCGCCGGTGGGCCCGCCTATGCCCGGGCCGGTGCCGCCGCCCTGCCGTTCGCCGACGCCAGGTTCGACGCGGTCGTGGCCTGCCTGGTGTTCGAGCACATCACCGCCGTCGACGAGGCCCTGGCCGAGGTGGGGCGGGTGCTCCGGCCCGGCGGCCGCTTCCTCTTCTTCCTCAACCACCCCCTGCTCCAGACGCCCGGCAGCGGCTGGATCGACGACCAGGTGCTCGACCCGCCCGAGCAGTACTGGCGCATCGGTCCCTACCTGGTCGAGGACGCCAGCCTGGAGGAGGTGGAGAAGGACGTCTTCATCCCCTTCATCCACCGGCCCCTCAGCCGCTACGTCAACGCCATGGTCGCCGCCGGCCTGGTGATCCAGCGGATGGAGGAGCCGGCACCCCCGCCCGGCTTCATCGAGCGGGCCGCCGAGTACGACGATGCCGCGACCATCCCGCGCCTGCTGTTCCTCCGGGCACGAAAATGGGAGTGATGGACTCGGTCGAGGAGCGGTTGGGCCGGCTGGAGGCCGACATGGCCAGGGCTCTCAAGCTGTTGCAGGCGATCGGCACCGGCCTCGAGGCGGCACTCCGCCCGCACGCCGGCGTCGACCTCAGCCGGGGCCTCGACCGCGTCGCCTACACCGTCACCGGCGCCGAGCAGTCGCTGTCGAGCGAGATCAAGGCCCTCGACGCCCGCCTGGCCGCCCTCGCCGATGACGTCCGCGAGCTCTGGGGCAACCAGGACCGGCCCCAGCCATGAACGAGTTCCTCGTCATCACCGGGCTCTCCGGGGCCGGCGGCACCCAGGTCGGCAAGGTCCTCGAGGACAACGGCTGGTTCGTGATCGACAACCTCCCGCCGGTGCTGATCGAGAAGGTCGCCGAGCTGGCCCGGGCTCCCGGCAACAGCATCGACCGCATGGCCTTGGTGCTGCGGGCCCGTGACACCGACGACGTGGCTGCCGCCATCCGCCATCTGCGGTCGACGTCGGACCGCGTGCGGGTGCTGTACCTCGACGCCTCCAACGAGGTCCTGATCCGGCGGTTCGAGGACACCCGCCATCGCCACACCTTCGACGATGCCCTCGGGTTGGCCGCCGCCATCGCCGCCGAGCGGGCGGCCATGGAGCGACTCACGGCCGACGCCGACTTCGTGCTCGACACCAGCAATCTCAACGTGCACGAGCTCCGCGACCGGCTCGAGAGCCTCTTCCCGCCCGACGAGTCGACCGGTGCCATGCAGACATCGATCGTCTCGTTCGGGTACAAGCACGGCCTGCCGCTCGACGTCGACATGGTCCTCGACTGCCGGTTCCTGCCCAACCCCCACTGGGTCGACCATCTGCGCCCCATGACCGGTCGTGATCCCGAGGTGCGCGACTACGTGCTCCAGTTCCCCCAGACCAAGGAGTTCCTCGATCGACTCGATGGCTTGTTCGGGCTGCTCCTGCCGGCCTTCGTCGCCGAGGGCAAGTCGTACCTGACCATCGCGCTCGGGTGCACCGGCGGGCGCCACCGCTCGGTCGTCATCGCCGAGGAGGTCGGCGCCATGCTCCGCCACCGGGGGTTCGAGCCCCGAGTCACCCACCGTGATGCGGATCGGTGAGCCGGAGGCCGAAGGTGGTGGCCATCGGGGGCGGCCACGGCGTGAGCGCCACCCTCACCGCGGCCCGGCGCTACGCCGGCGAGATCACCGCCATCGTCTCGGCGGCCGACGATGGGGGCTCCAGCGGTCGGCTCCGTGAGGCGTTCGGGCTACCCGCGCCCGGCGACCTCCGCCGGTGTCTGGTGGCGCTGGGCGATCCCGACTCGGTCTGGACCCAGGTCTTCGAGCACCGCTTCGACGGCACCGCCGGCGATCTCGAGGGGCACACCCTCGGCAACCTCGTCATCGCCGGGCTGACCGCCGCCACCGGCGACTTCGTGACCGCCCTCGAGGAGGCTGGCCGTCTCGTCGGGGCCGTCGGCCAGGTGCTGCCCGCCACGTCGGTGCCGGTGGTGCTCCGGGCGCTGGTCCCTGAGGGTGAGGTCGAGGGTCAGGTCAGGGTGGCCAGCGCCGGTCGCATCGCCGCCGTCGCCCTCGAGCCCCCGGGCCCGCCCACCGCGCCCGAGGCCATGGCGGCCATCCAGCACGCCGACCAGGTGATCCTCGGCCCCGGCAGCCTCTTCACCAGCGTGATCGCCGCCGCCATCCCGCCGGCGGTGGCCGAGGCCATCCGGACCACGACGGCCCGGCGCATCTACGTCTGCAACCTCGACGTCAGGGAGAGGGAGACGGCCGGCTACGACGTCGCCTCCCATGTCGGCGCCTTGCTGGCCCACGGCATCGAGATCGACGTGGTCCTGACCCATGAAGGCGGTCTCCCTCTCGGCGACAGCCCCGTACCCGTGCTAGCCAGGCCCCTGGCCGCGCCTGGTGGCGAGGTCCATGACCCTGAGCGATTGGCTTCGGCCCTGGAGGATTTGCTGGGATGAGGACATGACCGTGCGTGTAGGCATCAACGGCTTCGGCCGCATCGGCCGGAACTTCTTCCGGGCTGCCAAGAAGGCAGGGGCCGATGTCGACATCGTCGCCTTCAACGATCTCATGGACGCCGAGACCGGCGCCCACCTGCTGAAGTACGACTCCACCCACGGCCGGCTCGACCAGCCGGTGAGCGTGTCGGGCAACACCGTGACCGTCGGTAGCGACTCCTTCCAGGTGTTCTCCGAGCGTGACCCCAAGGCGCTGCCGTGGTCCGACCTCGGCGTCGACGTCGTCGTCGAGTCCACCGGCATCTTCACCGACGGCGCCAAGGCAGCGGCTCACATCGATGCTGGCGCGCCTCGCGTCGTCATCTCGGCGCCCGCCACCAACGTCGATGGCACCTTCGTCGTCGGCGTCAACGACGACCAGTTCGACGCGTCGATGAAGATCGTCTCCAACGCGTCGTGCACGACCAACTGCTTCGTGCCGATGGTCAAGGTCCTCGACGACGCGTTCGGTGTGGAGAAGGGTCTGATGACCACGGTCCACGCCTATACGAACGACCAGAACCTCCTCGACCTCACCCACAAGGATCTTCGCCGGGCCCGTGCTGCGGCGGTCAACATCACGCCGGCGTCGACTGGTGCTGCCCGGGCGACGAGCCTCGTCCTCGAGTCGATGAAGGGCAAGCTCGACGGCACCGCCCTGCGCGTGCCAGTTCCCGACGGCTCGATCACCGACTTCACCGGGATCTTGAGTCGCGACGCCACGGTGGAGGAGATCAACGCCGCCTTCGCCGCCGCAGCTTCATCGGGCCCGCTCGCCAAGGTGCTCGTCTACACCGAGGACGAGATCGTGTCGTCCGACATCGTGGGCTCGCCGGCGTCGTGCACGTTCGACTCGAAGCTGACGATGTCGATGGGCAACCTGGTCAAGATCCTCGGTTGGTACGACAACGAGTGGGGCTACTCGAACCGGCTCGTCGACCTCGCCCTCATCGTGGGCCGAGCAAACCAGTAAGCGCCGCTTGAGACTCCCACAGCTCGAGGACCTGCTTCCCGTCGAGGGAAAGCGGGTGTTGCTCCGCGCCGACTTCAACGTCCCGATCCACGACGGTCGCATCACCGACGACCTCCGCATCCGGGCCGCCCTGCCGACCATCGAGTGGCTCGAGCAGCACGGCGCCTCGGTGACGGCGTGCACCCATCTCGGTCGACCCAAGGGCGCGCCCGACCCGAGGTACTCGCTCGATCCGGTGCGGGCCCGGCTGGCCGAGCTGGCGCCTGGCGTCGAGCTGCTGGAGAACCTCCGGTTCGACGCCGGCGAGGAGGCCAATGACCCGGCCTTCGTCGCCACGCTCATCGCCGGCATGGACGCCTACGTCAACGATGCGTTCGGGGCCGCCCACCGGGCTCACGCGTCAGTGGTCGGCCCGCCCCGCACCCTGCCGAGCGCGGCGGGGCGGTTGTTGGCCAAGGAGGTCGACATCCTGTCCGGCCTCAGGGAGCAGCCGAAGCGCCCGTTCGTTGCCGTCCTCGGCGGTTCGAAGGTGAGCGACAAGCTCGGCGTGATCGAGGCGCTGCTCGGTGTCGCCGACACGCTGCTGATCGGCGGCGGGATGTGCTTCACCTTCCTCGCCGCTCAGGGCAACCCCACCGGCGACTCCCTGCTCGAGCCCGACCAGATCGAGGTGTGCGGGCGGCTGCTCGCCGAGCACGGCTCCCGCATCCGGGTGCCGCACGATCTCACCGGCCTGGGCCCCGGTGACCAGGTGCGCCAGCTCGGTACTGCGGTGCCCGACGGGTGGAAGGGCCTCGACATCGGACCCGGTACCGCCGCGGAGTTCTCCGACCTCGTGCTCGAGGCCCGTACCGTCTTCTGGAACGGCCCGATGGGCGTGTTCGAGGACCCTCGCTTCGAGGCCGGCACCCGCACCATCGCCCGGGCCGTCGCCGAGTGCCGTGGCTTCACCGTCGTCGGCGGCGGCGACAGCGCGGCGGCCGTCGCCCAGTTCGGTCTTGCCGCCGACATCGATCACATCTCGACCGGCGGGGGTGCGTCGCTCGAGCTCCTCGAGCAGGGCGACCTCCCCGGCCTGGCCGCGCTACGAGAGGCACCCAATGCCCGGTGAGACCCATGCCTGCTAAGAGCCGGAAGCCGTTGATCAGCGGCAACTGGAAGATGCACCTCAACCACTTCGAGGCCATCCAGTTGGTGCAGAAGCTGAGCTACGAGCTCAGGGAGGCCGACTACGGCAGCGTCGACGTCTCCGTGCACCCGCCGTTCACCGACCTGCGCTCGGTGCAGACGGTCCTCGATGCCGACCGCATCCCGGTGCTCCTCGGGGCCCAGCACTGCCACTGGGAGGACAAGGGCGCGTTCACCGGCGAGATCAGCCCGGCGCTGCTGGCCAAGCTCAACGTCCGGCTGGTGATCGTCGGCCACAGCGAACGGCGCCAGCTGTTCGGTGAGACCGACGAGGACGTGAACCGCAAGGTGAAGGCCGTGCTCAAGCACGGCATGACGCCGATCATGTGCGTGGGGGAGACCCTCGACGAGCGGGAGGCGGGCACCACCGAGGAGCGCGTCAGCGGCCAGGTGCGGGCTGGGCTGGTCGGCATCGGCGCCGGCGAGGTGGGCGGCCTGGTGATCGCCTACGAGCCGATCTGGGCGATCGGCACCGGCCGGAACGCCACGCCCGAGGACGCCCAGGCCGTGTGTGCCGCGATCAGGGGGGTTGTCCGCGAGATCGCCGGGGCCGACGCGGCCGGCTCGGTGCGGATCCAGTACGGCGGCTCGGTCAAGGCCAGCAACGCCGGCGAGCTCCTGGGGCAGCCCGACATCGACGGCGCGCTGGTGGGCGGGGCCTCGCTCGAGGCCGACCAGTTTGCACCGATCGTGCGGGCTGCGCACGGATAACGCCTGGTCGGCTGCTACCGTCGACGCTCGATGTTGACCGCCGCCGTCGTCGTCGTCCACGTGATCGTGGGCCTGCTCCTCATCATCCTCGTGCTCCTGCACTCGGGTCGGGGAGGTGGCCTGTCCGACATGTTCGGCGGCGGCATGGGAGCGTCGGCAGCGGGCTCGTCGGTCATGGAGCGCAACCTCGACCGCATCACGGTCGCCTTTGCCGTGATCTTCGCCTTCACCACCACGATCCTGGCCCTGCGCCTGCAATAGCCGCCGCCCTCGACGCGACGCAGATTGACGCGTTCGACAGCGAGGTACATCGGAAAGCATCTAGGTTTTCGAATGACGCTCATTGCGTCGTCGAGAAGGAGGATGCATGCGAGAGCCCCGGACCCGCTCGAGATTGGTCGGCATCGCTGCTGGCCTGTTCGCCCTGTCGCTCATCGCAGCGGCCTGTAGTAGCGACGACAGCGGCAACAAGAGCAGTGCGACCACGGAGAAGGCAGCAACAGGCGGGAAGACAGGCGGCGAGCTCGTCGACCTGGGCACGTTCCTGGGCGACCCGCCCGAGTTCCTCGACCCCGGTCTGAACTCGACCCTGAACTCGTACCAGGTCATCAACGAGCTGTACGACGGTCTGACCGACATCGACGCCAGCGATCCGGCCAACCCCAAGATCGTGCCCCTGGTGGCCAAGTCGTACGAGGCGAACGCCGACGCGACGGTCTGGACCTTCAAGATCAGGGACGGCGAGCAGTTCTCCAACGGTGAGCCGGTCCTGCCCAGCTCGTTCTCGCGAGCCTGGGAGCGGGCGTCCAACAAGGACTTCGCCGGCGACTACAGCTATCTCTTCAACTTCATCAAGGGCGGCAAGGAGAAGCTGGCCGGTACGGCCACGACTCTCGCCGGGGTCAAGGCCGACGATGCCAACATGACCCTGACCGTCACGCTGGCCAAGCCGTACTCCAACTTCGACGCGGTTGCCGGGTTCCAGCTCTTCTTCCCGATGCCGAAGGCCGTCGACTCCCTCAAGGACCAGAAGGAGTGGGACAAGGGCCTCATGATCGGCAACGGGCCCTACAAGCTGGCCCAGCCGCGCACCGACACCGACATCGTGCTCGTCCGCAACGACAAGTGGGGCGGCGACGTGATGGGCCACAAGAAGGCCATCCTCGACAAGGTCACCTTCAAGGTGTCGAAGGACACCGACACCGCCTACAACGCCTTCGAGGCCGGTGAGGGCGACAGCGCCAACATCCCGCCTGGCCGGGTCAAGGAGGCCGACCAGAACTACGGCACGACGCTCGACGTCAACATCCTGGGCTCGTACCACTTCGACATCAACCAGAAGGACCCGAGCGTCGGTGGGGCCAAGAACCTGAAGCTGCGGCAGGCGATCGACATGGCCATCAACCGGTCGGAGATCAACACCGCTGTCTTCAACGGCAGCCGCACGGTGTCGACCGGCGTGACGCCGCCAGGCATCCCCGGCTTCAAGAAGGGTCTTTGCGACTACTGCAAGTACGACCCCCAGGGCGCCAAGGCCGCCGTCGACGAGTGGAAGGCGGCCGGTAACTCCCAGAGCGGCCCGATCAAGATCCAGTTCAACCAGGGCAGCGGGCACGAGAACGTCGTGGCGATCATGGTCGACAACCTGAAGGCGGTCGGCATCCAAGCCGTCGCCGACCCCAAGCCGGCCGAGACCTACTTCTCGTCGCTGGCCAAGGGATCGTGTGTCCTCTGCCGGGCCGGCTGGTTCGCCGACTACCCGACGTATGACAACTTCATGTACGACCTGTTCCACAAGGACGCCATCGGCGGCAACAACTACAGCCAGTTCGACGACCCCAAGTTCAACTCGCTCGTCGACGAGGCCAAGCAGACCGTCGACAAGGCCAAGCAGGGCGACCTGTTCAACCAGGCCGAGAAGATCCTGCTGAACGACGACGTCGGCGTGATCCCGTTGCTCTGGTACCGGGGTGCCTACGTCTACAACGAGAAGAAGTTCACCAACTTCCAGCAGACGAACTTTGGCCTGGTGCTGTGGGACCAGATCAGGCGGAAGTGACCATCTGAGCCACCAGGGGTAGGAGCGCTCCGGCGCTCCTACCCCTCGTCGGACGTCGCACAGGAGGGCAGTTGCCGAGCTACATCGTCCGACGGGTGCTGCTCCTGGTCCCGACCGTGTTCTTCGCGCTGTCCTTTCTGTTCGTCCTCTTCTTCCAGCTCCCCGGTGACCCGGCGAACCTGATCGCCGGGGGTGCCAACCGGACCCCCGATCCCGGTGTGATCCAGCGGGCCAGGGAGCGCTACGACCTCGACAAGCCGGTCCCGACCCAGTTCGTCAACTACTGGAAGCGCACCCTGCGCTGGGACCTCGGGGAGTCGTTCGCCGATCGGCGCAGCGTCAACGACATCCTCGGTGAGCACGCCAAGAACAGCTTCCGGCTCGGCATCTGGGCGATCCTCATCGAGATCGTCGTGGGCATCGGAGTGGGGTTGATCGCCGCCCTGCGCCGGTACTCCTGGAGCGACCGAATAACCACGGTCATCACCGCGGGGATGTCGGCCGTGCCCGTCTTCGTGCTGGGGTTCGTCCTTCAGTACATCTTCGCGGTCTATCCGAACAAACACGGCTGGCCCGACTTCCTGAAGCTCCGCACCCAGGGGCTGGGCCCGAACACGTGGACGTTCTTCTTCGTCCCGACCGGCGAGGAGTGGCGCTACGTGATCCTGCCGGCAGTGACGCTGGCGTCGGTCACCACGGCCCTGGTCGCCCGGATGATGCGCGGCTCGATGCTCGAGGTGCTGCGGGCCGACTACATGCGCACGGCGCGGGCCAAAGGGCTCGACGAGCGCAGCGTGATCGTGAAGCACGGCCTGCGCAACGCGCTGATTCCGGTCGTCACCCTCATCGGCATCGACTTCGGCACCATCATCGGCGTGGCCGTGCTGACCGAGACCACCTTCTCGTGGCCGGGCCTGGGCTCGGAGATCGCCCGTTCGGTGACGCGACGTGATCTGCCGGTGATGCTCGGGCTCACGTTGTCGGTGGTCGTGATCTACGCCGTGGCCAGCTTGGCCGTCGATCTCTCCTATGCATGGTTCGATCCCCGCATCCGCTTCGGCCGGCGAGGTGACGCATGACGATCGTCGATCCGTCCGGGATCTCAGCCGGGGGTGCGGGCGCCGAGACGATGGGCCAGGACATCGCCGATCTCGGCGCCATCCGGCCGCTCCGGGCCGACGTGTGGCGGCGCTTCAAGCGCAACAGGATGGCGGTGGCGTCGATGGTGTTCCTCGCCGTGCTGGCGGTGCTGGCCATCTTCGCCCCGCTCATCGCGCCCTACGGGATCACCGATCGCGTGCCGCTCTTCCGAGAGGGCCCGTCGCTGCACCATCTGTTCGGCACTGACGGCATCGGGCGCGACGTGTTCAGTCGTGTGATCTACGGGGCCAGGGTGTCGTTGACGATCGGGGTCCTCGCTGCGTCCCTCTCGCTGTTGATCGGGTTGGTGCTGGGGGCGACGGCTGGCTTCTTCGGGGGCCTGATCGACACCGTGATCGCCCGCGTCACCGACATCGTCCTCGCCGTGCCCTACATCGTCCTCGCCATCGCCATCGCCAGCGTCCTGGGCGG
>JAEKLB010000183.1 GCA_019510095.1 Acidobacteriota bacterium | reverse complement strand
CGATGTCGCCGACGATCTCCTCGAGCAGGTCCTCGACCGTCAGGATGCCGGCCACCCCGCCGTACTCGTCGAGCACGACGGCCAGCTGCACGCCGTCGGTGCGCATCTCGGCCAGCAGCGACTCGAGATCGCGTCCCTCGGGGATATAGGTGGGTTCCGTCGCGATGGACTGCACGGGCACCCGCTCCCGTTCCGCGGCGGGCACTGCCAGCACGTCCATGGCGTAGGCGAGCTCCTCGGTTGTCCGCACCGCGCGGACGTCCTCACGGGGTTCGACGCCGAGCTTGCGCACCGTCGCGGTCGTGGCTGCGTTGAGCACGGTGATCACCGGCCCGAAGACCGTGGTGTACAGGCGCAATGGCGCGGCCGTCAGGAGGGCGACGTCGAGCGGCCTGGCCACCGACAAGCCCTTTGGCACGAGCTCGCCGAGCACCATCTCGGCCACCGTGGCGACGAGCAGGGCAAGGGCAACGGAGATGGCCGAGGACGCACCGTCGGGCAGGAAGGCGAGGCCGGGCTCGAGGACGCGGGCGATGCTCGGCTCGGCGACGAAGCCGAGCACCAGCGACGCCACCGTGACGCCGAGCTGGGTGCCTGACAGGGTGAAGGTCAGTCGCTGGAGGTTGGACCGGACCATGCGGGCCCGGCGATCGCCCCCCTCGGCCAGCACGTCGATGCGGTCGCGATCGACGGCCAGCAGCGCCATCTCGGCGGCGACGAAGCAGGCCGTTGCCACCACGAGCAGGACGACGGCGACGAGACCCAGGACGACGTCGATGGCAACGACCCTAGTCAGGGCCCAAACTGGCGCCGATGCAGCATCCCGCCCTGAAGCTCGCCGGCGTCGGGGTGTCCCGCGATGGCCGCGCCATCCTCGATGGGGTCGACTGGGCCGTACAGCACGACGAGCGCTGGGTCGTCCTGGGCGCCAACGGATCGGGCAAGAGCACCCTCGTCCAGATCGCCGCGCTCGCGCTCCACCCGAGCCGGGGCGAGGTCGACGTCCTCGGCGAACGCCTCGGTCGCACCGATGTGCGCAGCCTCCGCCGGCGCATCGGCTACGCGGCCGCCGCCCTTGCCGATTCGCTACGCCCCTCGATCACGGCCGTCGACGTGGTCATGACCGCCAAGCACGCCGCCCTCGAGCCGTGGTGGCACCAGTACTCCGACAGCGACCGGGCCGACGCCCTCGATCGGCTGGGCCGCCTCGGCATGGCGAGCTTTGCCGCCCGGCCGTTCGGCACCCTCTCCAGCGGCGAGCGCCAACGGGTGCTCACCGCCCGCACCCTGATGGGCGAGGTGGGCATCGTCCTCCTCGACGAGCCCAATGCCGGCCTCGACCTCGGCGGCCGTGAGTGGCTGGTGCAAGGGCTCGACCAGCTGGCCGGCGACCCGTCGACGCCACCGATGGTGCTCGTCACCCACCACGTCGAGGAGATCCCCCCGTCGTTCACCCACGGCTTGCTGCTCCGTGAGGGACGGGTGCTGGCCATGGGCGAGCTGGCGACCGTGCTCACGGGCGAGCACCTCTCCGATGCCTACGGGATCTCCTTGCGAGTGCGCCGGGAGGACGGCCGGTTCAGCGCTGCTGCGCTGCGCTGATCGCCTCGATCAGGCGCCGCTTCGACCGCTCGATCTCGCCGCCCAGCAGGTGCTCGACCGCCGAGGGCAGGCCACCGCCGCCGTAGTGGAGCGACATGGTCACCCGGGTGCCACCGTCGAGGTCGGCAACCACACCGCCCAGCACCCAGGGCGAGTGCTCCCGGCCGTCGGTCTCGGCCCGCTCGAAGCGGACGCTGACCCCGTCGACCAGCTCGGCCCTGACCATGCGCAGCCGCTTCGAGCGGGAGAACGGGCCCAGCCGGGCCCGTAGGTCGACTCGCCACGCCCCCTCGCCGTCGGGCGCCACCGAGCGCACGATGTCGAGCCAGGCGGGATAGCGGTCGAGGTCGGCGACCCAGGGGAAGACCAGCGCCGGCGGGAACGGGGCGTCGAGCGAGGCGGAGACGTCCACGACCCGACTTTCTATCGGCCTGCGGTTACGGTGCCGGACCCTGTGGCCGCCCCACGCGACCTGGTCGCCCTCGCCATCGTCTCGGGCGTGCCCGCCCTCCTGGTCGTCGCCGGCTACGGCGGCTGGCGGTGGAGCCGGTGGATGCTCGCGGCTGGGCGGCTCGGGGCGCTCGGGCTGGTCCTGACCGCGGCGAGCGTGGTGAACCTGGGCGTGCCTCGGACCTGTGACGACAGCTTCGGCCTCCGCAACCGGCCGGCCCTGGCGGCGGCGACCGAGCCGGGCGCCTGCCGCCGCAGCGGCCTGGCCCAGATCGACCTCGCCGCCCTCACCGGCCTGGCCGCCACCCTGCTCGTCCTGGCGTCGTCACCGGCGAAGGTTGCGCTCGAGGGCCAGGCCTAGGCAGTCAGCGCCGTCGACCGGCGACGGCGGAGGATCGACCGCCGCTCGGGGCCGGTCGTGCCGCCCCAGACGCCCTCGTACTCACGGTTCGCCAAGGCGTACTCGAGGCAGCGCTCCTGGACGTGACACCCGGTGCAGACGGCTTTCGCCGGGCCGGCGTCAGCGTCGGAGGCGGGAAAGAAGAGCTCCGGCTCCACCCATCGGCATGCACCGGCCGTCTTCCAGCTCAGATCCATTCGGTCCCGGAGGTTCCCACTCGCGGGCGAGCGCAAACCTCGGCCAGATACCGTCACTCCATGGCGGGGGGTGCGATGGACGGTCACGACGGCAGCGACACCAGCGAGGCGATCTCCGCCCGCAGCCGGGCAGTCATCCTGAGCGCCCTGACGCTCGGGATGCTCATGGGCGCTCTTGACCTGACCATCCTCGGTACCGCACTGCCGACCATCGCTGCCGACCTGCACCACCTCGACCAGATCTCGTGGGTCTTCACCGCCTTCGTCCTCTCCCAGACCGGCACGACGCCCATCTTCGGGAAGCTGGGCGATCTGTACGGCCGCAAGCGGCTCTACCTCGCCACCATCGCGCTGTTCGTCGTCGCGTCGGCCGCCTGCGGGATGGCCACGAGCATGATGGAGCTGATCGCCCTCCGGGCCGTGCAGGGCGTCGGTGCCGGCGGCCTCATGGTCCTCGCCCAGGCGATCATCGGCGACGTCGTCGCCCCTCGCCAACGGGCCCGCTACCAGAGCTACATGGGCGCGGTGAACGCGATCGCCATCCTGGCCGGGCCGACGATCGGCGGCCTCCTCGTCGACCACCTCTCGTGGCGGTGGGCCTTCTTCATCAACCTGCCGATCGGCGCGGTGGCGCTGGTCGCCACCGCGACCGTGCTGCCGTCCGATCCGGGTGGGCGGCACCACACGATCGACTACCAGGGCTCGGCCCTGCTGATGGCAGGTGTCACCGCCGTGCTCCTCGCCGCCACGTGGGGCGGGCGCGACTACGAGTGGGGGTCGCCCCTCATCATCGGCCTGGCTGTCGGTGGTGTCGCGCTGCTCGCCCTGTTCGCCCGGTGTGAGCGGCGCGCCGCCGAGCCGATCCTGCCCCTCGACCTGTTCCGCAACTCGGTCGTGCGGGTCACCTGTGCGGTGACCTTCCTGGTCAGCATCCTCATGCTCGGCCTCACCATCTACATCCCGATGTTCCTGCAGATCGTCCGGGGCGCGTCGCCCACCAACTCCGGCACCCTGCAGGCGCCGATCATCTTGGGGATGCTCTCGACCACCCTGGCCAGTGGCCAGATCATCACTCGCACCGGTCGCTACAAGCTCCTCCCGCAGATCGGCGCCGCCCAGATGGCGATCGGCCTGGTGCTGTTCTCCCGGATGGACGCCCACTCGTCGCGTGCCGTCATCAGCGGCTCGATGTTCTTCTTCGGCATGGGCGTCGGGCTCAGCATCCAGGTGATGATCCTGGTCATCCAGAACGCGGTGCCCTACCGGCAGCTGGGCGTGGCCACCTCGGCAGCATCGCTGTTCCGTTCCCTCGGGAGCGTTGCCGGCAGCGCCGGGTTCTCGGCCTTCGTCAACAACCGCTTCAGCGCTCATCTCGCGCTCCGGAATGGCGGCACCGTCAGCGCCGAGATCCTCAACAGCCCGGGTACCATCCGCACCCTCCCGGCGGCGACCCACCGAGCGGTGCTGGCGTCGTTCCAGACCACGCTGCACGAGTTGTTCCTCTACGCCGTCGTGGTGGCCGTGCTCTCGTTCATCGTGCTCCTCTTCCTGCGCGAGCTGCCGCTGCGGGACACCATCGACACCGACGAGGGCGACGATGCGGACAATGCGTCGGCGGCCAACGTCTCGGCCTCGACGATCGATCAGGCGACGACGTCGATCGGGGTTCCCAGCGGCAGGTAGGCCCGGACCTTGGTGATGACGTCGTTGGGCAGGCGGATGCAGCCGTGGCTCACTGCCCGCCCGATGCTGCTCGGGACGTTGGTGCCGTGCATGCCGACCTGGCCGCTGCCCCCGTTGAAGTCGGTCAGCACGTTGGAGTGCGCCGATAGGCCGTAGGCGAAGGGCCCGTACGCGCCGCCGGGGTTGGGCTGGATCAGCAGCTCGGTGAGGTAGAAGTGGCCGAGCGGGGTCGGCGTCGCCGGGGCCCCCACGGCCACGGGCGTCGCCAGGATCTCCTTGTTGGCCTCGAGCAGTCGCAGCCGGCGGGCGCCGACGCTGACCTCGATGCGATACGGATTGGTCAACAGCTGCACGGCACCACGGTCGACCCAGCCTCGTGAGCCGTTGGGGCGGGCCGGGAGTTGCACCTGTACGCGCGGTCCGCCGTCGTCCGCTTCGACCAGCAGCACCAGGGGGCCACCCGTCTCGATGGGGTTGGCCAGCGCCCGCTCCGGCGTGGTCGCCGTGGGGCTGGCGTAGACGTCGAGCTTGGGACCGGCGGCATGGGCCACGTACACCGTGCCTGCCGGAAGGACAGGCGCCGACGTCGAGGTCGGCGCCGGCGCGGTGACACGAGCCGGGGGCTGCGAACGCTTCTCCGGCGCACCGGCTCCGCAGGCGACTGCACCCAGCGCCATCGAGGCCACGACCACGAGGCGCAACGCTCGGCGAGGCAACCAACGCGACGAAGGGGGCGGGCCGAGCCGCCCGCCCCCTTGCGTACGCGTGTCGACGTCAGCCAGTGAAGGCTGCACCGCCCGAGGTACCCGTCGCCGCGCCAGCCGCGCCACCGAAGCTGCTCCCACCGGATCCAGATGTACCGCCGGAGCCGGTTGACGAACCACTGCTCCCACCGGAGCTGCGGGCGCCGCCGCCAAAGGTGCCGCCGCCGGAGCTGCCGCCAGAAGCGCTGCCGCCGGAGGAGCTGCCCGGCGTGGTGGTCGTGGTCGTGTTCGGCGTGAAGGTCCCACCTTCACCGGCCGGCGTGGTCGTCGTGGTCGTGTTGGGAACGAAGACACCGCCCTCGCCGGCCGGCGCGGTGGTGGTCGTGGTGTTCGGATTCGCCGTGGTCGTGGTCGTCGGCGCCGTCGTCGTCGTCGTGGTGTTGGGGTCCGCGGTCGTCGTCGTCGGCGCCGTCGTCGTCGTGGTCGTGTTCGGGTCGTTCGGTGCCGTCTGGCCCGATGCGATGCCCGCACCAGCCACCAAGGCCCCAGCGCCGAGGGCCAGGGACAGTGCGGCTGCCCGTGTCCTGCGTTCCATGTGGTGTCCTCCTGTGGGATTAGCCCGCACCCGCCGTGCGAGGGAGTCGCTGGCCCGCGCTGCTCTCATGCGCAATCGGGACCACGGTTGATCTCACTTTTCTTCCCGATGGCCGATCGGACAAACACCGCGTTCTGTACCGAACCCGACACTCGCTTGTCCGGGGCGCGACGCCCGTGCAAGCTGCCCCGATGGCCGAGGGGGCGGCGAACGACCGCGCACGCATCTACTTCCCGCCGCCGCCGCAGCTTCCCGGGCGGCAGGCGGCCAAGCACGCGGTGGCCGACACCATCCGGGCCTTGGTCGACGATCTCCTCTTCCTGGATGCCGATGAGGCCGAGATCAACGCACTCGCCACCGACCTGGCTGCCATCCGGTCCCGAGCGGCGGCGCTGCCGACCTACCGCGGCGAGCGCCGGGAGGACTGGCCGGTCGACGACCTCCCGTTGACCGAACGGGGCCCGAACACCGGGGCAATCAACCCGGGCGCGGCCCCCCTGCACTTCGAGTCGCTCACGCCGACCACCAAGGCATGGGCGGTGTTCGGGGCGGTCCACGAGGGTGGGCCGGGCGACATGCACGGCGGCGTGATCATGTCGGCGTTCGACGACGTTCTCGGCTGCGCGCAGATGGCCGGCGACGTGGTCGGCCGAACCGGAACCTTGACCGTGCGGTTCGTCAGCCCCTCGCCGCTCGGGGTCCGCATCGACTTCGAGGCATGGATCGAGCGGGTGGAGCGGCGCAAGGTCTTCGTGCGCGGCACGTCTCACGACGGCGACACGCTGCTGGCCGAGGCCCAGGGGATCTTCGTCGCCGCACGGGAGCGCCCGTGACGGCGATCGCGTCATGGGTCGACGGTGGCACCGTCGATCCGGTCAGGGCCGGCCACAAAGCGGTGTCGCTGGCCGCCATGGCCGCAGCCGGCCTGCCGGTTCCCCGCGGCTTCGTGGTGCTGGCCGAGGTCGTTGACAGCGCCGACGACGAGCTGCCCCGGGCGGTCGCCGACGAGATCACGTCCGCCTACCGCGCCCTCGGCTCTCCCGTGGTGGCGGTGCGGTCCTCGGCCACGGCCGAGGACCTCGAAGGGGCCAGCTTCGCCGGGCAGTACGACACCGTCCTCGGCGTGCGCGGCGACAAGGCCGTGTGCGACGCGGTGATCACCGTTCGCCGCTCGCTGCGCTCGGAGCGCGCCGTCGCCTACCGG
>JAEKLB010000182.1 GCA_019510095.1 Acidobacteriota bacterium | reverse complement strand
GCATCGATCACCGTCTGGTTGGCGACGCCGCCCGACGCGTAGTTGGGGTGGTAGTTCTGCCGCGCGCAGTCACGGACCAGGTTGGCGAAGTTGGTCCCGTTGCTCTGCAGGAAGTCGACGCCCTTCTGCTTGGCGTCCAAGCAGTTAGCGGTGTAATCCGACGCCACCGCCGACGCGCCCTGCGAATCGCCCTTCATGCCCTCACGCTGCGCGGCCGCGTTGGTCACCGGGACCGACTGGCCACACGCTGCCACCTCGGTGCAGAACAGATTGCGGAAGTACTTCGAGCCCATGTCACGAGCCAACGCCACCTGCCCGTACACACCCGCGTAGTAGCCGGCGCTCACCGGGAAGTACATCGGATGGGTGTCGAACTCCGGCGTGTACGGCATGCCGCCGACCACCGGCAGCTTCTTGGCCGACAGGAAGTCGTCCGCGGCCGGCAGCACGGAGTTCGCCACGTCCTGCCCGACGATGGCCAGCACACCGTCCTTCTCCAGCTCATGCAGCGCCGCAACGCCACGAGCGGTGTCAGCGCGCGCGTCGCGATATTCCACCGCGACCTTGTAACCGTTGATCCCCCCGGCGGCATTGGTCTGGTCCACCCACGCCTGGGCGATCTTGCGGGACTCGTCCTGGGTCTTGGACCCATTGTTGGCGCTGATCGACGTCCCGATCGTGCCGAACGTCAAGGTGCCCTTCGTCGTCCCGCCGGGCTTGGCCGTCGTCGTGGTGGTGGCGCCAGCCTTCTTGGTCGTGGTGGCGCCGGCCTTCTTGGTCGTGGTGGCGCCGGAGCGGACCGTGGTGGTCGTGCGCCGGGTCGTCGGGGTCCCGCCGGGCAGGGTCGTGCCGCTGCTGCCGAGGCTGGTCGTGGTCTCGCCGGCAGCCATCGTGGTGTCGGTGGTGTCGGTGCTCGAGGTCGACTCCGCGACCGTCGTGGTTGTGGCTTTCTTGCCGGTCTTGCTGGCGTTGCTACTGCTGTCGTCCCCGCCGCAGGCGGCGAGCAGCAGGCCCGCGACGCCGGCGAGAGCCGTCGCGCGCAGTATGAGGCGACCTCGATGTTCTGTCACTCGTTGTTCCCCTTGCCTCAGGACACCCGATTTCCGGCGTCTAGTCCTACTTGTACCATGAACTGTGCCTGTCGTCACACCTAGGCCATGAAAGTCATCGAAACGAGATGCGGAGGGAGCTCGGCGAGCGGCGAGCCGAGAACGCGAAGAGGCCCCCGGCACTGCCGGGGGCCTCTTGCTTGCTCGCTGCTCCCGTCCTACATGGGCGGGGCGTGGTCGTTGAGCTTCCAACCGGTGCCACAGATGAAGGTCAGGCGGTTGACCACCTGGCCGTGGGTGTTCATGTGGAAGAGCTTGGCGTCCTTGACGATGTACTCGGTCCAGCAGTCGCTGCTGGCATGGCGCCCCGTGCCGGGCTTCTGCACGGTGTAGTCGATCGGCGCGATCTGGCCGTCGAGGTCCTCACTCTTGATCGTGTAGATCGTGTTGATGAACTGCTGGCGGGTCGGCACGCCGGTGGTGGTGAGGCGCTTGGTGATCGCCCCGATCATCTCCATCCCGAGCCAGACCTGGACCGAGTTCTGCGTGGCCGTGCCGTCCTCGACCTTCTGGTCGGTGTGGGCCAGGGCCTGCTTGAACCGCTGGACCTCGGGGCCGTTGTAGAAGATGCCGAACTCGTAGAGATTGCCGGCAACGTTCTCGCCCTTGGCGGCGTCGATCACCGACTGGTTGGCAACACCGCCCTCGGCATAGGTCGGGTGGTAGTTCTGCCGCGAGCAGTCACGGACGACGTTGGCGAAGTTCAGGCCGTTGGACTGGAAGAAGTCGACGCCGTCGTTCTTGGCCGAGAGGCACGTCGCCGTGTAGTCGGGTGCGACGGCCGAGGCGCCTTGGGAGGAGAACTTCAGGCCTTCGCGGTCGGCCGCGTACTTGGTCTCGGGGACCGAGGTGGCGCAGGCGGCGACCTCGAGGCAGTACAGGTTGCGGAAGTGCTTGGCGCCGACGTCACGGGCGGCGGCCACCTGGCCGTAGACGCCCTCGGCCTGGCCGGGCTCGGTCTGGAAGAACATCGGGTGCCAGTCGAACTCGTTGGTGTACGGCTGGCCGCCGATCACCGGCAGGTTGGCCTGGCTCATGTAGTCACGGATGGCGGGCATGACCGAAGCATCGCCCTCGGTGAAGGCGACGACGCCGGCCTTGTCCATGTCCTTCAGGGCCTGCAAGGCGCGGGACGAGTCGCCGTTGACGTTCTTGTAGACGAGCTCGAACTTGTAGCCGTTGATGCCGCCGGCGGCGTTGGTCTCGTCGACCCACGTCTGGCCCATCTGCTTGCCCTCGGGCGCCAGGGCCTGGCCACGGCTGTTGACCTCGCTGGTGAGCACGCCGATCTTGATGATGCCCTTGTTGGTGTTCGAGGGCTTGGCGGTCGTCGTGGTCGCTCCACCGCCGCGCTTCGCCGTGGTGGTCGTGCCCCGGGACTTCGCCGTGGTCGTCGTGACCCGCCGGCTGGTGGTCGGCGTGCCGCCGGGCAGGGTTGAGCCAGTGCTGTCGAAGCTCGTCGTGGTCTCGCCGGCGGCCAGCGTGGTGTCGGTGGTGTCGGTGCTCGAGGTCGACTCCTCGACCGCCGTGGTTGTTGCCTTGTTGCCGGTCTTGCTTGCGGTGCTCTTGCCGTCGTCCCCCCCGCAGGCGGCCAGCAGCAGCCCCGCTAGGGCGGCGACAGCGGTCGCGCGCAGTATGAGCCGACCTCGGTGTTGTGTCACTCGTTGTTCCCCTTGCTTCGGGACATCCGATTTCGGGTGTCTGTCCTAGTTCTACCACCAACTGTGCCTGTCGTCACATGCAGGGCAACAAGGCACTGACCAACCGGCGGGTCCCACGCCGGGACCCGCCCCGCCGAGGCTGGCCGCGTATCTGCCCCGATCGGACGGCGGCGACACAACCCCACGGCAGCCCCGGCCGGATGGAGCGTCGCCTCGTGGCCCGATCGCCTACCGTTCGGGACGACTGGCTTCGTCCGGGAGAGTGGGGGATGCGATGACCACGGTTGAGCGAGGCAAGGCGGCCCTCTCGGTGCCCTACGCGATGACTCGGCCCGATCGGGTTCCGTCCCGCCGCTACTACGACCCCGAGTTCTACGCCATGGAGTGCGAGCTGCTGTGGCCGAGGGTGTGGCAGATGGCCTGCCGGCTCGAGGAGATCGAGAAGCCCGGCGATTTCGTCGAGTACGAGATCCTCGACCAGTCGGTGATCGTGGTCCGTGTCGACGCCAACACGGTCAAGGCCTACAACAACGCGTGCCGCCACCGCGGGGTCAAGCTGGTGGAGGACCGCGGCAGTTGCCAGAGCGGCTTCACCTGCCCGTTCCACGGCTGGTGCTGGGGCCTCGACGGTGCCAACACCTTTCTCTACCAACCCGACCTCTTCGACGAGGCCAACCGCGATCCGGCTGACCTCGGCCTGCGCGAGGTTCGGTGCGAGACCTGGGGTGGGCAGGCGTTCATCAACCTCGACGAACACGCGCCCTCGCTCCGAGAGTCGATCGAGCCGTTCGCGTCGTTCCACGACACGTGGCACGTCGAGGACCTCCGGGCGGAGTGGTGGGTCTCGTGCGCGCTACCGACCAACTGGAAGCTCGCCATGGAGGCCTTCATGGAGGGCTACCACGTGATGGAGACCCACCCGCAGCTGCTGCCGGCGGGTGGGCGGGCGCGCAATGGCAGCGCCATCTACAAGGCGATGGGTGACGGCCCATCGGCGACCCAATCGGCGCAGATCCGGGCTGCCGCAGCGGCAGGAACGGTCGACTCCCGGGCCTTCATCGACATGCAGATCCACTTCATGCAACTGATCAGCGACGGCATGGCGGGCATGACGCACGCAGACGACGTGCGCATCGCGGAGGGCCTGCGCGACCTCGAGCTCCCCGCCGACCCCATGCTCGCCAACGTCACCTGGAGGCACGCGCTGAATGACGCCGTGATGGCGTGGCACCGCGGGCGGGGCGAGAACATGCCCGACCTCAACTTCATCTTCGACAACGGCTTGACCTCGGGCGTCAACTACTGCTTCCCCCACTTCTTCCTGTTGCCGACGTACAGCAGCGCGTCGTCGTACCGCATCCGGCCGACCGGTCCGGAGACGTGTCTCTTCGAGCTTTGGTCGCTCAAGCGGTACGCACCCGACGAGGAGCCGCCCCGGCCGCCACGCCCGACACCGATGCCTCCCGACGATCCTCGTTGGCCGCCGATCCCGGGCCAGGACTACTCAAACCTGCCCAAGCAGCAGAAGGGCCTGCACACCAAGGGCTTCGAGTACATGCGCTTGTCGAACCAGGTCGAGGGCATGATCGGCAACTACCACCGCCTCATCGACGGGTATCTCGCCGGGCTCGACTACGACAAGCTGGTGCCGGCGGTCCAGCAGGTGTCGGGTGCCATCGACGCCCCTCTTCGCGACCTGGGCTTCTGACCGCGCCTCCTGCCGACCTGCCGCTGACCGAGCGCGTCGTGCTGGCGCTCGTCGCCGAGGACACGACGCATGGATGGGCATTGGCCCAGCTGCTCGCGCCCGAGGGCGCGGTGGGCGCCGTGTGGACGGTGCGGCGGGCGCTCGTCTACCGCGCTGTCGCCCGACTGACCGAGCTGGGGCTGATCCGGGAGACAGGGCTGGCGCCCAGCGCGCGCGGGCCGCAACGGATGATGATGAAGGTGACTCCTGCTGGCCGGCGCCTCACTGCCTCCTGGCTCGCGACGCCGGTGGCCCACGTGCGTGACATGCGCACGGAGTTCCTCGTGAAGCTCTTGCTGCTCGACCGCGTCGATGGTGATCAGTCAGCGTTGATCCGGCGCCAGCGCGAGGAGTTGGCCACGATTTCCCAGCAGCTCAACGTGCAGCTGGCCGGGGCCGAGCGGTTCGACGCGGTCCTGCTGCGCTGGCGCGTCGAATCGAGCGTCGCGGCACTGCGCTTCCTCGACGCCCTCTGAACCGCGCTCCTACCGCGGTGCGGGGAGGAAGGCGTAGGAGGCCAGCACCCGCTGGCCAGCGGCCGAGGTGACGTAGTCGGCCCAGGCCTGCGCCGTGTTCTTGTTCTTGGTGTCGTTCACCACGGCGATCGGATAGATGTTCTGCAGGTCGGGGTCGTCGGCGTCGGCGATGTCGACGCCGGTCGCCGATCCCTTCGTCGCAATCACATCGGTGCGGTACACGATCCCAGCGTCGACCTCGCCGCTGATGACCCGGGCGAGCACGTTCCTCACGTTGGTCTCGTACGACCTCGGATGGGGTGTCATGCCGTTCTTCTTCAAGGCCAGGGCCGAGTACTTCCCACAGGGAACCGCTTGGTCGCAGAGGGCATAGGAGACTCGATCGAGGTCGTGGATGCCGGTGAGCGACTTCGGGTTGCCCGTGGGGACGACGACCTGGAGGATGTTCCGGGCGAACCGCGTGGGATTGGCGGTGCTTCCCGCCTTGCTGGCCGTCTGCATCGAGTCCTCGTCCGCCGTAGCCAGCACGTCAGCCGGGGCGCCCTGGTTCACCTGCGCGGCCAGCGTCGAGGACGCCGCGAAGCTGAAGACGACGTTGGCGCCCGGGTGGGCATCCTCGAAGCGCTTTCCCATGTCGGTGAACACGTCGGTGAGCGAGGACGCCGCGAACACGGTGACCGTTCCGGTGACTCCTGGATCCGCGGTCGTAGATCCGGACCCTCGCAATGCGACGGCAGCAGCGACGCCGAGGATCGGAACGGCGAGCACGGCCAGCGAGGCCAGGGTCGGGCGGCGAGGCATCGGCACACGATAGTCACATGCTGACTAGCAGCGGCTTCGGCGGCTAGGTTGCCCAGGTGTCGAGCGCCGTTCGCCGGGCCCGTGGTGTCTCCCGTCGCCCGCCGTTCCCGGTCGTGCTGGTGGCGACGGCGGGTGCCGCCTTGTTCGTCGCGCCCCTGTTCGCGGTGGTGTGGCGCACGCCGTGGTCAGACATTGGAGCCGTCCTTGGCGACGCCGACGTTCGGGCCGCCCTTCGCCTGTCAGCGGTGTGCTCGGTGAGCGCCACCGTCATCGCGGTGGCGCTGGGGATACCCATCGCGTGGGTGCTGGCGCGGAGCGAGCTTCCGGGACGTCAGCTGGTGCGGTCGGTGTTGATCCTGCCGATGATCCTCCCGCCGGTCGTCGGGGGTGTGGCCCTCCTGTTCGCCTTCGGCCGGCTCGGCGTGGTCGGCCAGTACCTCGATCGGTGGTTCGGCTGGCGGCTGGCGTTCACGACCCCCGGCGTCGTGTTGGCCGAGACCTTCGTCGCCATGCCGTTCTTCATCGTCACGGTCGAGGCGGCGTTGCGCGCGCTCGATCCGGCGCAGGAGGATGCCGCCCGCACGCTCGGCGCCTCGCGCTGGTACGCGTTTCGTCGCGTGACGTTGCCGGCGGTGCGCCCGGCGGTCATGGCCGGCGCCGTGCTCACGTGGGCGCGGGCGCTCGGTGAGTTCGGCGCCACCATCACCTTCGCCGGCAATCTCCCGGGTACGACGCAGACGGCACCCCTCAAGGTCTATCTGGCACTCGAGTCCAACTCGAACGCAGCGCTGGTGCTGTCGCTCGTCCTGATGGTCGTGGCCGTCGCCGTCCTCGCCGCGCTCCGGGATCAGTGGTTCGGCGCGCCGTTCCGCAGGGGGTCGGGATGACCATCGCCGCCAACATGTCGGTGCGCCTCGGTGACCTCGATCTGTGTGTCGAGC
>JAEKLB010000047.1 GCA_019510095.1 Acidobacteriota bacterium | reverse complement strand
CAACGATTTCCGGGGCGCGCTCCTGCGGCTCGGCCAGGCGCTCGGCGCCACCGACGACCGCTCGGCCTTGGTGGGTGTGGTGCTCGATGCCGCGTGCACGATGGTGGCGGCCGACGCAGCCGTCTTCTGGCGCGACTTCGGGGCGTTCCTGGTGGCGAGGGCCGAGCAGGGCGCGCCCGACTCGATCGATCGGCGCATCGCACCTGGCGAGGGACTCAGTGGCTGGGTGGCGGAGCATCGCGACCCAACCCGGTGGCCACCGGCCGCCGTGCACCCGGCGGCGGCCGAGCCGGCGGCTACTTCAGCGCTGGCCGTGCCGCTGGTCGCCGCGGGCCGCCTCTACGGGGTGTTGGCGCTCTACCGCACCCGGCCCGATGCCGAGTTCGGCGAGAGCGACGTGACCGATGCCGCCGAGATCGCCCGGCAGGCGGGTGCCGCCATCGATGCCTCGTTCCTCCACGAGGAGGCCCGTCGCCTCTCGCTCACCGACGGCCTGACCGGGCTCTGGAACCGGCGCCAGTTCGAGCTCCGGGTGACCCAGGAGTTGGAGCGTGCCACTCGCTTCGGCGAGGAGTTCTCGATCGTGATGGTCGACCTCGACGACTTCAAGCGGGTCAACGACACGTTCGGTCACGGGACTGGTGACGCCGTGCTGATCGAGACGGCCAACCGCCTGATGAGCCACACCCGGGAGGTCGACCTGGTGGCGCGCCTCGGTGGCGAGGAGTTCGTGATGGTGCTGCCCCACACCGACTGCGCCGGCGCCGTGCTGGCGGCCGAGAAGGTGCGGGCCGAGTTGGCGGCCGAGCCGGTGACGACCGAGGCTGGACCGGTGAGCATCACGCTGTCGGCGGGCGTCGCCTGCCACCCGTACAACGGTTCGGGACCGGCGACGTTGCTGGCCGCGGCCGACGCCGCGCTCTACGAGGCCAAGAGGGCAGGCAAGAATTGCGTACGGCCGGCGGTCGGTCGCCACGACAACGACACGGGAGCTGCGCCCAGATGACGACCAAGCCCGTTCGGAAGGCCGTGCTCCCCGCCGGTGGCAACTCCACGCGATTCCTGCCGGCCACCAAGGCGCAACCGAAGGCCATGCTGCCGCTCGTCGACCGGCCGGCCATCCAGTACGTCGTGGAAGAGGCCGTTGCCGCCGGCATCACCGACATCTTGGTGGTGACCGGCCGGGTCACCAGAGCCGTCGCCGACCACTTCGACCGAGCGCCCGAGCTGGAGCGCGAGCTGGAGGAGGGTGGCAAGCTCGAGTCGCTCGAGCACGTTCGCAGCATCGCCGATCTGGCTCGCCTTCATTACGTGCGCCAGGGCCAGGCGCTCGGCCTCGGCCACGCGGTGTCGGTGGCGAGGGCCTTCGTCGGCGACGAGCCGTTCGCGGTGCTGCTCCCCGACGAGCTGATGGTCGACGACGCCGCCCTGATGAAGACGATGATCGCCGCCCACGGCGAGCACGGTGGATCAGTCGTCGCCTTCCGAGAGGTTGCCAAGGAAGACGTCGGCGCCTACGGGGTCGCCGATGTCGAGCCGGAGCCCGTCGCCCACGCGCTACTTCGGCTGAAGGGCATCGTCGAGAAGCCCGATCCTGCCGATGCCCCGTCGAATCTCATCGCCACCGGTCGGTACGTGTTCAGCCCGACCATCTTCGAGTGCCTCGAGCGGGTGGCGCCAGGCAAGGCCGGCGAGATACAGCTCACCGACGCCATCTCCCTCCTGATCGAGCGAGAGCCGGTCTACGCGGCAGTCTTCGAGAAGGGCCGGTTCGACGTGGGCACGCCGCTCGACTTCCTCGAGGCGGCGGTGGCCTTGGCGGCCGACCGCCCGGACATCGGGCCCGCCTTTCGCGCCTTCCTGTCGGCGTTCGTCAAGGAGAATGGTCTGTAGTGGCGACCCTTGCTGAGGCGCAGTCGTACGTGCTCGGCCTCGCTGGCCTGCTGGCGCCGATCGAGGTGGAGCTGGCCGACGCCCTCGGCCTCGTCACCGCAGCCGAAGTGCGAGCGGGCGAGGCCGTCCCGCCGTTCGCCAACACGGCGATGGACGGCTATGCGGTACGGGCGGCCGACACCGTTGGCGCGCCGGTCACGCTGCAGGTGATCGGGATGCTTGCCGCCGGTGCCGCATCCGAGAGGGCTGTGGGCGCCGGCGAGGCCCTTCGGATCATGACCGGCGCGCCGATGCCCGAGGGTGCCGACGCGATCGTCATGGTGGAGCGCACGTCGACGTCCGACGACGGCGCGTTGGTGACGATCGAGGTCGAAGTGCCCGTCGGCATGTCGGTGCGGCCCGCCGGCGACGACCTCGAGCCTGGCGATGTCGTGGTCGCGGAAGGTGTGGCGCTCACGCCCGGCCATCTCGGCGTGCTCGCCAGTGTCGGCATCGAGCGGGTGCTGGTGCGGCCGCGGCCTCGTGTGGGCGTGCTGTCGACCGGTGACGAGCTGGTCGAGGGCAACGCGCCGTTGCGGCCGGGCCAGATCAGGGAGTCGAACCGCCCGGCCCTGCTGGCCGTGGTCGCCCAGTCGGGCTTCGAGGGCGTCGATCTCGGGATCGCGCGCGACAACGAGCCCGAGGTCACCGCCGCCATCGAGCGGGCCGTCGCCGAGTGCGATCTGGTGCTGACCAGCGGCGGCGTGTCGATGGGCGACCTCGACTACGTGAAGGTCGTGCTCGATCGCATCGGCGACATGCGTTGGATGCAGATCGACATCAAGCCGGCGAAGCCCCTGGCGGCCGGGGTCGTGAAGGGCGTGCCGGTGGTCGGGCTGCCTGGCAACCCGGTCTCCTCCATGGTCTCGTTCGAGCTGTTCGCCCGGCCTCTCCTGCGGCAGATGGCGGGCCACCACGAGCTGCACCGGGCCGAGGTGCCGGCGCTCGCCGCGCACGACCTGCGCCGGGCTCGGGACGGCAGGATCCATTTCAACCGGGTGGTGGCCAGCCTTGCCGTCGACGGCACCTGGACGGTGCGCTCGGCCGGGGGCCAGGGCTCCCACCAGCTGGCCGGCCTGGCCAACGCCAACGCGCTGGCCGTCCTGCCCGACGGTGAAGGCGTCCCCGCCGGTGGCACCGTCCGCACCATGTTGCTCGCCTGGCCCTGAGCTGGGGTCAGGCCCCTAACCTTGGGGGCAGCATGGCTGTCCCCCTCGTCGACTCCTTCGGGCGCGTGCACCGCGACCTGCGGATCTCGATCACCGATCGTTGCAACTTCCGCTGCACCTACTGCATGCCCGAGGAGGGCATGGTGTGGATGCCGCGCGAGGAGATCCTCACCTTCGAGGAGATCACCCGGGTGGCGCGGGTCGCCGTCGAGCACTTCGGCGTCGACTCGATCCGCCTCACGGGCGGCGAGCCGACGGTGCGCCACCGCCTACCCGTGCTGGTGGAGCAACTGGCGGCTCTCGGCGCCGACCTGGCCATGACCACCAACGGGGCCACGTTCCGGTCGCTTGCCCATGACCTGCGTGCTGCGGGCCTCCGCCGGGTCAACATCTCGCTCGACTCGCTGCGGGCCGATCGCTTCCTCGAGCTCACCCGCCGCGACGAGCTCGACAGCGTCCTCGACGGGCTCGACGCCGCCATCGAGGCTGGGTTCGACCCGGTGAAGGTCAACGTCGTGTGCATGGAAGGCATCAACGACGACGAGATCCTCGACTTCGCCGAGCTCGGTCGGGACCGGGGCGTCGAGGTCCGCTTCATCGAGTTCATGCCGCTCGACGGTGGCCACACGTGGGAACGCGCGTCGGTGGTCAGCGGCGAGCGCATCATCGAGACGATCGGCGCCGTGCACGACCTCGTGCCCCAGGCGCGGGGGAGCGAGCCGGCCGAGACCTATGCCTACGCCGACGGCCGCGGCCGGGTCGGCGTGATCCCGAGCGTGACCGCTCCGTTCTGCCCGAGCTGCGACCGGATCCGGCTCACCGCCGACGGCAAGCTGCGCTCGTGCCTCTTCTCGATCGACGAGACCGACCTGCGGGCGCTGCTCCGATCGGGTGGCTCCGACGACGACCTGGCCGCAGCCATGGCCACCTGCGTTGCCGGCAAGTGGGCCGGTCACGCCATCGGCTCGGTGACCTTCGTCCAGCCGCCGCGGAGCATGAGCCAGATCGGCGGATAGTTTCCGGCCGCAAGGCCGACGGGCGCCCTGCCGTAGACTGATCGCCCATGTCAGACCGTGGGCTCACGCATCTCGATCCGCTGGGCCGGGCCCGCATGGTCGACGTCACGCCGAAGGAGCCCACCCACCGGCGGGCCATCGCCAAGTGCCGGGTGTACATGCAGCCGGAGACGACGGCGCTGGTTGCCCGGGGCGCCGTGACCAAGGGCGACGTGCTGGCAGTGGCCCGGGTAGCCGGGATCCAGGCAGCAAAGAAGACGCCCGACCTGATCCCGCTCTGCCATCAGCTCACCATCGGTTCGGTGTTCGTGAACTTCACCATCGACGACGCGTACATCGAGGTCGAAGCCCAGGTCGACACCGTCGACCGCACCGGCGTCGAGATGGAGGCGCTCACTGCCTGCTCGGTGTCGGCGCTGACGATCTACGACATGTGCAAGTCGGCCGACCGGTCGATGACCATCGGTGACCTCACCCTCTGGGAGAAGACCGGTGGGCGCTCGGGGACGTACCGCAAGGCCCCCGAGCTCGACGCCATCTGAGGGGCTGCTCGGCCTGCCCCCAGGTTGCCCCCGACACGGGTCCGTAGTACAAACGCAACGTTCGTCGTCCGAACGAAATCCACCCCGTAGCCCACCGACCATCCACCGACCGGCCCAAACCGGTCGGTACGGTCCTGACAGAAGACGAGGCGGAGCGTGTCGCTTGTGGTCCTGCTGATCCTCGCTGTTGTGTGGGCGGTGTTCCTGATCCCGCAGGTCGTGCGGGCTCGGGCGGAGAAGACGCCGGCCGACTCCATCGGCGCATTTCGGACACAACTGTCGGTTCTGGAGCGGGCCGCGCCTGCTGCCTGGGGCCGCCCCGCCGCTCGGGTGGGCCGCTCGCAGTCGTTCCTGGCCGGCCCGTCGGCTGGCCCCGCTCGCCGGACCAGCGCCGCCAAGCGCCGCCGTGACGTCGTCTTCGGCCTCCTCGCCGGCATGGCCGGCTCGCTGCTCCTCGGCCTGATCCCGGCCCTGCGGGTCATGCTCGGCCTCCACCTCGTGCTCGACGTCCTCTTCGTCGCCTACCTGGGCGTGCTCGCCCGGGTCCGCACCAACGCCGCCGAGCGGGAGATGAAGGTCCACTACCTCCCCGAGCGAGGCATGATCGGTCCCGAGCCCGCCCTCCTGCTCCGCCGCTCCGGCAGCTGACCTACTTCCTCACCACCGCCGAACCCGCGACGAATCGTCGACAGATCTGCCGACCATCCATCGCGGGTTGGCCCGAAAGTCGCTCCAGGGTCGCCCACTAAGCTGACGGCCCCTTCGGGGGTGTAGCTCAGTTGGCAGAGCGCTACGTTCGCAACGTAGAAGTCGGCGGTTCGAATCCGCTCACCTCCACCCGAATGCGCTGGTCAGAAGCTCGCGATGTGCGAGTCGCGCTCAGACTCCGAGCTACAGGCCACAGATCGACCACATGTGGCGGTTGTGGTCGCTGGCGTCGTGTGCCACCCGCCGACCGGACGTCGGGTCAATCCGTCCGTTCACGGCCGATCGCACCAGTTGCCAGCTTGTCCTTCCACCGGTCCCAGTACTCCCACGCTCGCGGTAGGGGGTTTCGGCCGGTCGCGGCGGCGCTATCCCCGAGGTCGAGCTCGTCGGTGTGCGGCTGCATGGCGGCGTGGATCGTCTCCTTGCGGTGCACGAAGCCCCAACGGCCGTCGCGCTTCCGGTAGGTGTCGAAGTAGACGACCATCGTGTCGCCCCATCCCTTCTCCGAGCTGCCACTCCACGACCGTGTGAACACGACACCCGCGGCGACATCCCCGCCGAGCAGGTCGACCTGGTGCGTGCCCACGATGAGCTGAGCATGCCCTCCGGCGCGTGCGGTTCGGAAGAAGTTCTCGTAGAACCTGCGCGTGCCCTCGCGGCCCGGGCCAAACGCACCGTTGTCGACCTCGGGGTCGAACAACTCGGCGATCGCATCGACGTCGCCGAACGACACGCCCACGGCGTAGCGCTGGGCGAGGTCGCGGATCTCATAGGTATCGAGCATCGCCTCGACGCGCGCGTCGTCAGCCATCGGCTCGAACTGCTCGTCCGTGAGCTTGGCCGGTGACAACTGGTCCACGACGAGGCTGCACAGCTCCGTTGGCATCCACGTGGGAGTTCACGATTCCTACCAGCGGTCCCAATGCAGCACGGCGGAGACCTCCGGCGTGGGGATGGGCTTGAAGTCCGTGCCCTTCGTGTAGCCGATCGGGAACATGCCGGCCTGGGTGTAGGTCTCGTACGGGATCCCGAGGACTTCTGCGGTCTCGCGCTCGCCCTCGGGTCTGGCGAGGTTCATCGTCACCCACGCGGAGCCCAGTCCGCGGGTTCGTAGGGCAAGCATGAAGTTCCAGACAGCAGGCAGGAGTGATCCCCAGAAGCCGGCTTGCTCGCCGACGCCCGCGCCATCGACGCGACCGGCTTGGCACGGGATCATGATGAGAGGAACGTCTTCGAAGTGATCGGCGAGCCATACCGCCGATTCTCGGCGGCGCACGGCTTGAGCTTGGGTCTTCGGATCGTCATAGGCGCCGACCGGCGTGACCCGATAGGTGACGTCGAACTGCTTGCGGTAGATATCGGCGAGTTTCTGCTTGATGGCCGGGTCCTCGATGAACAGCCATTGCCATGCTTGTCGGTTCGAGCCGCTCGGGGTTTGCATGGCGATGCGGAGGCATTGCTCGATGACCTCGTGCTCGACGGGCCGCTCGAGATCCAGCCGCTTTCGCACGCTGCGAGTGGTCGTGAGCACCTCCTCGACAGTGAGAGGCAGGAGGTCGGGCATCCACAACTCCTTTGTGAGGGGCAACCAGCCGTTCGAGTCAGCGGTCGTGGCGGTCGACAGCGCCTCTCGAATCCCGTTGGTCCCAGGGATCATCGACGGCTGGCGAGGCACGTGCAACCGCTCGACTGAAAACGCGTTTCTCATCCGCGCGTGGGCCTGAACCGCGGACGATGTCCGCTGGAGCAGGACCGACGGTTCCCGGGGTCGAATTCAGACGACCGCATGGGGGAACGCGCGGTCCTTCGAGTCGTGCGCGGCATGAGTCGCCCGGTCCGGTCGATGTCGCCGGGCCAACGATGGACGGCCGCGCTGGCCCTGACCCTCGCGCTCGCAATCGGCAGTGTGGGGACGCCCGCCTCATCGATCGCTGGGTCCGACCGAGTTGCGCCCGCCTCGTCTGACTTCCCCCTGGCCATGGCGGCACCGACGCCATCCTTGCCAGCACCGCTGGCGCCGACGCTGCCTCCGGTCGTCGTGACCGGACCAGGCGCCCATCCGATCGTCACGCCCGCATCCATCGGGGCGTCGGCCGCCGGTGCCGGCCCCGTGTCCGTGCAGGTGGTCGCGGCCGTTCGACCCGAAGACCGTGATGATGCGTCGGCGTTCCTGAGTGCGACAAACCTCCAGTGGAGCGCGGTCACGGTCGATGACCGTCGGTCGCTGTGCAGCGACCTGGCGGCCGCCGGTGACCTGATCCTCACGGGTGATGGCCTCCCCGATGAGGTCACGAGCTGCCTCTTGCGGCTGGGCAAGGCCGTCATCGCCTACGACGAGCACGGCAGCCGCGCCGACGGAAAGGGCGTACTGCTCTCGACGCGGGTCGCCGTCGACGACAGCCTTGCCGAGCTCGCCTCCGTCCTGCGTCCCACCGGCTACCTCAGTGATCGGGTCGCGGTGGTGACGACATCCGATCGCCGCGCCATCGTCGATCAGGCCCTGCCCCGCATGCGGGCCGCGGGCGTCGACGTCGTGGCCACTGTCGAGGTCGACGATCCCACCGCGGTGACCGGAGCGGTGCTGCAGGTGTCGGGCGCCGGTGCCAGGAGCGTGGTCTTCGCCCTGCCGGCCCAGCTGCAGGCCCTCTGGGTCGCGCAGGCCACAGTGCTCAACCCGGGGACCCGGTACGTCGTGGCCGACGCCGCCGATGCCGTCGTCAACGCCGCGTACCCACCTGGCTTCGACGGCCTCGCCTACACCGCCGTCCGGGTGCCCTGGTACCGATCGACCCACGGCGTGACACCGACCCAGGCGTCATGCGAGCGGCGGCGGGCGGCATCGGTGACCTCGTACCTCTGGTGCGAGAACACCGTCCTGGCCGGCGCCATCGCCACTGCTGTCGCTCGGGGTGCGAGTGTGCCGGCGGCGGCGCGCGAGGTGCGCGGCCCGTCGCCGTTGACATCGGACCTCGCGCCCCGCCCGACAGCGAGGTGGGGTCCGACCCAGACGGCCGTCCTGGCCTGGGCCGTCGATTGTGGGTGCTGGCGGGAGCGGTCGCCCTTCGTCAACCGCCCGGGGCGGGAGCGATGAGCATCGTGGACCTCGTCGCTGTCCTCCGCATTCCCGGGATCGATTTCCAGGTGCCGAGCGAGATCGTCATGCTCGGCTTGCTCACCGGCCTCACGTACGGGCTGCTCGCCGTGGGCCTCACGCTCATCTACAAGACGACGCGGGTCATCAACTTCGCCCATGGGGAGGTTGGGGCGCTGCCGGCGGTGATCATCCCGATCCTCGTCCTCGGCCACGGGTGGAGCTACTGGGCGGCTCTACCGCTGGCCCTCCTCGCCGCGGTCTGCGCGGGGGCGGCGACCGAGTTCCTGGTCATCCGGCGGCTCGAGCGCTCGCCCCGATTGATCGTCCTCGTGGCCACCGTCGGCGTCTCGCAGCTGCTGTTCCTTGCCAACCTGCTCATCCCTCGCCACGGCGCTCTGGGCAACGGCGCCTATCCGACCCCGGTCAGCTGGCGGTTCTCGGTCGGCAACCTCCGACTCACCCCCGGCCACGTCTTGATCCTGATCGTGGCGCCCTTGGCAGCGGCCGCGGTGACTCTCTTCCTCAACCGGACCCGTCTCGGGTTGGCGAGTCGGGCGGTCGCCGAGAACAGCGACTGCGCCTCACTCCTCGGTGTCCCCGTCCATCGAGTGGCCTCGACGGTGTGGATCGTGGCGGCTCTCCTGGCTGCCACATCGGCCATCCTCGTCGGCCCCACGCAGCCGCTCCAGGCCCAGGCCGCCGTCGGGCCGTCGCTGATGGTGCGGGCCCTGGCGGCGGCCCTGCTCGGCGGTCTGTCCAGCCTGCCTCGCGTGTTTCTCGGCGGGGTGGCGATCGGCGTGGTCGAGCTGCTGGTGCTGTGGAACTATCCAACCGGCGGCCTCCTCGAGCTGATCCTGCTCGTCATCGTCATCGGCAGCCTGGCGATCTATCGCGACCTCGGCCGCGGAGCTCGGGGCGGCGAGGGAAGCTCATGGGCCCTGGCCGGTGCCATCCGCACCCTGCCGCCGCGGCTCGCACGGATGCCCCAGGTCGTGTGGGCGCGACGCGGCTTCATGATCGCGCTCATCGCGATAGCTGCTCTCGCGCCCCTCGGCCTGCCCAACAGCCAGCAGGTGCTGCTGTCGAGCGTCGTGATCTTCGCCATCATGGGCCTGTCGCTGGTCATCCTCACCGGTTTCGCCGGCCAGGTCTCGCTTGGCCAGTTCACCTTCGTCGGTCTCGGTGCCCTGGTCGGATCGAAGCTCGTGTCACTGGGCTATCCGCCGTGGATCGCCATGCTCTACGCCGGCCTCGCCAGCGCTGGTGCTGCGCTCGTCATCGGCATCCCCGCGCTCCGGGTCCGCGGCTTGTTCCTCGCCGTGGCCACGCTGAGCTTCGCCCTGGCGTCGCAGCGCTGGCTGTTCAGCCAGCCGTGGTTGCGGCCGCAGCGCGGCTTCGTCTTCACGTCCGTCGGCCTTCCCAGGTTCAGGTGGGGCGGCATCGACTTCAGCCGGGAGCGCAACTACTACTGGCTGTGCCTCGCCATGCTGGTGGTCGTCAGCGCGTTTGTCGCCCGGCTCCGAAGCTCGGGCATCGGGCGGGCCATGATCGCGGTCCGCGACAACGAGCCCCATGCGGCCACGCTGTCGCTGTCGCCCCGACACGTGAAGCTGCTCGCCTTCGTCCTGTCCGGCTTCATCGCCGGCATCGCCGGCTATCTCTTCGGCAATCTCCTGGTGAGCTTCAACCCGAACACGAGCTTCGGTCCCGAGCAGTCGATCGCCTTGGTGACGATGGCGATCTTCGGTGGCATCACCACGGTGACCGGCGCGGTCCTGGGTGCGGCATGGGTGCGAGGAATCCCCTATCTGCTCGGTGCCAACTGGGGGCTCCTGTCATCGGGCCTCGGGCTGGTCGTCGTCCTCCTCCTGCTCCCATCCGGTCTCGCCGGCCTGGCATTCCGCATCCGTGACTGGGTCGTGACCCGGCTCACCGGCGAGCCCATCGACGAGGTGTCGGCCAGCGACCGCCAACAGGGTGTCGCGCGCACGCCGCTCCCGCCCCGCTCGGAGCCCCGGACCGCGATCGCTGGGGCCGACGGCCCGGTGCCGGCCCTCGAGGCCCGTGAGGTCACCGTTTCCTTCGGGGGGAACGTGGCCCTCCGGGGAGCGTCGATCCACGCCGCCCCAGGTGAGATCGTCGGATTGGTCGGCCCCAATGGCGCCGGGAAGACGACCCTGTTCGACATCCTGTCCGGGCAGCTCCGGCCCGACCATGGCCACGTGCTCCTGCACGGCTACGACATCACCCGGCTCCGGCCCGAGCAACGAGCCCGGGCTGGCCTCGGCCGCTCGTTCCAGCAAGCCCGCTTGTTCGACCAGCTCTCGTTGGTCGACGCACTGAAGGTCGCCCTCGAACGGGAGGAGCCGTCGGAGACAGTGCCATCCCTGCTCGGCCTGCCTCCTGCCCGCTTGGCCGAGTGGCGCAAGGAGGTACGCGCCGAGGAGCTGGTGGAGCTCCTGGGCCTGGGGCCATTCAGCCGTCGCAGCGTGGCCGAGCTGTCGACGGGCACCCGCCGGGTGGCCGAGCTCGGCTGCATCATCGCCCTCGGCGCCGATGTGATCCTCCTCGACGAGCCCATGGCAGGCATTGCCCAGCGCGAGGTCGAGGCGTTCGTGCCCGTGTTGCGAGAGGTGCGTGACCATCTCGACGCGACCGTGCTGGTCATCGACCATGACCTGCCGATGCTCAGCAGCCTCGCCGACCGGATGTACGTCCTGGCAGCAGGCGAGGTGATCGCCGAGGGATCCCCGAGCGACGTGCGGCACGACCCGCTCGTCGTCGCTGCGTATCTCGGCACCGACGAGCGGACGATCGGTCGATCGGGCACGGCGCCGGCGAAACCCCGCCGCCGGACCCCGCTACGAGCCGGGACGCCATAATGACGACGACCGCTCCGCGACCGCTGCTCGAGGTCCGCCAAGTCTCCATGTCGTACGGACCGGTGCAGGTGCTGTTCGATGTCAGCCTCGAGGTACCGCTCGGGAGTCGCATCGCGCTGTTGGGGACGAACGGGGCCGGCAAGTCGAGCCTGCTGAAGGTCATCGCCGGGCTGGCCATGCCGACGAAGAACCACGGGACCGTCCAGTTCGACGGGCACGACATCACCCATCTGCCGCCGCACGAGCGAGCGGGCCATGGCCTCCTCCTCGTTGCCGGAGGGCAGGCGACCTTTCCGACCCTGACCGTGCAAGAGAACCTACGGCTGGCCGCCTATCCGTTCCTTCGGGATCGAGGGCTGGTCGAGGAGCGCCTGGGCTCGGCCCTGGAGATGTTCCCGATTCTCGGCGAGCGCTGCGGGCAGAAGGCAGGGACCCTCTCCGGCGGCGAGCAGCAGATGATGGCTGTAGCCCGCGCCCTGATCGCCCGGCCCAAGCTGCTCATGATCGACGAGCTCTCGCTCGGGCTGGCGCCGATCGTGATGCAGGAGATCCTCCGCATGGTCGACGAGATCGTCGCCCGCGGCACCACCCTGCTCGTCGTCGAGCAGTCGCTCAACGTCGCGGTTGCCATCACCGACCACGCCTATTTCATGGAGAAGGGCGAGTTCCGCTTCTCGGGCCCAACCGAGGGCCTGCTCGAACGAGGTGACCTCGTCCGCTCGGTCTTCTTCGGGGAGACCGCCTCATGAGCCCGTCCAGGACCAAGGAGCACCCGTGGAACCGATGACCTCACCAGTTCGCCGCCTCGCCCGCGCCAACACCGCGCTGGCAGCTGCCGTCGGGATCGTCGTCGGCGCATTGGGCATGAACCTCGTCAACCACGATGACCCTGGCGGCAGCGCGAGCGCGGCCGGCGCCGCCGCGCAGGTCGAGACGGCGGCCTCGAGTGCCACAAGCCCGGCCATGACGGAGCCGGTCGGCGGGCCGGTAGCAACGACGCCGGCACCGGCCTACGGATCGTCCAGCCCGTCAGCGAGTGGGTCGACAGGCGCGCCCTCGGGCCCGGCGAGCTCGGCCCCCACCGGTCCCTCCCAAGCCACGTCGGCTGCGGCCGGCGGCGGGCCGACCGGTAACAGCGGCTCGAGCGCCAGGGGCGTGACGGCGACCAGCATCAAGCTCGGCTACATCCATCCCGATGTTGGCGCCTTCGGCGTGGTGCCCCAGTTCCAGGTCGGCGACGGCGGCAAGATCCTCAAGTCCATCCTGGACGGGTGGCAGCGAAGCGGCCGCGACGTGGTCTACGGCCGCAAGATCACGGCGGCGTGGACGACCGACAACATCACCGACGCCAGCTCCCAGCGGGCTGCCTGCACGAAGATGGTCGACGACGAGAAGGTGTTCGGCGTCGCCGCCGGCTACCAGATCGGCGTGGGCAGCGACTGCATCACCAAGGAGAAGCACACCCCGCTCGTCGTCTTCGAATACGCCGCGACGGACGAACAGTTGCTTCGCGACGACTATCCCTATTACTTCTCCGGCTCGCCGACCGTCGAGCGCATGATGCGGAACTGGCCCCACTGGATGGTCTCCCGCAACCTCATCCAGGGCAAGAAGCTCGGTCTGTACTACCCCACGACGATGGCCGGGCAGATAGGAGCTCTGAAGAACGAGCTCAAGGCAGTGCAAGGCAATGTCGTCGCTGAGGTGACCACCGACAGCCAGGTCACCGGGCCGGAGGACTCCATTGCCGTGCAGCAGTTCCGGGCGAAGGGGGTGGACGTGGCCGTCATGCTCGTCAACGCGGTGGCCCAAGCGAACTTCATGCGCCAGGCCAACAGCCAGGCCTACAAGCCGACCTACATGGAGTTCGACCTCAGCAGCTCCACCGATGACACCTCGGCAAGCGTGTACCCGCCCGAGACGGTCGACGGCATGTACGCCATGACCCACATCTACATGGGCCACACCCCGACGTTCGCGCCAGAGACGAAGGCATGCGTCGACAACTACGTGAAGACTTGGGGCGCACCCCCTGACCAGGCGTGGAAGTCGCCGTGGGTCAAGCTCAACACCGCCTGCTCGGCCATGGAGCTGTTCCACCGCGGCCTCGAGCTGGCCGGCCCGAACCTCACCGTGCAGACGTTCATCCACGCCATGGAGCAGATCCGCAACATGAACGTGGCCTACGGACAGGGCGTCACCTTCACCCCGGCCGATCACTCCGGGCTGCACGCCCAACGCACGATCCAGTGGCAGAAGGGCTGCGGCTGCTACCAGAAGATCACCGACTTCGCCCCGCTGTTCGTGTCCTAAGCGCGGGGGAGCGGTTGCCGCGAGTGAAATCGGCCTTGATGGTGCGGATGTCGCCGTCCATCAGGGGCTGCGTAGGCTGAATCGATGGAAGGTGATCGAGGACCGGCGTCATGAGACGTGCGGCGATAGTTGCTCCGGTTCGTACGCCGGTTGGCGTCTTCGGAGGCAGCCTTCGGCCAGTGCCGGTGGAGCGCCTGGCTGCCACGGTGGTCCAGGCCGTGCTCGATCGGTCGGGCATCGATCCGGCTCTCGTCGAGGACGTGTCCTTTGCGCAGTCATATGCGAACTCGGAGACGCCGTGCATCGGCCGTTGGGCCGCGCTGGAAGCAGGCTTGCCCGTCGGGGTACCGGGCTTCCAGATCGATCGCCGGTGCGGTGGTGGACTGCAGGCAGTCGTGACCGCAGCGATGATGGTCCAGACCGGTGCTGCCGACGTCGTCCTCGCGGGTGGCGTCGAAAGCATGAGCAACATCGAGTACTACTCCACCGATGTTCGCTGGGGTAGCCGCAGCGGCTCGGTCAGCATGCATGACCGGCTGGAGCGCGGCCGCGAACGATCGCAACCTGTTTGGCGGTTCGGGCCGATCTCCGGGATGATCGAGACAGCTGAGAACCTGGCGAAGGAGTACTCGATCTCCCGTGACCTGGCAGACGAGTACGCCGTTCGAAGCCATGTGCTGGCTGCAGCAGCGTGGGAGTCCGGGCGCTTCGATGACGAGGTCGTGTCGTTGGAAGTGCCGCAACGGCGCGGCGATTCGATCGTGGTGGCGCGCGACGAGGGGATCCGACCCGATACGACGGCTGAGAGGCTGGCCGCGCTGTCGCCGCTGATGCCGGGTGGCACGGTGACGGCAGGAAACTCGAGTCAGCAGAACGACGCGGCGGCTGCCTGCCTCGTGGTTGCCGAAGACCGGCTCGCCGACCTCGATCTGTCACCGATGGGCTTTCTTGTCGGCTGGGCGGCGGCGGGATGCGAACCAGCCACGATGGGTATCGGGCCAGTTCCCGCAGTCGCCAGGCTCTTCGGCCGGACGGGGTTGGGTTTCGACGACATGGACCTGGTCGAGCTCAATGAGGCGTTTGCCGTGCAGGTTCTCGCGGTGTTGCGGGGATGGGGATGGGACGACCGTGACCGACTGAACGTGAATGGGTCGGGCATCTCTCTCGGTCATCCCATCGGCGCGACCGGAGCGCGGATCCTGACGACGATGCTCCATGAGCTCACTCGTCGTGGAGGTCGCTACGCGCTTGAGGCGATGTGCATCGGCGGCGGCCAGGGCATGGCCGCCATCTTCGAGGCCGCCTAAGCCAGCGACTGAGCGAGGCTCTTGACGTTGTGGCTGGGATGCGGCGTGGTCACTGTGACAATCCCTGGCGGTCGACGAGTTGCCGCGCGATCACATTCCGTTGGATCTCGTTGGTGCCCTCGCCGACGATCATCAACGGAGCATCCCGGAAGTAGCGCTCTACATCGAATTCGGTCGAGTATCCGTATCCTCCGTGGATGCGGACGGCGTTCAAGGCGATCTCCATAGCCGTCTCCGACGCAAAGAGCTTGGCCATGCCCGCTTCCATGTCGCACCGCTGGCCGGCATCGAGTCGTTCGGCGGCAAAGAGCGTGAGTTGGCGGGCAGCGGTGAGCTTGGTGGCCATGTCGGCGAGGTAGTTGCCGATCGACTGGTGCATCCAGATCGGCTTGCCGAACGACTCACGTTCCTGCGCGTACTGCAAGGCATCCTCGAAGGCCGCACGAGCGACACCAAGGGCGCGAGAGGCGACCTGGATGCGGCCGGTCTCGAGGCCTTTCATCATCTGGGCGAAGCCCTGGCCCTCGGTCGGGCCGAGTAGGGAGCTGACAGGCGTGCGGTAGTCGTCGAACGTCAGCTCGCAGCTCTCGACGCCCTTGTAGCCGAGCTTTGGGAGATCCTTGGAGACCGTGAGGCCAGGCCCGTGCTCGATGAGCAGGATGCTGATCCCATGGTGGGCCGGCTGAGCAGAGGGGTCGGTCTTGCACATCAGCGCGATCAACTGTGACCGGCGGGCATTCGTGATCCACATCTTGGATCCGTTCACCAGATAGTCGCCGCCGTCCTGGACCGCGGCGGTGCGCATTGCCTGTAGGTCGGATCCCCCGCCTGGCTCGGTCAAGGCCATCGTTGCTCGTACCTCGCCGGTCGCCATGCGCGGCAGGTATCGCGCCTTCTGGGCCGGCGTTCCGAAGGCCAGGATCAGCTTCGAGACGACTGTGTGGCCGCCCATGGCCCCGGCGAGGCTCATCCAGCCGCGGGCGAGCTCCTCAGTGACGTGCACGTAGCAGGGCGTCGATACCGCCGTGCCACCGAACTCCTCCGGGATGGCCAGACCGAAGATGCCGAGCTCCTTCATCTGCTCGATCATCTTGTGCGGATACTCGTTGGCATGTTCGAGCTCGCGGACGTGAGGCTTGATGTCTCGGTCGACGAAGGCGTGGACGGTGTCGACGACGATCTGCTCGGTCTCGGGCAGGACGGCCATGATCAGTAGCTGTAGTCCGACGGCTGACGACGGTCGCCATATCTCGCGAGGAGCGAACTGGCTCGCTTACCCATCGAGGAGCCGGGCGCGCATCGTCCGCTTGTCAGGTTTGCCGCTCGGCAGCGTCGGCACGGCGTCGCCGTCGATGATGAGGAACCGAGTGGGCACCTTGTAAGAAGAGATCTCCCGGAGTGCATGGGCGCGGAGGGCCTCGAGATCGACCGCGTCTCCCGAGGTCGGAACCACGATGGCCACCACCTCCTCGCCGCGTGAGGCGTGCGGGATGCCGAAGACGTGCGCCTGCGCGACGCCAGGAAACCCGGCGAGGACCGTCTCGACCTCGAGCGGCGCCACGTTCGCACCGGCGGACTTGATCATCTCGCTGATGCGTCCTCGGAAGTAGATGGCGCCGTCCTCGATGTAGCCACGGTCGCCGGTGTGGTACCAGCCGTCGGCGTCGAAGGTGTCTTCCCGTTCGCGCTTGTACAGACCGACGGTGAGCCCAAAGCCGCGGACGCAGAACTCGCCTTCCTGCCCGTCGGGTAGAGGCTCCCCGGTGTCAGGGTCGATGACCTTGTAGTCGAAGTAGGCCCGGTTCCGGTGTGGACCGAAGGTCTCTGTCATGCCCATGTTGATGGGGTCGCCCTGCGCCGAGCGGCCCAGCGGTGGTGCGGGCGCGACCGACGAAAGGTCGCGGGCGACAGCAGAAGGGTCCGATCGGAGCGTGTCGAGCATCGTGGGCCACCCCGCCACCACGGTGACGCGCTCCCGCTCGATGAGCTCCAGCGCCTCAACCGGGTCGAACCGCTCTTGGCACACGATCGTCGAGCCGGTATGCAGACTGCCGAGGAGGCTCTGCGGGCCACCGACCCAGAAGAAGGGCATCGCCATGAACACTCGCTCGCCCGGCCGGGACGCCTGTAGACCCATACCGGATGTCGGGTGCACCTTCCGGACAGCGGCTCCATGAGTGTGGAGGACGCCTTTGGGGTCGGCACTTGATCCCGACGTGTAGATCGTGAGCAGCCAGTCGGCCGGCGTGACCTCGCTCTCGACCTCCTCGAGGAGCTCGCGGGTCCACCCGCTCGGCGCCTTGGGCGCCGTCAGGTCGACGCCGGTGGCCCACGGGTGGTCCGCGCCGCCAACCGTCCAGATAGAGCGGAGATAAGGATGGCTGCTCAAGCGCAGGGACTGCTGGGATGCACCGTCCAGACCAGCGATCGCTGCGACGAGTTGGGGCTGGTAGTCACGACCGAGCAACGTCCGAGGTGCCACGACCAGGCTGGCGTCGCTCAAGCGCAGCACCCGAGACAGTTCAGGCGGCCGATACGTTGAGCTGAACAGCATCGCCACGGCCCCGACCCGTGCGACCGCGTAGAAGGCGACGGCGAAGTCGATGCTCGAGGGAAGGACGATCCCGACACGGCTGCCCTTCCCAACCCCGGCGTCGAGCAGTTGGCAGGCGAAGGCCGCCGATCGCTCCTCGGCATCGCGAAAGCTCAGCCTGCCATCGCGCGCGACGACGTGGTCCGCGTCACCGAACGTGGCTCTGGCGCGTGCCAGCAACGTCGGCACGGTCGGCAGATGGTCGAGCTCCAGCGTCCGCTCCCTGTTCATCCCTGCCACTCACGGATCCGCATCCTCTGGCGGCCTTCGCTCAGGGGTGAGGGGACTCGGCCCTGGAGAACGTCGTGAGTGTCGGCTCGCTGTCGATCGATCTCGGCCGAAGTGAAGACGCCAAAGCGGCACTCCCGCGCAGTGGACACGGAGCCGGAGCTTACATAGTCTCACTACGTGAACGTCGGCCGGGGGGCAGGGGGCAACGTGGCTGATGACGTGCTTCGTCCGTTTCGGCTCGACGGTCGGACGGCGTTGATCACGGGGATCGGCCCCGGGATCGGCGAGCACGTGGCGCTGGCGTATGCGGCAGCCGGCGCTCGGATCGTGGCCTGTTCCCGCACCGCGGCGAAGGTGGAGGACCTCGCGGCCCGCATCGAGGCAGCTGGCGGCACAGCGATCGGCGTGGCTGCCGACGTCAGCCGTGCGGATGACGTGGAGCGTCTGCTTGATGAGGCCACGGCTCGCTTCGGGCCGGTACACGTGCTGTTCCACAACGCGACCGGTGGGGGAGTCGGTCGCAGGCAGGACAGTCTTGATCTCAGCACTGAGGATTGGTCTGAGGGTGTTGCGATTCATCTCACAACACCATTTCGCATGGCCCAGGCGCTTATCCCAGGTATGCGGGAGGCCGGCGGTGGCTCGATCATCAACGTGCTGAGCACTGCGGGCTTCACGCCGGTGCCCGGCATCGGCGCGATGGCGTACGGGGCGACCAAGGCCGGCTTGGAGATGCTCACTCGCTATCTCGCGCTCGAGTGCGGTCCTGAGGTACGGGCGAACTGCCTGTGCCCCGGAACCATCGACCCACATGGGGAGACTCGTCCGGTGTGGGAACCGATCCTTGGAAAGATCCCGATGAAGCGCGTCGGTTTCGCTCAAGAAGTGGCGGGCGCGGCTCTCTTCCTGGCGTCGGATGCATCGAGCTACATCACCGGTCAGACCATCTTCGTCGATGGTGGCCGCGTCAACGCCGGCAGCGGCATGTAGCCGCACTGCCCCGAAGAGCCCGTAGTCGCGGTCGCGGACCGCATCGAGCAAGGAGATGAGATGGCCGAGCATCAGCCGCTGTTGGGCAAGATCGCCCTCGTGACCGGCGCCAGCCGAGGCATCGGGAAGGGGATTGCTCTGGACTTCGCCGACGCTGGAGCCGACGTGGTGGTCACTGCCCGAACGGTCGCTGACCTCGAGCAGACCGCGAAGGAGATCGAGGCCAAAGGGCGACGGGCATTGGTCGCCCGCATGGACGCCTACGACTACGAGTCCGTCGAGGCGTCGATCGACGCCGCTGTCGGGCACTTCGGTGGGCTCGACATCCTCGTCAACAACGCGGGCGGGAGCCGCAACGTCGAGGGCGGGTGGTTGGGGTTCATGGACGTCGACGTCAAGACGCTCGATGAGGTGTTCCGTCTCCACGTGTCGTCGCCGTACGTCGCCGCGCAGCGGGCGGCAGAGGTCATGATCGATCAAGGCCGAGGCGGGTCGATCATCAACATCTCCTCGGCCCTCGGCTTCTATCCATCGCCGCGCGTGCAGAACTACAGCGCCGCCAAGGTCGCGCTGAACGAGCTGACGAAGCTTTGGGCCGTCGATCTCGGTCCGTACGGGATCCGGGTGAATGCCATCGGTCCCGGCATCACTCGCTCGGCCACGACCGAGAAGCTGTTCGCGACGCCGGAGGCCGAGGAGGCTGCGTCGCAGCTCGTCCCGCTGCGCCGGCTCGGCGAGCCCACCGACATGGCGCAGTGCGCCATCTTCCTCGGGTCCGACGCCGGCGCGTGGGTGAGCGGCGCCACGATCATGATCAGCGGAGGTCAGCGGTTCTGATGGACGCAGCGGTCACCATCCTCGGTGCGGCCGGGATCGACAACGTGTACCACGTCGCCTTTCTTGTCGAGGACATCGACGAGGGGATGGAGCAGTACGGCGCCGTGTTCGCCTGCGAGTGGGCTGAGCCGGGCCACACGACGCTGCCAGGCACCGGGGGCGTCGAGTGCCCGATCACCTTCACATACTCCAAGGGCGGGCCTCCGTTCATCGAGCTGCAGGTGGGCCTTGACGATCCTGAGTGCGTGATGGGCTTCGCGCGTGTGGGTGGCCGCCCGGGTGGCTTCCACCACGTCGGCATATACGCCGAGCGCTGGCGCGACGAGGTGAAGCGCCTCGAGGAACTCGGGATGACCTGCATCTACGCCGACCACGGCATGGCGCACCTTCGGCACCCGAGCGGCTTGGGCGTCGAGGTCGTCTCGTGGAAGGGCAGGAGCTGGCTGCATGGATACCTCGCCCGCAACGGGATCGATCTGGCAGGCCGCGCCCCCATCGCGGCCGGTCCCTCCTGAGCTCTGCCACGAGCTCGCCCGGTACATGCAGCGCTTCGACGTCCCATGGGAGATCACTTCGAATGCCAGCACCGGCCGCTGACGCCCTCGTGGCGTTCCTGGCGCTCGACGGCGACGGGACTCACCGAACGTCCGGCTCGCGGGTCCGCAACGGCCCCCTGTTCGGTGGCGAGCTGCTCGCGCTGGGGCTGCGAGCGGCCGCCGCGACCGTCGACTCGGGTCAGCAGCCTCACGCCCTGCACGCTCACTTCCTTGCGCGCGGTCGCCCGGAGCGCATCTCCGCCGAGGTTGCGACCGTGCGCGACGGGCGCACGTTGTCGCTGCGCCAGGTCTCAGTGGAGGAGGGGGGAGCAGAGCTGTTCACCATGATGGCGTCCTTCCACCGGCCGGAAGAGCGCGACGAGCACGCGTCGGCGATGCCACCGGCTCCGGATCCCGACGGCGTGGGGCCCTGGAAGGCAGACCCGCATACCGCCCTCGACGACACCCTCCCGTTCGAGATCCGCCATGTGTCGCCCGCCAGTGACGACCAGGCGACGATCCGGCTCTGGGCACGGGTCCGCGGAAGCCTTCCCGTCGACCCCGTCCTCGCCGCCTGCGCGCAGGCGATGGCCACGGACATGCGGACCGGCGCGGCTGCGTCGGCGCAGCTCGGCTCGTTTCATGGAGCCGTCAGCCTGGACCATGCCATGTGGTTCCATCGGTCGGTGCCGGCTGACGACTGGTTCCTCATTGACATCCGCCCGAGGTCGGTCGCCGCCGGGCGCGGCCTCGTGGTCGGCACTGTCCATGGCATCGACGGCCGCTTGGCCGCCACCTTCGCGCAAGAGGCGCTCGTCCGCGCCGCGCCCGACTGACAGGAGACGATGTGGCCTACGGTGACGGTCCCGACGACGAACCCCTGCGCGCCGCATGGCACGCCTTCTGCGAGCAGTTGCGCGATGCCGGTGACCTTGTCTTCAAGGACGTGAATCCCCCGACGGGACTGCAGCGGGCCAATGGATTCCACTACCTGACACAGAACCTCGCCCAGGCTTTCGACCTCGCCCTCGAGACGAAGGACACCGCATACCCGCTGATCCACGACTTCTGCGGGCCCAAGCGCGCCCTCGGCTCGGACAACGGCGATGCCATCTACCTCCAGGCGTGGATCGACGGCCAGCACACCTACCGCATCTATGGCAACCGCGGCTCGGCCCGCTTCTTCAACATCACCGCGCAAGGCAAGCGGCCCGACGCTGGCGCTCTCCACGAGCCGTTCGGCGACACCCCCCAGGCGAACATCCTCGGCAGCGAGCTCGTCACCGACCAGGACGGCAGCTTCGAGCTCTTCATTGGCGGTGAGCAACGAGGCCCGAACTGGCTCCCGACTGCGCCCGACAGCCGCAAGTTGTTCATCCGCCAGTTCTTCGACCGATTCGACGAAGAGCCGGCAGAGCTTCACATCGAGCGAGTCGGCATGAGCGAGGCACCGTCGCCACCGTCGCCTCAGCGACTCATCGAGGCCATGGCTTGGGCGGGGACGTTCGTGCATGACGTGGTCGACTACTGGCCCGACCATCTGTGGGGGAGCGGCGCGCTGTGTAACCCCGACGCCGTGAACCGGTTCGATGGCAGCGCGTATCGGCGGGCGCAAGAGGAGCCTGATCCGCCGGTCAACCCGGAGGAGCTCCGGCGCGGCCGCCTCCTGACGCAGATGCGTTGGGGGCTGCAGCCCGACGAGGCGCTTGTGGTGACATTCGACGCGATCGATTCGTTTTGGATGTTCACGAACGAAGGGATCTTCGGCAACAGCATGAACTACCGCTACCGCACCGTGACCTGGACGCCGTCGCGGGCCGCTGTGGACGCCGATGGCCGCATCCGGCTCGTGCTCAGCCACACAGATCCCGGCTGGCACAACTGGGTCGACACCAGCGGCTTCGCAGCAGGGGTGCTGACGTTCCGGAACGTCCTCGACCCACGCCTTCCTCGCCTGGACACAGAGGTGGTAGCTCAGGATCGCCTCGGCGAGCTGCTCCCGGCGCAGGGGAGGTTCGTGACGCCCGAGGAGCGCGCTGACCAGCTGCTGGAACGATCCCGGGCCATCGGGCGGAGATTCCCCACGTGACGACGGACCCGCTGGAGCCGGCCCTGCAGCGTCTGGTCGACAAGGACGCGATCAGTCGGCTGAAGCACCAGTTCAGCTGGGCGATCGAGCACAACGACGTCGACCTTTTCGTGAGCCTGTTCACCTTGGATGCCAAGGTCAACGCCAACCCCGCCCATCCGCTCGACGGCCGGGCAGCGATTCGGGCCCGCTACACCGACCTCTTCCGCGTCTGGCAAGGGCCGTTCTCGTCGCTGCACGTCGTGACGAACGCCCGGATCGACGTCGACGGCGACGAGGCCAGCGGTACGTGGTACCTCCTCGACTTCGCGCCGCGCAGTGACCATTCCCGCTCGCCGGTGCAGGTGCTGGGTCTCTACGAGGAGACGTACCGGCGCGTTGACGGTGCTTGGCTGATCGCCAGCCTCGAACTGAACTACCTCTGGCGATCATCCCAAGACCGATTCGCCTCCCCGTGACGAACGCCCCCCGATCGGGCTAGCCGGTCGGTAGGTCGTAGAAGCGCCTATACGACTCGAAGGCATCTGGGAGCTGCGCGGGCACAGCCGGTTGGTTTGGCCAGGAGATCCGCGGCTCGCCCACCGGGCCATCCCGCACCTCGGTGACGTACCACATCGGCGTTTGCCGCCACCTGAAGTACCAGTGGCCATCCCGGCGCTCGTAGCGGTCCAAGTAGCGGAGCATGGCCACGACGAACTTCCCGTCGATCTCGTGCTCGGCCTTGCAGTACGCGTGCCCCATCGCTTTGTCGGGCGTCTCGAAGTCAATGGCCAGTTGGTAGAGCTGATGAACGGTGTAGCCCCATCCGCGGCAGAGGCGCTCGTAGTGGGCTCTCAACGGTCCTCGTCCCCGTTCGCTCGTTGGTGATGCCTTGACGTCCTCGATGAAGAGCTGCACGAGGCCATCGAGGTCGCGAGCGTCGAGCAGAATCGGGTAACGGGCAGTGATGTCGCGGATGGCTTCGATTGACTCCAGGCGATCGACGCGCACGTCGAGGTCGCCCATCAGACGGCGCCCTTCGCACGACGACCGAGAGCGATGCGCTTGGACATGGACGCTTCCATGTGAGTCTCCTGCTCGCTGGTTGACTCGACGACGTGGAGCCGTCGCCGAACTGAGAGGCGCGGACATACATCGAAATGCGATCTTGATAGTACCGCTATTCACATGGTAGAACTATGTCAAAGGGCGGGTCGACGCGTGGCCGATTGGTGACGCGTCGGGCTATCCATGACGCACGGGGAGTCGGCATGACACGACGCATCACCGCGCTTCGGCGCGTGTTCGCCATCGGGCTCGCTGTTGGTCTCGTGACCGGGCTCGCCGGCACGGCAACGGCGTCGGCGAGGACGACGGCATGCAAGAAGGGCTACGCCCG
>JAEKLB010000190.1 GCA_019510095.1 Acidobacteriota bacterium | reverse complement strand
CCGTGACGAAGATCGACACCGTCGACCGCGATCTGCTCGAGCTGGCCACGGCGGAGATCGCCGAGCGGGTGGCCGGAACCTTCCTCGAGCGCTGTCCGGTGGTCGAGGTCGACGGTGCGCACGGGCTCGGACTCGATGATCTGCGTTCCACTCTCGACGGGCTGCTCGACCGGGCAGTCGCACCCGTGGAGCAGGGCCGACCCCGCCTCTGGGTCGACCGGTCGTTCTCGATCAAGGGTGCGGGAACGGTCGTGACCGGGACGCTCGGCGGCGGCGAGCTGGCGGTTGGCGACGAGCTGGCCGCCGTCGACCGCAACGGGCGCAGTGTGTCGGTCAGGGTGCGCGGCCTGCAGTCGCAGGAGCAGGCCCGGGAGGTGGTCGGACCGGGTCAACGAGTCGCGGTGAACGTCGTCGGCGCCCATCACGAGACGCTCGGGCGTGGGGCCGTCCTGGTCCGGCCCGACCAGTGGCGGCCGACGGCGCGCTTCGACGCCGCCGTACGAGTGGTCTCCGACGTCGAGATCGGCGGTCGCGGCGCGCTCTTCGCCTACATCGGCACGACCGAGCAACCGGTGCGGCTGCGACTCCTCGAAGGCCGCGATCGCCTCAAGGGGGGCGACACGGGCACGGTCCGGGTCTGGCTCCCCACTGCCCTCCCCCTCGTCCCGGGCGACCGGTTCGTGCTCCGCGACACCGGCCGGGGCGCGACCGTCGCTGGCGGCGAGGTGCTCGACCTCCACCCGGCGCTGCCGCTGTCGAAAGCGCGACCCGATCGATCGACCGAGCGGCTGGTGCTCGAGCGGGGGTGGATCGAGGTCGACGAGCTCGAAGCGATCAGCGGCGAGCGGCTGACGCCAACCGTCGGTCACTGGCTGGTCTCGGCGGCCGCGCTCAACGAGACGCTCGCGCGGGTCGAAGCGGTCGTCGGTGCCGCCGGCCCGCTGGGTGCCGACCTCGCCGCCTTCGACGACCGCATGCGAGCCGTGCTTCCCTCGATCGACGGGCTGGCGGTCGATCGGGGCCGAGTGACGCGGATCGGCGCCGCCGATCCCCTCGCTGGCCATCCGTGGCTGGCTGCCCTCGAAGCCGACCTGTTCCAGCCGCCCCCGCCCGACGACGTGCCCCGGCCGGAGGTGCGCGAGCTCGTGCGGCGTGGCGTCGTGGTCGAGGAAGGCGGCGTGTACTTCGCGGTGGCCGCGCTGGAGGAGGCGCGGCTGAGGTTGACGGCGTGGTTCGCCGGGCACGGGCACGCCGACGGTGCGGCGATGAGCGAGCTGCGCGACCTGCTCGGCACCAGCCGCAAGTACGCGCTGCCGCTCGTGACGTTGCTCGACCGCCGCGGCGTGACGCTGCGGCGGGGCGACCTGCGCGTCGCCGGGCGCCGGATCGACCAGCCGGTCAATCCGGAGAAGATCTGAGACCTCCTAGCGGGAAGCTCCGGTCCCCCAGAAGTCCCCGAGGTTCCCGAACGACGCCGGAAGGGGGTGCGTGCTCAGCGGGCCGATCTCGATGCCGGCCCCGACGGTGGGTCGGGTCAGTGCATCGCAGATGTACCAGCGGTGGAACTTGCGGCGCTCGAAGCACCACTCGCCATCCACCCGGACATAGGTGTCCCAGTACTGGAGCTTCCCCATCTCCCAGGTGCCGTCCGGTCGTTCGAGCTCGTCATGGCAGTACACGACGCCCCGTGCGTGGTCGGCGTCATCGAAGTTGATGATGTGGTCCCCGACGAAGTGCACCGACGCGCCGACCTTCGCGCCGACGCCTACGTACCAGGCCTCCAAGGCGGCCCGCCCGGTCTGCTCACGACCGACGCGGACATCGGGCACGAACAGGGCGGCCATGCTGGCCATGTTCTTGGAATCGAAGGCGAGGGCGTAGCGGGAGGGGAGCTGGCGGATCATGGCGAGCGACTCGAGGCGGTCGAGCCGCTCCTCGGC
>JAEKLB010000001.1 GCA_019510095.1 Acidobacteriota bacterium | reverse complement strand
AAGGTCGACGGCATCGCCCAGGACCTCACCTGGGAGGTCTACCGCGACACTATCATCGAGCAGGCCGAGCAGGGCGTCGACTACATGACGGTGCACGCCGGCGTGCTCCTGCGGTACGTGCCGATGACCGCCTCCAGCGTGACCGGCATCGTCAGCCGGGGCGGCTCGATCCTGGCCGTCTGGTGCCTGGCCCATCACCGGGAGAACTTCCTCTACGAGAACTTCGAGGAGCTGTGCGAGATCTTCGCCGCCTACGACGTGGCCTTCTCGCTCGGCGACGGGCTGCGGCCCGGCTCCATCGCCGATGCCAATGACGAGGCGCAGTTCGCCGAGCTGACCACCCTGGGCGAGCTCACCGAGATCGCCTGGCGCCACGACGTGCAGGTGATGATCGAGGGACCGGGGCACGTGCCGCTCCACAAGATCAAGGAGAACGTCGACCTCCAGTTGGAGGTGTGCCACGAGGCGCCCTTCTACACACTCGGCCCGCTCACGACCGATGTGGCACCGGGCTACGACCACATCACCTCGGCCATCGGCGCGGCGACGATCGGCATGTTCGGCACCGCCATGCTCTGCTACGTCACGCCGAAGGAGCACCTCGGCTTGCCCGACCGCAACGACGTCAAGGACGGCATGATCGCCTACAAGATCGCCGCCCATGCCGCCGATCTGGCCAAGGGCCATCCCGGCGCCCAGGCATGGGACGACGCCCTCTCCAAGGCCCGCTTCGAGTTCCGCTGGCAGGACCAGTTCGACCTCGCCATGGATCCCGACCGGGCCCGGTCGTTCCACGACGAGACGCTGCCGGCGACACCGGCGAAGACGGCGCACTTCTGCTCGATGTGCGGCCCCAAGTTCTGCTCCATGCAGATCAGCCACGAGATCCGCGACACGGCGGCGCGGCAGGCCGTCGAGGTCGAGCTGCGCCGGAAGGCCGCCGAGTTCGTCGAGGGCGGCGCCGAGCTCTACGCCGCGCCGACCCCAGCCGCGACCCCGAGCTGACTGCTTCTCGAGCTCTGACCGTCGTTCTGGCAGGGAAACCGGTTCGTTCTCCAGGGAGTTCGCGCCGGATTCCCTGCCAGAACGGGTAGGCGAGCGAGCTACTTCTTGGCGTCGCCGTAGGGGATGGCGGCGCCGTCGGCGGCGAGGAGCCAGTAGCCCTTGCCGGTCGCGGTGGGGGCGAGGGCCTTCACGACCCTGCCGTTGCCGCCGGCTCCGGTGAAGGCGGCGTCACCGAAGGCGAAGACGCCGCCACCGCTGCCGACCAGCCAGTAGCCCTTGCCGCTGGAGGTCGGCGTGACGCCCACGACGGGCTTGCCCAGCTTCATGGCACCGGTGGAGCCGAAGAACTTGGCGTCGCCGAAGGTGAACATGCCGCCGTCGGACGCGGCGAGCCAGTAGCCCTTGCCGGTGGGCGTCGTCGACAGGCCGAGCACCGGCTTGTTGAGCTTCTTGTTGCCCGTCGAGCCGAAGAACCGGGCGTCGCCGAACGAGAAGATGCCGCCGTCGCTGCCGAGCAGCCAGTAGCCGTTGCCGCTCACCGTCGAGGCCATGCCGACGATGGGCTTGTTGAGCGGCTTGGTGAACGAGCCGAGGTTGTCGGCGTCGCCGCTGGCGAAGACCTTCCCGGTGGGTGTCACCACCCAGGTGCCGTCACCGGTGGGCGTGGCTGCTGCCGCCGCCACCTTGGTGCCGGCGGGCGCCGAGATCGCGAGCGACGAGGGGACACCATCGCGGATCAGCACGACGTTCCCGCCGACCACCGCGACCGACGACGACGGGGGCGCGGTCGGAAAGTTCACCGGCGGGGGAGCGGTGGTCGTGGTCGTCGGGCTCGGTGCGGGCGCGGGCGCTGGTGCCGTCGTCGCGGTCGGCGGGGTCGTTGTCGTCGTGGTCACGATGCTGAACCCACCACCACCGCCGCCGCCGCCACCACCGCCGCCTCCGCC
>JAEKLB010000046.1 GCA_019510095.1 Acidobacteriota bacterium | reverse complement strand
TGGTGCGGGCCGTGGCCGGTCGACGAGCGATGGTGGGACACCGCCGCCCGCCGTCGCCGAGCCCGGCTCCAGGTCGCGCTGGCCGACGGCACGGCCCATCTCCTCGCGCTGGAATCAGGCCGTTGGACCGTCGAAGCGACCTACGACTGACTTCCTCTCGTTCTTTGGTATCGGCGGTCCCGTGAGCGGACCGCCGATACCAAAGAACGGGTTAGGCCCGGGTCTGGAACCAGTCGACGGTGGCGCGCAGGCCGGTCTCGAGGTCGACGGGCTCGATGCCGGGGAACAGGGCGCGCAGGCGGGACGGGTCGGCCTGGGACAGGCGCACGTCGCCGGGGCGCGGGGGAGCGGGCATGGTCTCCAGCTGCCGACCGAGGATGCGACCCAGCGTCTCGACCAGCTCGCGCACCGAGACGTGGCCGCCGAAGGCCAGGTTCACCGGGGTGGGGGAGGTGACCCGGCGGTGCACGGCGTCGGCGATCACGGTGGTCACCGTCTCGACGTAGGTGAAGTCCTTGGCCTGGGTGCCGTCGCCCTCGATGACGAGGGGCCGGCCGGCGAGGGCGGCGTCGACGAACCGCGGCACGACCGCCGCGTAGGCGTGGTTGGCCGGTTGCCGGGGGCCGAAGACGTTGAAGAACCGGAACACCAGCGCGTCGAGGTCGAACCGGTCGGCGTGCACGAGGGTGTACTGCTCGGTGGCGACCTTGGTGACGGCGTAGGGGCTGGCCGGGTCGGTGGTCGCACCCTCGGTGTTGGGCAGCACCGCGTTGGGCCCGTAGACCGAGGCCGACGAGGCGACGACGAGGTGGGGCTTGCCCGCCCGTCGCACGGCTTCCAGCACCTCGAGGGTGCCGGTGGCGTTGGCGTGGTGGGATCCGAGTGGGTCGTCGAGCGATCGGGGCACGGAGCCCCGTGCCGCCAGGTGGACGACAGCGTCGGCGCCGGCGAAGGCGTCGTCCAGCAGGTCGCGGTCGAGGATGGAGCCTTCGAGCAGGGCGACGGCCACCCCCTCGAGGTTGGCCTTCGACCCAGCCGAGAGATCGTCGACGACGACCACCTGGTCGCCCGCGGCCACGAGGGTGCGGGCCAGGTTCGAGCCGATGAACCCGGCGCCTCCGGTCACGACGATTCGCATCGGCGGCGGACTCTAGCGGGCCGCTTGACGGGATCGAACAAGTGTTCGTACAGTCGCCGACATGGGCTGGCGCAACCCTCCGGTCCCGTGGAACGAGCTCGAGCGGCATCTCTCCGACCGGGCCCCGGGCCCGGCGCCGTGGGCCGACGGTGGCGACAGTCCCGCCTGGTCACGCAAGCGAGCGCCCTACGTTCCCCCGCCGGCCCCGGTGGTGTCTCCTCCCACCGGGGCTGAGCGGGTTCCATACGCCGAGCTCCACTGCCACACCAACTTCAGCTTCCTCGACGGGGCGTCGCATCCCGAGGAGTTGGTCGAGGAGGCGACGCGGCTGGGGCTGGCGGCGCTGGCGGTCACCGACCACGACGGGCTCTACGGCATCGTCCGCTTCGCCGAGGCGGCTCGGGCAGTGGGCCTGCCGACGGTGTTCGGCGCCGAGCTCACGCTCGACCTGACCGGCCCCCAGGTGGGGGAGCCCGATCCCCATGGTGATCACCTCGTGGTGCTGGCCCGCGGCCCCGAGGGCTATGCCCGGTTGTCGCGGGCCATTGCCGTTGCCCACCTCGCCGGTGGTACCAAGGGCCTACCCCGCTCGACCCTGGCCGACCTGGCCGGGCGCCACGACGGCCACTGGCACGTGCTCACCGGTTGCCGGAAGAGCATGGTCAACCGCGCCCTCGTCTCGCGGGGCCCGGCGGCAGCCGCCACCGAGCTCGACCGGCTGGTCGCTGCCTTCGGCCGCGACCGGGTGGCGGTGGAGCTGTGGGACCACGGCGACCCGCTCGACGTCGCCCGCAACGACGCCCTGGTCCAGTTGGCACTGGCTGCCGGCGTCGACCTGGTTGCCACCAACAACGTGCACTACGCCACATCGGCCCGCCGCCCGCTGGCCACTGCCCTCGCCGCGGTTCGCAGCCGGCGCAGCCTCGACGAGGTCGAGGGGTGGTTGCCGGCGTCGGCCGGCGCCTGCTTGCGCTCCGGTGCCGAGCAGGCTCGTCGCTTCGCCCGTTATCCGGGGGTGGTCACCCGGGCCGCCGCCCTCGGCCTCGAGTGCGCCTTCGACCTGGTGCTGGTGGCGCCCAACCTGCCGCCGTTCCCGTGCCCTGAGGGTCTCGACGAGATGGCCTACCTGCGCCGGCTCACCGAGGAGGGGGCGTTCGCCCGGTACGGCACCCGAGGCGACGAACGGGTCGCTGGCGCGTGGGGCCAGATCGACCATGAGCTCGAGGTGATCGACACCCTCGGCTTCGCCGGCTACTTCCTCGTCGTCTGGGACATCGTCCAGTTCTGCAAGCGGTCGAACATCTTCTGCCAGGGGCGGGGCTCGGCCGCCAACTCGGCGGTCTGTTACGCCCTCGGCGTCACCAACGCCGATGCGGTCGCCCTCGGCCTCCTGTTCGAGCGGTTCCTCTCACCCGAGCGTGACGGCCCACCCGACATCGACATCGACATCGAGTCCGATCGCCGGGAGGAGGTCATCCAGTACGTCTACGCCAAGCACGGCCGGGAGCACGCCGCCCAGGTGGCCAACGTCATCACCTACCGGGCCCGCTCGGCGGTGCGCGACATGGGCAAGGCCCTCGGCTTCGCCCAGGGTCAGGTCGACGCCTGGTCGAAGCAGCTCGACCACTACTCCCGGCTTGCCGGTCAAGGTTCACCGGAGGAGATCCCCGAACAGGTGCTGGCCCTGGCGGGAGAGGTGCAGGACTTCCCCCGGCACCTCGGCATCCATTCGGGCGGCATGGTGATGTGCGACCGGCCGGTGATCGAGGTGTGCCCGGTCGAGTGGGGACGCATGGCCGATCGCACGGTGCTCCAGTGGGACAAGGACGACTGCGCGGCGGTTGGCCTGGTGAAGTTCGACCTCCTCGGCCTGGGCATGCTCTCGACGCTGCACTACGTGGTCGACCTCGTGCGCGAGCACCACGGCGTGGAGGTCGACCTGGCCACCGTCCCCCAGGACCCGTTGGTCTACGACATGCTCGGGGAGGCCGACTCGGTCGGCGTGTTCCAGGTCGAGAGCCGGGCCCAGATGGCGACGCTGCCACGGTTGAAGCCGCGGGAGTTCTACGACCTCGTCGTGGAGGTGGCCCTGATCCGGCCCGGCCCCATCCAGGGTGGCTCGGTGCATCCCTACATCCGCCGGCGGAACGACCGTGAAGAGATCACCTATCTCCATCCGCTGCTCGAGCCGTCGTTGAAGAAGACGCTCGGGGTGCCGCTGTTCCAGGAGCAGCTGATGCAGATGGCCATCGACGTGGCCGGCTTCACCGCGTCGGAAGCCGACCAGCTTCGCCAGGCGATGGGCTCGAAGCGGTCACGGCAGCGGATGGAACAGCTGCGCCAGCGGCTCTTCGAAGGCATGGCCGAGCGCGGCATCACCGGTGAGGTGGCCGAGGCCATCTACGAGAAGCTGGCGGCCTTCGCCAATTTCGGCTTCCCCGAGAGCCACTCGGTGAGCTTCGCCTACCTCGTCTACGCATCGGCGTGGTTCAAGAAGCACTACCCGGCTGCCTTCTGCGCGTCGCTGCTCAACGCCCAGCCGATGGGCTTCTGGTCGCCGCACACGCTGGTGCGCGATGCCCGTCGCCACGGCGTGGTGGTGCATCGGGCCGACGTCAACGACAGCGACTGGTGGTGCACGCTCGAGCCCGATTCCGGCAGCACGGGTGGGATGGCCGTGCGACTCGGCGTCAAGGAGGTGCGGTCGGTCGGTGACGAGCTGGCCAAGCGCATCGCGACCGGCCGCCCATACACCTCGATCGAGGACGTGGTGCGGCGGGCCGAGGTGCCGTTGGCTGCCATCGAGGCGCTGGCGATCGCCGATGCCTTCCGCTCCCTCGGGCATGACCGCCGTTCGGCGTTGTGGGCGGCGGGCGCGCTCTCGCAGGCCCGTGACGACCGGCTGCCCGGCATCGTCACCGGCGCGGTGGCGCCACCGTTGCCTGGCATGAGCCCGGTCGAGGAGACCACCGCCGACCTGTGGGCCACCGGCATCAGTCCCGACAAGCACCCGACCGAGCACGTGCGGGCTGTCCTCGACGCCCGCGGCGTGCTCACCGCCACCCAGCTGCTCGCCGCGGTGCCGGCGTCGCGGGTGCTGGTGGCCGGCGTGGTCACCCACCGCCAACGCCCGGCGACCGCGTCGGGCATCGTCTTCATGAACCTCGAGGACGAGACGGGGCTCATCAACGTCATCTGCTCGCCCGGCCTGTGGCAGCGCTACCGCCGCATTGCCCGCACCTCGCCCGCCCTGCTGGTGCGGGGCACGTTGGAGCGGGCCGACGGCGTCACCAACGTGGTGGCCGACAGGCTCGAGCCCCTTCCTCTCGGCATGCCCACGAAGTCGCGCGACTTCCGGTGACGAAAAGCAGGAGCGGGAGCCCGAAGGCTCCCGCTAGCGACTGCTTGTACGTGACTGGGTGGTGCGCGCGATCAGCTGACGCGGACGGCTGTCGCCTGATCGCCCTTCGGGCCCTGGGTCACCTCGAACTCCACGGCCTGACCCTCCTCGAGGGTGCGGTAGCCCGAGCCCTCGATGGCGCTGTAGTGCACGAAGAGATCCGAGCCGCCCTCACGGGAGATGAACCCGTAGCCCTTCTCGGCGTTGAACCACTTGACGGTACCGGTTGCCACGAACCGATCCCCCTTCTCTTTCCGGGGCCGGCCATGACGCACAAACCCGCTTGACGAGAAAACGGTAGCACCCGTCCCCTGTCGCCGGATACGGGTGATTCAATCGACGGCGTGTCGTTGATTCGCCGTCGCGCCCTGGTCAGCGGGCGTGTCCAGGGCGTCTTCTTTCGCCAGGCGTGCAAGCAAGAGGCCGACGCGATCGGCGTGTCCGGCGTGGCCCGCAACCTCGATGACGGACGGGTCGAGGTCGTTGCCGAAGGCGACGCCGACGCGGTCGAGCGGTTGCTCGCCTGGTGCCGGAACGGCCCCTCGAGTGCCCTCGTGACCCGGGTCGACGTGCGGGACGAAGCACCCGAGGGAGTGGTCGGGTTCCGCACTGCGTGACCGGCAGCTGTCACGCTTGCCCGGTGGCTCGCCGTGATGGGATCGATCTGACGCTCGCGCTGTCCGACAAGCAGGCACAGAAGCAACTGGCGGTTGCCCAGCGCCGCCTGCTGCAGCTGCGGCTCCACCTCGGTGGCCAGATCGGCGGCGAGCTGGGCCCGCCCCTGTGCATCGTCTTCGAAGGCTGGGACGCGTCGGGCAAGGGTGGCTGCATCAAGCGGTTGGTGGAGCCGCTCGACCCTCGCCACGTGCGCGTCACCCAGTCGCCTGCGCCCACCCACGACGAGAAGCGGCACCACTTCCTGTGGCGGTTCTGGCCCAAGCTGCCGGGCTGGGGCGGCATGGCGATCTTCGACCGCTCGTGGTACGGCCGCGTGCTGGTCGAGCGGGTCGAGGGGTTCGCCACCGAGGAGCAGTGGGGCCGGGCCTACGACGAGATCGTCGACTTCGAGCGGACCCTGTGCGCCGAGGGCATGATCCTGGTGAAGTTCTGGCTCGAGATCAGCGACGAAGAGCAACGATTGCGCTTCGACCGTCGCAACGCCCACCCGCTCAAGCGCTGGAAGCTCACCGACGAGGACGAGCGCAATCGTTCGAAGCGACATGCGTACGACCTGGCCATCGACGACATGCTCGAGCGATGCGACCACCCGACGGCGCCCTGGGTGGTGGTCGAGGCCGAGTCGAAGCCGTTCGCGCGGGTGAAGGTCGTCGACGAGACGTGCCGGGCGATCGAGCTGGGCATGCAGAAGTGGGGCATGGAGGTGCCGCCGCCCCATGACCGGCCGGCGGTCGAGGCGGCGGTGCCAGCCGACGCGGTCGACGGTCTCGGTCTCTAGCTGGCCCGATTGGAATGCCAGGTGGGCGCCGACCGGTCGGCTCCCATCTCCTGCACGGTCCTTCCCGACAGCACGCTGCGTGTCTCATCGGCCACCGGGTCACGGTCGGCGTCCGCGGTCACGTCCTTGACCTTGACCATGAGCCACTCGTTGCCATCGCGCGACATGCGGGTGAGCGCCCAGGCTCCTTGCAGCTTCTCGCCTTCGAGCCAGACCTTCACGTGGCCTCGCTCGAGCGCCTCGGCCATCGGCCGCACCTCGCCCCGCCTGCCCGATGTGAGGTTGTGGTAGATCCCCGCGTCCCACACGATCACCGGTCCACCGCCGTACTCGCCGTGAGGGATCACGCCCTCGAAGCCGGCGTAGTCCAAGGGGTGGTCTTCGGTCCGGACGGCCAGTCGCTTCTCGGTCGGGTCGTAGGACGGTCCCTTCGGTACCGCCCACGACGGGAGGACGCCGTCGACCTCGAGGCGGAAGTCGTAGTGCATCCGGGTGGCGTCGTGCTGCTGCACGACGAAGCGGGGACCCGGCCCCGGCGGCGTCGTGCCGCCCCGGCCCTTTGGTGTGCCGGCAGGTTCCGAGGTGATGGCGAAGTCGCGCTTGGCGAGGTACGTGTCGAGTCGAGGGTCGGCAGATCGCCTGGCCATGACGCAGTCCTACCCCCTGGATGTGGCTCCCGTACAGCGGTGCCGTGCGCAAGACTCGGGGCATGCCGAGGAGCGTGCCCCCATGTCGCGCCGCCTGCGCCCATTCGGGCGCCTCGGCGCGATCCTCGGTCCTGACGCGTCGGCGGCGCGGCAGGCGCTGGTCTCGCTCGTCCTGAACAGCAGCACCAGCTTCGTCGCCGGCACGGTCCTCGGGTCGATCGCCGGCACGTTCGAGCGGATGCCCGGCCTGCTGGTCCTGGTGCCGGCGGCCATCGGCTTGCGGGGCAACATCTTCAGCTCGGTCGGCACCCGCTTGTCGACGGCCATCCACACCGGCACGTTCCGCTTCTCGAGCCGGCGCGACACGGTGCTCGGCCAGAACGTCGCCGCGTCGATCTCCCTCACGCTCGGTCTCTCGCTGGTGCTGGCGCTGGTGGCCAAGGGCATCGCTGTCGCCTTGGGCATCGAGCACAGCATCCCGATCGGTGATCTGGCCGTGATCTCGATCACTGGCGGTCTGCTGGCTTCGGTACCGGTGCTCGGCGCCACCCTCGGCATGGCCGGCGGGGCCGTGCGGTTCGGATGGGACCTCGACAACGTGAGCGCGCCCATCGTGTCGACGCTGGGCGACGTGCTCACGCTGCCCGCCCTGTGGCTGGCCACCGGGCTGGTGGGGCTGCATCTGGTGACGCCGGCGCTGGCCGTCGCCGCCACCGTCGCGGCGTTGCTGGCCTTGGTGCTCAGCCTGCGATCGCCGCTCGATGAGCTCCGCCGGATCTCACGCGAGTCGCTGCCGGTCCTGGCCACCGCATGCGCGGTCAGTGCCATGGCCGGCATCACCGTCGAGAAGCGCTTCGGGTCGTTCGCCCGGTACCCGGCGCTGCTGGTGCTCCTGCCCGCGTTCCTCAGCTCGGCCGGGGCCCTCGGCGGCATCTTGTCGAGCCGGCTGGGCAGCAAGCTCCACCTCGGTCTGGTCCCCCCGACGGCGTTGCCGTCCCGTGAGGCACGGCGCGACATCGGCCTGGTCGCCGGCCTGGCCGTCCCCGTGTTCGCGTTCAACGCGGTCGGGGCCCACTACGTCGCCCTGCTCTTCAACCAGGCGAGCCCTGGCATCGGCCGCATGCTGGCCGTCACGGCCCTGGGCGGGGTGTTCGCCATCGCCTTCGTGCTCTTCGTGGCCTACTACGGCACGGTGGCCGCCTTCCGGCTCGGTGTCGACCCCGATACCTACGGCATCCCCCTCGTCACCTCGTCGGTCGACTTCGCCGGCGCCTTCGCCCTCGTGCTGTCGATCGTGGCGTTGGGCGTCGGCGCCCGCTGACCACTTACCCTTAGGGAACCTTGGACGACAAACCCCGCAACCTACGGACCATGCTCTCGGAGGCGAAGGACACCTCGGAGCTCATGGTCGACCTGAGCTACGCAGCCGTGTACTTCGGCGACCTCCAGATGGCCGAGGAGGTCGAGGACCTGGAGGACCGCCTCAACGACCTCGTCCACGACATGCGGGCGGTGTGCGTGCTGGCCGCCCGCTCGCCCAAGGAGGCCGACGCCATGGCGTCGGTGCTCCAGGTCGTGTCGTCGATCGAGCGGATCGGCAATGCGGCCGTCGACATCGCCCGCATCGTGAGCCACCGCCTCGGCATCCCTCGCGAGCTGGTGGCCGACCTCTCTGAGGCCGAGGAGGTGGCCCACCGCGTGCTCCTGCGGGAGGGCTCGCACTTCGCCCACCGGCCGCTGGCCGACTTCGAGCTGCCGGTGGCCGTCGGCATGCGCGTGGTGGCCATCCACCGGGGACGCGACTGGATCACCGACGTCGGTGGCGACGAGATGCTCCTGCCCGGCGACGTCCTGTTCCTGCACGGCTCGCCCGCCGGCATCGCCCGCCTCCGCCAGTTGGCCGGCGCCGACCTGTGGGTGCCGCCGGAGCCTCCGGAACAGGTCGTCATGACCGACCTCGACCGAGCCATCGACGTGCTCGTCGAGATGAAGAACATCTCGATGACCTGCGTGGGCCTGGCCTGGTCGGCCCTGGTGCTGCGCGATCAGGGGCTCGCCGCCGAGGTGAGCCATCTCGAGGACCGGCTCGACGAGATGAAGGAGCGGCTAGAGAGCTGGGTGTTGCGTTCGTCGGCCAACACGACCGACCCGACGCCGCTGCGAGGCCTCCTGCACCTCGCGGAGGCATCGGAGGACCTCGGTGACGCCGCCCAGCAGATGGTGTGGCTGATCGAGCGCCAGGAAGAGGTCCATCCCATCCTCTCGATCGCCCTCGGCGACGCCGACGAGCTGGTGGTGCGCTTGCCGGTCGGGGAGGGGAGCCGGGTCGACGGCGTCTCGCTGGGCGAGCTGCACCTCGACATCGATCCCGGGTTCCATGTGCTCGCCGTGCGGCGCGGCGGCCGTTACCTCTACCGGCCCCGGGGCGGCCAGCGGCTGCGGGCCGGCGACGAGCTGATCGCCAGTGGGCCGAGTGAGGGTGAGGCGATCCTGGCCGAGCTCTGCGGCTGGTTGCTGGTGGAGGACGACGAGACCGGTGAGGACACGTTGGTCCCGGCCGGCCCGTCTGATCGGCTCGTCTGAACGCCGGCGACCCGCCGATAGCGTTTTGCCCATGACCGACCAGCAACTGTGCCTCCTGACGGTCCACGCCCATCCCGACGACGAGGCGTCGAAGGGGGCGGGAACGGTTGCCAAGCTCGGGGCCGAAGGCGTCACGTCGGTGCTCGTGTGCGCCACGGGCGGGGAGGAGGGCGACATCCTCAACCCGGCCATGGAGAGCGACGAGGTGCGGGCCAACCTCCACGAGATCCGCATGCAGGAGCTGGCCGAGTCGGTGCGCATCATCGGCTACGACGAGCTGATCCTCCTCGGGTACCGCGACTCGGGCATGCCGGAGACCGAGGCCAACGCCAACCCGGCTTCGTTCGCCATGGCCGACCTCGACGAGGCAGTGGGCCGGTTGGTCGGCGCCATCCGTACGCACAAGCCCCAGGTCGTCGTCACCTACGACGAGGATCAGTCGCGCTACCCCCATCCCGACCACATCCGGGTGCACGACATCAGCGTGGTGGCCTTCGACGCCGCCGGCGATCCCGATCGCTATCCCGAGGCCGGCGCGCCATGGCAGCCGCTGAAGCTCTACTACTCGGCTTGGTCGTGGCGGCGCATGTACGCGATGCACCAGCGACTGCTCGAGCTCGGGCTCGACTCGCCGATGGACGAAGAGCGGCTGAAGTGGATGGAGGAGGCGATGGCCGCGCCTGATCGCATCACGACCAGGGTCGACATCTCCGAGTACGCCGACATCGGCCGGCGGGCCTTGATCGCCCATCGCACGCAGGTCGATCCCAACAACCGCATGTGGTTCGGGCTGCCCGACGACGAGCAGCGAACCATTCATCCCTACGACGAGTACATCCTTGCTCGCTCCCTCGTCGACACCCCGCTCCCGGAGGACGACCTCTTCGCCGGCGTGCGCTCCCGCGTCGACCGCTGACCGTGGCCGCGTTCCTCAGCGACGAGTGGCTTGCCGTCGGCGTCGCCGAAGCGTCCGGCCTCCCCGCCGTGCCGGGTGCCTCCATCCGTCTCCAGCAAGTGGTGACCGGCGGGCCCGAGGGCGATGTCCGGTACGTCACGGTGATCGACGACGGCCGGACCGTGCAGCAGCGACGAGCGAGTGACGACGAGGCCGATGTCACCATCACCACCACCTACGCCGACGCGGTGGCCATCCAGCAAGGCACGCTCGACATCAACACCGGGTTCATGCAGGGCCGGGTGAAGGTGGCCGGCAACATGGCCAAGCTGCTCGACCTGCTGCCCCTCACCACCCGCACCGAGTGGCGCGACGTCCAGGCCCGGATCGCCGCGGCCACCGACTTCCCGAACTGAGGGCATCGCCCTCCAGCGGTCAGTCCGCGCCGCGCTGGAGGTTGCGCAGGGCCCGGTAGCCGGTGAGCAGCACGCCGGCGCGATCGGCAAGTCGCCGGAGGTCGCCGTCGTGCACCAGAGCGTCGTGGTCGTCGACGCGCGCCGCCCAGTCGGGCGTCGCCGCCCTCGCCTCGGGCGTGTCGGCCGCCGGGCGAGCGCACACCTCGGTCACGCCGGCCGGCAGCTCGAACAGGAGTCGCTCGAGGGTGGCCCGGATGCCGCCGGCCGTGACCTGCACCAGGTGATCGGGGAACAGCACGCCTTCCTCGGCGGCCAGCTTGCGTACCGGGAACCCGATGGCCCGCTCGGCTGACGGGTCGGGCAGTCGGACCGGCAGGGCGAACTCCAACGCCAGCTCGACGTAGACGTCGAAGAACTCCGGCCGCCAGGGCATGGCGTCGAGGTGCGAGGTGAGGTGGGTCACGTCGAAGCCCCACAGGATCGCCCGCTCGATCTGGGTGCGGCACTCCCGGCGCACCTCGTCGACGTCGGCGTTCTCCCACAGCTCCTGCACGGTGCGGGGAAAGCCGCCATCGCCGTCGAACAGCGAGGGCGACTGGGTGGTCGGGCCCCACCGCAGCAGGTCCCACTCGGCGTTGAGGGTGAGGTGCACGCCCACGTCGTCGCCCCGATAGCGGGCCGCTGCCTCCCGGGCCCAGGGCCCCGGCACCATGAGCGAGGCGGTTGTGGCCAGGCCGTCACGGAGCGCCTCGTAGCAGGCCATGTTGGCGGCGTGGTTCGACCCGAGCTGGTCGCAGCTGATGATCATCACCCGAGCCTCGGGTTCGAGCCCGAGCCGCTCGAGCAGCGGGGAGGTCTCGCCTGGCACGGGCCGACGCTACCGGCCGGTCTCCGCCGGGCACGCCGACCACAGCCCTCGGCCGGCGGTCTGGGCACCGTGGGCGGCCGCCGCGAAGGTCGGGGCGTAGGCCACGTTGGGTGCGATCGACAGCGTGTGTGCGTAGCCCTCCTCGAGGAGGGCGAGGTTCACGAAGGTCCCGTCGACTCGCCGGACATAGGCGAGCAGGCGCCCGTAGATGTCCCGCGCCTCGGCGTCGCGCTCGAGCCTGACGACGGTGCCCACCGGCAGGAGGGCCTTGGTGCGCTGCGATGCCTCATGGCCGAAGCACTGCACCGGTTTCCGGGGGTCGACGGTCTCGGGAGTGTCGATGCCGAGCAGGCGCACCCGTTCGTGGCGACCGGCGATGCGCACGTCGATGGTGTCGCCGTCGACGACGTGGACCACCGTCGCCTGCCCCGGCGGACCTGTCGGGCTCGGCGGGCCGGTCCGGCAGGCGGCGGCCGTCACGGCCAGGGCGGCCGCGACCAGGAGGACGCGGGGAGCGGGCATCGCCCGGCCCGGTCAGGCGGCCTTGTGGGCGGTCGACTGGGGCTGGTTGCCCGACATGGCCCGGCGGAGGGCCGCTCGTGCCTCGGCGATGCCCTGCTTGCCGACCTCCCGCGTGCGGCGATCGAGCTTCCACACCCGGTCGTCGAGCAGGGTCAGCTGGTCGTTCGCCATCTCTCTCGTCAACTTCGCCACCATGGCCTCCTGTTCCCGCCTCAGGCGGCGAGAACCCACTCCTCGCCGGTGCAGGCGCACGCCAGCTCGTCGCAACCGACGACATGGGCGTGCACGAGCTCGTCGCCCTCGCAGAGGTGGCGGTGCTCGCACTCGTTGGTGCCGTCCGCATGCAGGATCAGGGTGCCGGTGCAGGCGAGCTCGTCCCGAAGGGCGATCGCCGGGGTCGTCTTCCGCGTGAACCACATGTCCCGCAGTATGAGCGGGGGGTGTGACAGCTATCCGGCGAGGGCGTCGGCCGCCCGGAAGTGGGCCACCAGGTCGGCCAGCCGGCTGCTGGCATTCCGCCCGCTGGTGCTGGGGGCCAGGTAGACGGGTGCACCCCCCAGCCGCCGCTCCTGCGGGCCGGGCGAGGCCCGCCGGTCGACGGCCGATCGCCAGCCGGCGAGGCCCACGAAGCACACGACGGCCGGCTGGAGCCAGGCGGTCAGCCGCTCCACCCGGTCGACGCCCTCGGCGAACTCGGCCGGCGTGACCTCGCCTGCGCCGACCGAGGCCCGCTTGACCAGGTCGGTGATCCCGATCCGGTGCTGGTGGAGGGCGTGCCCCGGGTCCCGGTCGACGGTGACCAGCCCCGCGGCCAGGGCCGCTGGCCAGAAGCGGTTGCCGGGGCGGGCGAAGGCGACGCCGGCGTCGGCGGCGTAGAGGCTCGGGTTGAGCCCGCAGAAGAGCACCCGCATGCCCGGCCCGACGAGGTCAGGCAGGGTCCGGGCCCGGGTGACCCCGAGCGTGAGGCGCCCGGCGGCCTCCGTGACGATGTGGTCGATGGCGAAGCCCGCCCCCACCACCACGTCGGCCAGCGCCTGGGGCTGCCACCCGGACACCAGCAGGGCCAGGGGGGTCCCGACTGCCATCGCCCGGTGCCGATCGGCCAACGCGGCTGGTACCAGCTCGTGCCGCACCTGGTGATCGAAGGAGACCGTCGCTCCGGTCTCATGTTGGGTCGCCATCGGCCGATCCATCAGGTGTCGGGCCTCGGCGGTCGGTTGCCGAGCACCGATGCTGGATACAGAGGATTCACATGTATGAAGCAGTTCTGCAGGAGTCGGAAGGTACGCTGACGAACAGCGGTTGCACGAGCAGCCGATGAGAACTGGATGGAGCAGGTGATGACCGAGACGACGGAGCCGAAGGTGATCCTTGAGGCCATGGCCGTCATCGACAAGGGCCTGGCCGACATGCTCCATCGTGAGCTTGTCTCCACCGACGAGGTGGCCGATCTCCTGCTCGACGTCCGCTCACTGCTCGCCGCCAGCGAGGCGTCGGTCAACTAGACCGTCCTCCCACCGCCCGGCCGCTAGCGCGGCAGGCTGGTGTGCTTGAACTCGTTCAGGTCGGACCAGCCCTCGAGCATGTCGAGGATCCGCTCGACCGCCTGCACGGGCTCGACCGTGCCCTTCGCCGGACGTTCCATCAGCCGCACGAACGCCGCCTGGTCACCGGCGATGAACGTGGGCACGCCCCACACGTCGTGGTCGTTGGCTGCCTGCTCGTGCTCCCGGCGCACGGTCTCGAGCGGGCGGCCGCTGGCGACCTCGGCATAGGCGGCATCGACATCGACACCCGCGCTGGCCAGCGCATCATGAAGCGCATCGGCATCGCGTGTGCTCTTGCCGTGGTCGTGACGGATCGCGAACAGGTTGCGGTGGGCGCTGAGGAACCGGTCCGGCTGGTTGTCCCGAACGGCGATGGCGAGCTCGAGGGTCAACAGCGCCGAATCCGCCTCCCGGTCCCAGGTCGCTTCCTTCGACTGGCTCAACGAGAAGGGCACGAACCGGACGGCCCAGTCACCGCCGCCGGCCAGCCCCTCGAGCACGTGCTCATGGGCGTTGCGGGCGAACGGGCATCGGTAGTCGAAGGTCAGGGCGAACGATCGGGCGGCCATGAACGGCTCAACCCCGCCGGCGGCGCCGGGCATTCCCCGCTGGGAACAACCGGTCCAGGACGACGCCGGCGGCCAGGCCCAGGGCGGCCCCGCCGACCACGTCGGATGCGTGGTGGATCTTGACGTGGACCCGGCTGGCGGCCACCACCGTGGCCAGGCCGAACCACAGGGGGCGTTGACGGGGGCGGCTACGGGACAGGAGGGTCGCGGCCATGAAGCCCGAGGTGGCGTGGCCGCTGGGGAAGCTGCTCGAGCGGGGCCGGCGCAGGTTTCGGGGCCGGTGCTGCTCCCAGGCGGGCCGATCGCGGCGGAAGAGCGACTTGATGCCGACGTTCACCGCCACCGACTCGACGGCCAGCGCGGCGGCCAGCCGAACGCCCTCGCGCTCCGTTCGGGGGTCGGCCACCGCCCGGCCCAGCGAGACCATGTGCCACAGGAGCGAGTAGTCGCCCAGCGCTGAGGCCCCGTAGAGGACGTGGTCGGCGATCTTGTTGCCACGGAGCTTCTCGAACCAGGTGTCGACCCACTGGTCGAACGCGGCGATCGGGTTCGCCGCCCGCTCGGGAAGGAGCGTGACGACCGGGCTCGGCTCGGGCCGGAACTCGTGCGCCGGGGTGCCGCCGAGTGCCTCGACCATCCCGTCGGGCAACGCGTGGTCGGCCGGCGCGGTGTCGGTCACGGTCTCGACTGTAGGCGTGAACCGCGTACCGTCCTCCCGCGTGGCGAGCATGATCGGCGTCTTCGGCGGCTCGGGCTTCTACGGCTTCCTCGACGATGTCGAGCTCGTCGAGGTCGACACGCCCTTCGGGCCGCCCGCGGCGCCGGTGGCGATCGGCTCGATCGGCGAGACCAAGGTGGCGTTCCTGCCCCGGCACGGCGCCCGTCATCGGTTCCCGCCCCACACGGTTCCCTACCGCGCCAATGTGTGGGCGCTCCGAACGGTCGGCTGCCGAGCAGTGATCGGTCCCTTCGCGGCAGGATCGCTGCGGGCCGACATCGCACCCGGTGAGCTGGTGGTGGTCGACCAGCTCGTCGATCGCACCTGGGGGCGACCCGACACCTTTCACGACGAGTTCGAGCACGGGCCGGTGCACATCGAGATGGGCGAGCCCTATGACTCCGACCTACGCGCTGCGTTGGTCGCCGGCGCCCGGTCGCTCGACTTCCCGGTGCACGATGGCGGCACCGTGGTCGTGGTCCAGGGACCGCGCTTCTCCACCCGGGCCGAGTCGCGATGGTTCGCGTCGAACGGTTGGGACGTCGTGAACATGACGCAGCACCCCGAGGCGGCCCTGGCCATGGAGGCCGGGCTCCCGTTCGCCGGCGTGGCGCTGGTGACCGACTACGACTCGGGTGTCGACGGCGTCCCCCATGTGACCCAGGACGCCGTCTTCGCCGTCTTCGAAGCCAACCTCAGCCGCCTGCGCGACCTGCTGTTCACAGTGATCCCAAACCTGGCCTGATCTCGGCCGTAGGACTCGAACATGGGTCTCCGCGCCGGGGTTGTGGGATGGGTATCTCGGATCGGCACGTTGTTGCTACGGCGGTGGGATCGCGAACCGTCCTCTATCCACCGCTAGTGCCCGGTTGCCCGAGGTTTGATAGTCGGGCCGCACGGGCAACGGCGGCTGACCTGAAAGGAGGTCGCGATGAGGAAGTGGCTTCTGTGCGCCGTGTGCGTGCTCTGCGTCGTGCCGGTGGCGATCGAGTCGGCGTCATCGGCATTCGGACAGGAGAAGGTGACCCCTGCGTCGAGTGACGGCTACTGGTTGTCACGGGACGACGGCGCGGTCTATCCCTTCGGCGCAGCGGCGACGACCTTCGGGCCGGCATCGGTTATCCGAGGCATGCGCGGCGACGTTGTCGATATCGCCGCCACGCCAGCCCGCGACGGCTATTCGCTCGTGACGTCCGTGGGCGGAGTGTTCACGTTCGGTGCGGCGCACTTCTACGGGTCGGCCTCACGCCTTCGTTTGCACAGCCCAATAGTCGGCATCGCCCCCACCCGTGACGGGCATGGCTACTGGCTCGTTGCCCGAAACGGCGGCATCTTCAGCTTCGGTGACGCTCCGTACCTGGGTCGAGGCCCAGCGCCGCAGGGCCACTCGTTCACCGGGATCGCAGCGTCGTAGGTCCCGACCATTATCCCGGCGGGCCAGGTTGCTTCCATGTCCTGAAAGGCGACGCCCACGCCCTCAGCGCCTCAGATCGCCGGCGTCAGATCACGCCGTGACTTTGAAGCAGCCCCAGACGCCGAGGGCGGTCGCTGTCAAGCGCCATCGTCCCTTCCGAGGCATCGGCGTGCCACTTGCCCAGAAGTAGCCGGTGCCGGTGCCGGAGCTCTGCCACGTTCCGTCACCACCGAACCCGACGGTCACCGTCGGCTGGCGAGCATCGCCCAAATATCTCGCGGTAACCGTGAGCGCCTCCGTCTTGGCGACCTCAGGGTCCCTCGGCACCCAGTAGATCTTCGCGACGAAGCCCGGATCCCCTGGCGTGCCCCTCCCAAGCAACTCATAGAAGTTTCCGGCCACCAGCTCACCGGATCGAGCATTCAACACGCGATCGGAAGCACCCGGCCCGGGGATCGTGGTCCACGATCGCCGCGCTCGTAGAGCGTCGACGTCAACGCAAACGTGTGCCGACGTTCCCCGCGTCTGCGCCCAATCGTCCCGCTGCCCTGTCTTCTCCACCACGCCCACCGCCGACGACGTTGAAGTCGCAGGCGACGAACTGCCTTCCCCGCTACAACCAGCGACGACGCTCGCCAGGAGAACCACGATGGCCACGCGGCCCCAACAACGCATCAAACCATGGTGCCCCAACGGTCGCCCAGAGCGCCGGGATGGCGGTTCACGTGAACCGCATTGTTCGACGGTTCACAACGTGGCTCCGCGGAGCCGGGGCGGGGCCCCCGATCGCCGGGACGGCTGCGCCATGTCAACGACTCGAGGCCCGACCCCAGCACCAACGTGCGGCGACAAGGCATCCCGCGGATCCGGCGGCATGAAGCACCATCGAGTAATACGCGACGGCGTCGGCTACGGCGATCTTCGTGACGAAGATAACCACCAAGATCAGTGCGAAAGCGAGACCACAAAGGCCAAGCAGGACGGCACTGATCCGCCACGGCCACCTTCCCATAACGACGGGAAGGTACAGGCGGGCGGACCATCACCAAACGCCGGCTAAGGCCGTTCAGCGTCTCCCGCCGTTAGGGGTCGTGCCGCAGCACGGTGGCGGCAGCAGAACCGTGCACTGGGTCCTCCGGCGTCAGCTCCATCAGACGCATCGCCGCCAGGAGCGCAGCCCACACATTGTCCGGCGTGTTGGTCTGGCGCTCAGCTGCGTCAGCAAGGACCTCGAAGGCAAGGCCGAGCTCGTTGTGATCCAGGAACTCCCAGAACATCGGATCGACGTGACTGAGCGCGGCTGCACCCTCCTCAAGGCAGCCGCGCGCTCGAGCCCAGGCGCCGTCCCGGTCTTCCGGCATCGTCCCATAATGCTCGACACCCGGAAAGAGTGGCCCTCGCCCATATCGCCGGGACGACGGCATCGATCTCGACCCGATCGCTTGCGCTAGATGTTCTTCGTCCATACGGAGACGTGGGACGGGCTCTCACCGGTGAAGGGGGAGCGGTTCCAGTCCGCCCACCGGTGAGTCAAGGACATGCCGGCCAGGTTGGCCATCAAGTCGAGCTCGGAGGGCCAGACATATCGATACGGGGTTCTGACCTCGTGTGCGCCGGCATCTCCAACATAAAGGTGGTGCGACACCGCTTGTTGGGCCACGAGATCGGTGTAGCGGTCATAGCCCACGTAGCCCTCGGTGTGCGCAAACACCCGAGCGTCTTCGCCCGGTGGGAGGAGGCGCAGCTTGGGGACGCCGACTTCAATCACAAAGCAGCCCCCGGGCACGAGGTGCGCCGACGCGTTCACGAAGCAGGCGACCTGGCGGTCCTGCGTGAGGAGGTTGCCGATTGTGTTGAACACCAGATAGACGAGCTGAAAGGTGCCTTGTACCCGGGTGCTCGCGATGTCTCCGATCGTTACATCGATCGGCGGCCCGCTCTCCTTCGACCGCAGTCGCTCGACCATGGCCGTAGACAGATCGATGCCAGATACTGAGATGCCGCGGGCTGCGAGCGGCAAGGCAACCCTGCCAGTACCAACGGCGAGCTCAAGGGCCGCCCCGTCTCCAGCAAGATCGGCCAACAGGTCGACCGTTGGCTGCAGCACCGCCGGATCAAATCGGTCCGCCACGCTGTCGTCGTAGAGGCCGGCCACATGCTCGCCGAAATGGTCCTCGACGTCGGCCATCCAGCCACGATGCCACCAGCGATCCGAGGAGACCGCCCCTTTTCCAATGATCCCCGTCCCTCATGGCTTTGCACCCAAGCCGGACCACGGCGCCGGCACGGTCACCTCGATCTCATCGGCTCTATTTCCGGCTGCGGTGCGCGCGAGGCCCGTACCGTTCTGGCATGAGGGGCGTCAGATGACAGGCATGCCCGATTCGCTTCCAGCCGGGCCCCTCGAGCTGCGCCGGTGGCGTACTGATCTCGTCGACGATCTGATGACCGCGATCCGGACGAGCCAACCCGAGCTCGCCCGTTGGCTCCCATGGGCTGATCCGATGCCAAGCCGAGATGCTGAGCTCGAGGTGCTCCGCCAAGGGGAGATCGCCTTCGATGCCGGTGAGGTCTTCGGTTACTTCATCTACGAGCCGGCGACGTCGGAGCTCGTCGGCGGCGGCGGATTACCCCGCTGGATCGGTCCTGGCGGGATCGAGATCGGCTACTGGGTCCGCTCCGATCGGACAGGCCGTGGCTATGCAACAGCCGCCGCCCGGGCGTTGACCGAGGCAGCGTTCGACCATCTGGGCGTCGACTACGTCGAGATCCACATGGACCAGGCCAATCATGCGAGCGCAGCGGTCCCGCCGAAGCTCGGCTACCTCCTCGACCGCTCCGACGACACCAGCGAGATCCTGACCTCGGGGCAGACCGGCCACGGTTGGGTCTGGACCATGACGCGGGAACGGTGGCGAACCATCCACCGCGGCCCGAGCTCCTGACGCATCCCCCCACGCACGCCGCCGAGATGGAACCCGGACCGCCGGCCGGATCCTCCTCCTACAAGCCTTCGCCACTGGGCTGTGCACCCGCAGCCCAGGCTCGAGCCTCAGCTGGTGACCGGAGATGGACAAAGCCCAGGTGTTCCCAGCGAGGATCAGCCATGGCTCTGCTGTAGGTGGTTCGCCGCGACTCGAAGGTCGTCCACGCCCACCACACCATCGACTCCTCACCCCGCCAAGGAAGCAACGTCTTGAAACCCTCACGGTTGCCGTTCCAGAGCTCCTCACGGGTGATCACTCGCCGGAACGTCCGCCAGATGACGCGCCGCATGATCGTCCGCTTCGGCGGGTCCAACCACACGACGGTGTCTGCGCGAGGCCAGATGACCGACTCTCGCACCTGGTGGTAGCCGCCGCAGACGACCCACCCGCCGGCTGAGGTGGCCTCGTCCACTCGGACTCGGAACTCGTCATCAGGAAGGGCCTGCCAGTTCGGCTGGTGCATGATCGAGTCCAACTCAACATGCGGAACGCCGAGACGGACTGCCAGCGATCGAGCGAGCGTCGTCTTACCGGAGTTCGTGCAGCCGACAACGGAAACTCGCAGCACTGCCGAAGTGTAAGGACGCACGATGCCGCTCGACGGGCAGCCGCGACCGAAACGTGCGCACGATGTCCCTCAGTCGCGCGTCCCTGTCACCAAGGGCCGACACCCGGAGGCGTGTGCCAGGCCTTCAGTCATCGAGTCGGATGGGCTGGCGGCGCAGCGCGCGCTCCCTCACGTCCTCGGTGAGGTCGGGGGAAACGAGGAGATCCGGGAGGAGCTCGGGGTGACTGGTCAATGCCCGGAAGACGAGGGCAATGGTCACGTCGTTGTCAGGTCGATGCTCGACGACGATGTCGTCGCCGGCTGACACGTCCCCTGGAACCAGGACTCGCAAGTAGGCACCGGGCATCGCTCTCGCCGTGAAGGTCCTCACCCAGCTTTGGTGATCGAGCCACACGGCGAAGGTCCGACAGGGCACCCGGGGACAGGTGACCTGGAGGACACAGTCGGACCCGATTCGCCATCGCTCGCCGATGCGCGCGCCGGTGACGTCGATGCCGATCGTCGTGAGGTTCTCCCCGAACGACCCCGACCTGATCTCGCGCCCGAGATCGACCTGCCAAGCGTCGAGGTCTTCCCGGGCGTAGGCGTAGACCGCCTGATCGGGCCCTCCGTGGCTCTTGGTGTCGCAGATGGCGTCGCCAGCAAGACCGCTTCCTCCGGCAGGAGGGACGGTGATCGTCACGGCATGGCTGGTGGCGCGCTTGTCGATGCCGGTCAGCCCCGACTTGGCGGCGATCGATCTGGCAACGCCCACGTTCACTGACAGCACGCCGTGCGGCACTCCAGCCTGGAACGGGTTCTGGTTCTGCACGCCGACAGTCCACCATCTCGGGGTCTCGCCGGCGGCGCTTCTGCAGGACAGAACGATCGACATCGTCACGCTGGGGGCCAGATCCGGGACGAGGCGGTAGTTCCCTTCCCGTCAGCGCGAGGCCGCGAGAGCGGGGGGTGGCCTACCGAGAGTCGGCAGCGGCGAGGACCGCGGCGAGCGGACGAAGGTCGTCGACGAGCTGGTCGAGCTCGTCCGGCGCCAGAACGTCGTAGGCCGGAGCGGCGAGCGCATCGGTGAGCGCCTCGACCTGTTGCTTGGTCTGGCGGCCAGCGGCGGTGAGCCAGCCGTCGGCACCGACGAGGCCGCGGGTGCGCATCCCGGCCACCACCTCTGCCAGCTGGGCCCGCGGGAGGTGCGACACCCGACCGAACTTCTCCGCAGGCATGCCCTCCGAGAGCGCGTGCAACACGTGTGCCTCCGTGCCGCCGATACCCATGGACACGAGGGCGGCGATGTGGCCGTCACCGCGGTGCTCGCGCAGGAGGTTGGCCCCGTGCCAGAGTCTCGCCACCGGTTCGGTGGGCAGGGGCAGTGACCGCACCGCGGCGTAGAGGGCCCGTCCCTCGGTGCGGGCAGTGGTTCCGGCCTTGATGAGCAGCTCGGCGGCGCGAGCGACGCCTGGGGTGTCGGCGAGCGCGCCGAGGATGCGCCGCAGAGCGAGGACACAGCCATGTTCCCGTGCTGCGCTGGCAGCGTGGGGCTCGACCATGTCCCAGACGCGAGGGATGTGACGGGCAACCTCACCCTCGGCGAAGTTGTAGAAGAGCGCGTGGACCACTGCAGCCGGCACCTCGCGGCCCAAGGGTGCTGCCCGGCCGGCGAAATAGGCGTCCCACCCGTTCCGGAGGCCGAGCGCCATGACCGCTTCGGTCGGTTCGGGGGCCATGTAGGCGACGACCGCGACGGGCTCGACCAACTGAAAGAGACGGCGGGCCATGGACTCCGTCATCGGCCGACGGTACCGCTACCGGTCATCACTGCCGGACTCGATGGACCACGGGTAGCCGGCGACAGGCGGGTGCTGACCATCGCTCACCGCTTGTGTTGAGGCATCCTGCCCGCATGGTCCTTGACCCGAGCCGGCGACGGCTCCTGGGTGGCGTCGCTCTCGGCACCGCAGCGATCGCCGGGTCCGGCGCCACCGCGGCCGCCGCGTCGCTGCTCGATCAGGCGTCGCGGTCGGACACCGACAACGCCATCGGCGACCGGGTCCCGGGTGGCAGGCGACCGCGTGGCGCGCACGTGGTTTGGTCGGTGGCGACCTCGCATCGAGGGGTTGCTCTCACCTTCGACGACGGTCCGGACCCCGAGCTCACCCCGCTCGTCCTGTCCGTCCTCGCGGCCGCCGACGCTCACGCCACCTTCTTCATGGTCGGGGAGGCCGCCACCCGTCGTCCCGATCTCGTCGGGGACGTGGTGGCTGCCGGTCACGAGATCGGCAGCCACACGTGGTCGCACATCGACCTGGCCCGCGCCGACCGGGCAACCACCACTCGCCAGATCGTCGAGGGCCATCGCGCCGTCGCCGCGGCGGCCGGGCGACCGCTCTCGCTGTTCCGCCCCCCGTGGGGCGACCTCACCGGCAGCGCCGTTCGGGTTGCTGCCGAGCTGGCGCTCGACGTGGTGCTGTGGTCGCACTCGGCCGAGCACCTTCCGGCGGCCTTGGTCCCCGGCGACGTCATCCTCCTCCATGACGGCGTGCGGACCCGCGGTGGCGCCTTCGATGCCGGCCACCGCGGGGCTGTTCGGGCGCGGCACCGGGACGAGATCGGGCGGCTCCCCCAGCTCCTACGCCGTCTCCGGGATGCAGACATCGAGCCGACGACAGTGGGTGCGCTCCTCGACGCTCCATGAGCTCCGCCGAGGTTCTCTCTCGAGAACGCGCCGAACAACGACCGCCACCCAAGGCGGCAGCATGAACCGGGAGTCAGGCCGTGGCGGCAGTGACGAGTGGCAAGGCCGCGGGCGCGGTCGGCGCAACTCGCAGGTCGACCGGAGTGCCGGCGGCGGCCCGGGCGGCGTCGGGGTTGCCGCCCCATGCCGGGCAGAAGGTCTTGAACGCGCACCAGTCGCACAGGCGGCTGGGGTTGGGGCGGAAGTCGTCGCGTTCGCACGCCCGCTCGACCGCCGACCAGATGGCGCCCACGCGGCGCTGGAGGCCGCGGATCGACTGGTCGGAGGGCTCGGCGACAATGGCCACGGGCTCGGCCATGTAGAGGAGTTGGATGCGGGACGGCCGGCGGCCGAGCGCCGTCTCGCAGAGATAGGCGTAGAAGTGGACGCCGCCGAGCTTGCCCTGCTCGTACCGCTCGCCTGGGACGCGGCCGGTCTTGTAGTCGGTGACGATCAGCGATCCGTCGGGAGCTTCCTCCAGCCGGTCGATGATGCCCCGCAGCAGCACGCCCCCGACCTCGGCCTCGAGCTTGAGCTCGAGGCCAACCGGCGTGATGGCGGTGGGGTCCTCGAGGCGGAAGTAGCGCTCGACCAACGAGCGGGCGTCGGCCACGAAGGCCTCGGGGTTGTCGAGCTCGAGGTCGACGTACTCCTCGGAGCGCAGGATCTCGTCGGCGGCCACGTCGACGAGGGGGAGGGCGGCATCCAGCGTCCGCTCGGCGGGGGCCAGCCCGAACAGGAGCTCGAGGGCCCGATGCACGAGCGTTCCCTTGGCGGCGCTCGGCGACGGCGGCTCCGGCAGCCGGTCGATGACCGAGAAGCGGAACTGGAGCGCGCAGTCGCGGAAGGTCGAGACCTTCGATGGTGACAGCGAGCCCGGCACGTCCAGTGACATCGATCGGAACGTACCGCTGGGGTGTGACGGCCTCGGGGACCCCACACCCGTCGTCACATGCCCGAGGCCCCCAGGGTCTCCGCCAGCTGGGCCAGCTCGTCGGTGAGGCTGGTGGGCTCCCAGAAGTCCTTCATGTCCTTCACCTCGCGGATCTCGGCGAGGTGCTCGGCCACGTCCTCGATGGTGAGCGACGGGTTGAAGTACCCCTGGGTGAGGCCGACGAAGAAGCGGGCGATTCGCCCACCGGCGCACGAGAATGCCTCGCCGCTGACCGAACAGTCCTCGTGCGACAGCCAGGCCACGACGGGGGACACCAGCTCGGGCTTCAGCAGGGAGGCCATCTCCGAGAACATGTCCTCGGTCATCCGGGTGAGGGCCACCGGGGCGATGGCGTTGGCCTTGATGTCGTACTTGGCGCCTTCCTGGGCGAGGACCCGCGTGAAGCCCCAGAGACCCATCTTGGCGGCGCCGTAGTTGGCCTGGCCGAAGTTGCCCAGGATTCCCGAGCCGGACGAGGTGTTCACGACCCGGCCGTAGCCCTGCTCCCGCATCTTGACCCAGGCCGGGCGGGTCACGTTGAACGCGCCGCGGAGGTGCACGTCGATGACCGGGTCGACCAGGTCGGGGGTCAGGTTGTGGAACGACTTGTCGCGGAGGATCCCGGCGTTGTTGATCACGATGTCGATGCGACCGAAGGCCTCGACGGCCGTGTCGACGATGGCCTGGCCCCCCTCGGGGGTGGCCACGCTGTTGGTGTCGGCGACGGCCACGCCGCCCATGGCCTCGATCTCCTTGGCCAC
>JAEKLB010000045.1 GCA_019510095.1 Acidobacteriota bacterium | reverse complement strand
GAGGAGCTCAGGGGAAATCTGATCGGCGCGCGTCAACTGCCCGCAGGGCCGGTTGACCAGGTTACCCGTCGGGGCCTGTCCTGCCAACTGGGGCTTTTACCCTCTTGTCGGGCGGGGGCGGGGGATGCTCGATAGGCCCCCTCCCCTGCGGGGGGAAGTGTCGGCCGCGGCCTGGAGCCCTGGCTGGGTTAGTTGCGGCGCTTGTCGATGATGCTGGTGAGGCGTTCGGAGACGGCGTCGGGGGTGCCCATGGCGTCGACCGTCTCCAGCACGCCTCGTTCGTCGAAGTAGGCGATCAGGGGGGCGGTCTCCTCTTCGTAGAGGTCGAGGCGGCGGACGATGGCGGCCTCGGTGTCGTCGTCGCGGTGGACGACGTCGCCGCCGCAGACGTCGCAGGTCATGCCGTACTTGGGCGGGTCGGCCGTGGAGTAGTTGGTGCCACAATCGGCGCAGATCAGGCGGGCGATCAGGCGGGCGAGGGCCACCTCCCGGGGGAGGTCGAGGTTGATGGCCACGTCGATGCCACGGGGAGCGGTCATCCGCTCGAGGGCCTCGGCCTGGGCCACGGTGCGGGGAAAGCCGTCCAGGATGAAGCCCCGGCCCCGGGTGTCGTCCCGGTCGAGGCGCTCGTCCATGATCCCGACCATCACGTCGTCGGGGACCAGGTTCCCGGCGTCCATGATCTCCCGGGCCCGCCGCCCGAACTCGGTGCCGTCCCGTACGGCGGCGCGGAGGATGTCGCCGGTCGAGATGTGGGGGACGACGTAATGGCGGGAGAGGCGGGTGCACTGGGTGCCCTTGCCCGATCCCTGTCGCCCCAGCAGCACCAGCCTGGCGCCGGGGTTCACGGGTTCGCCACGCCTACTTCAGGAAGCTCTCGTAGTTCCGCATCATCAGCTGGCTGTCGATCTGCTTCATCGTCTCCAGGGCCACGCCGACGGCGATGAGCAGCGACGTGCCCCCGAAACCGTCGAAGCTCGACACCTTCCAGACGGCAAGCAGCAGCGTGGGGATGAGTGCGACGAGAGCGATGAACAGCGCGCCGGGCAGGGTCAAGCGGGACAGGATCTTGGCCAGGTGGCGCTCGGTCTGCGGCCCGGGCCGGATGCCCGGGATGAAGCCACCCTGCTTGCGAATGGTGTCGGCCTGCTTCACCGGATCGAAGGTGATCGCCGTGTAGAAGTAGGCGAAGAAGATGATGAGCAGGCCGTAGATGACGATGTACCAGAAGTTGTCGGGCCGCAGCAGGTTGTCGTCGATGAAGCCCCGGATGCCTGCCCACGGGAAGCCCGAGCTGGGGATGATGTTCGAGAGCAGGACCGGCAGGTAGAGCACCGAGCTGGCGAAGATGATCGGGATGACGCCCGACTGGTTGACCTTCAGCGGGATGTAGGACGACTGGCCCCCGTACATCCGCCGGCCGACCACCCGCTTGGCGAACTGCACCGGGATGCGGCGCTGCCCCTGCTCGATGCCCACGACGGCGACCAGGCAGACGAGCGCCAGGATCAGGATCAAGGCGAACGCAAACAGGCCCTTTTCGGCCTTGACCTGGGCGCCACCGGCCGGGATGCGGCTCACGACCGAGGCAAAGATGATCAGCGACATGCCGTTGCCGATGCCGCGCTGGGTGATGAGCTCGCCCATCCACATGATCAGGGCGGTGCCGGCGACGAGCGACAGCACGATGAGCAGCACCCGGGGCACGGTGAAGTCGGGGATCAGGTCGATGTTGCCGCTGAACAGCCCGCCGCCGCCGTTGTGGAAGAGGAAGGCCAGCCCGGTCGACTGGATGACGGCCAGGACCACCGCCAGGTAGCGGGTCCATTGGGTGATCTTCTTCTGCCCGACCGCGCCCTCTTCTTGCCACTGCTCGAGCCGGGGAATCACGACCGTCAGCACCTGCATGATGATCGAGCTGGTGATGTACGGCATGATCCCGAGGCCGAACACGGCGAACCGGGTGAGCGCTCCACCGGAGAAGAACGACAGGAAGCCGAGGACACCGCCCTTGCTGGCCTGGTCCTCGAGCTGCTTGACCGCCTGGAAGTCGGTGCCGGGCACCGGGATGTGGCAGCCCAGGCGGTAGACCGCCAGGATCAGCAGCGTGAACAGGATCTTGTTCCGCAGGTCCGGGACCTTGAACATGTTCCGGAGGTTCGTGAACACCGCTGCGGGTCTCCTGCTGGTAGCGGACTGACGGGCGGGTGCCGGCTGGTCGAGCCGACGACCGGTCTGACTTCCTAGCGGTTGGTGTGCTGGTTGCCCTTGGCCGGCGGGCGACGATCGCCCCACGGCAGGGGCAAGACCTCGACAGTACCGCCTGCGGCCGTGATCGCCTGCTCGGCCACCTTCGAGAAGGCATGGGCGCGAACGGTCACCTTGCGGGTGAGCTCACCTCGCCCGAGCACCTTGACCAGGCCGTGCTTGTGGACCAGGCCCTTGGCCAGGAGCGACGCCGGGTTGACGTCGGTTCCCTCGAACGCCTCGAGGGTGTCGAGGTTGACGGCCTGGTACTCGACCCGGAACGGGTTGTTGAAGCCCTTCAGCTTGGGCACTCGCTGCTGCAGGGGCAGCTGGCCACCCTCGAAGCCGACCCGCACGCTGTTGCGGGCGTTCTGGCCCTTGGTGCCCCGGCCGGCGGTCTTGCCGCCCTTGCCGCCGATGCCGCGGCCGACGCGGCGCTTCCGGGTGTTCGACCCGGCCGGTGGCTTGAGATCGTGGATCTTCACTTCTCTTCCTCAACCTTGATCAGGTGCGGGACCCGAGCGAGCATGCCCCGGATCTCCGGACGGTCAGGCAGCAGGTTGGTCTTGCCGATGCGGCCGAGACCGAGCGCCCGCAGGGTGCCACGGTGCTTGGGCTTGGTGCCGATCGACGACTTCACCTGGGTGACCTTGATGGCCATCACGCCACCTCTTCGGGGATGTTGGTGCCACCGGCACCGCGGTAGATCCCGTGGGCCGACTCGTTGTAGGCACGCAGCAAGCCGGCCGGGGTGATCTCCTCGGGCGACTTGCCCCGCAGGCGGGCGATCACGTCGGGCTTCTTCAGCGACTTGAGGCCCTCGATGGTGGCCCGGGCCACGTTGATGTGGTTCGACGAGCCGAGCGACTTGCACAGCACGTCGTGGATGCCGGCTTCCTCGAGGATGACGCGGGCGGCGCCGCCGGCGATGACGCCGGTACCCGGCGCTGCCGGCTTGAGCAACACCCGAGCGGCGCCGTACTCGCCGATGACCGTGTGGATGATCGTCGAGCCGGCGAGGCTGACCTCGAACAGGTTCTTCTTGGCGTCCTCGGTGCCCTTCTGGATGGCGAGCGGCACCTCGCGCGCCTTGCCATAGCCGAGACCGACGCGGCCGGCACCGTCGCCGACCACCACGAGGGCGGCGAACTGGAAGCGGCGGCCGCCCTTGACGACCTTGGCGACGCGGCGGGGGCGGGTGATCAGCCGGCCGTCGCGCAGTTGCGCATCATTTGCCATCTCTAGAGCTCCAGACCTGCGGCACGAGCCGCATCGGCGACCGCAGCGACGCGGCCGTGGTACAGAAAGCCACCGCGGTCGAAGACGACCTGGGTGACACCAGCCGCCTTGGCCCGCTCGGCGACGAGCTTGCCGACCTGCTCGGCCGCCACCTTGTTACCGGTGGCGCCCGACCGGAGGTCGGCCTCATGGGTCGACGCAGCGGCAAGCGTGCGGCCGGCGCGATCGTCGATCACCTGGGCGACGATGTGCTTGTTCGAACGGAACACGGCCAGGCGGGGACGAGCGGCATCACCGCGGACCTTCTTGCGGACCCGGCGGTGGCGGCGCAGCCGGGCGGCATGCTTCTGCTTCGCGGAGATCGACATTGCTACTTCGCCGCCTTTCCAGCCTTGCGGAGAACCTTTTCGCCGGCATAGCGGACGCCCTTGCCCTTGTAAGGCTCGGGCTTGCGGATCTTGCGGATGTTGGCGGCCACCTGGCCGACCTGCTCCTTGTCGATCCCCTTCACGATGATGCGGGTGGGTACCGGCACCTCGAAGGTGATCCCGTCAGGTGCGTCGACCGAGACCGGGTGGCTGAAGCCGAGGGCCAAGCCGAGCTTGTTGGGCGCCTCAGCGGTGGCGCGGTAGCCGACGCCGACGATCTCCAGCTCCTTGCTGAAGCCGGCAGTCACACCGGTGACCATGTTGTTGACCAGCGACCGCACCAGACCGTGGAGGGCTCGGTTCTGGCGCTCGTCGTTGGGGCGCTCGACGAGCACCTCGCCCTCGTCCTGGCGGATGGTGATGGGCTCGGGCAGGACGCGCGACAGCGTGCCCTGGGGACCCTTCACGGTGACCCGGCCGTCAGCGACGGAGACGTCGACACCTGACGGGACGGGGATGGGGGAACGTCCGACTCGTGACATGGCCGCCTACCAGACGTAGCAGAGCACTTCACCACCGACATGGCGCTCGCGCGCCTCCCTGTCGGTCATGAGCCCCTGGCTGGTGGACAGGACGGCGACCCCGAGGCCGCCGAGGACGCGGGGCAGCTTGTCGGAGCTGCGATAGACCCGAAGGCCAGGCTTGGAGATCCGGGTGATGCCCGAGATCGTGCGAGCCCGCTCAGGTGAGTACTTCATGCGGATGGTCAGCGTCTGCGACGGCTTGCCTTCGGCCTGGGCGACGTCGAAGCCGTCGATGTAGCCCTCCCGCTGCAGGATGGCAGCGAGCGACTCCTTGAGCTTCGAGGTCGGCATCCGGATCTCGTCGTGGTACGCGACGTTGCCGTTGCGGATCCGCGTGAGCATGTCGGCGATGGGGTCGGTCATTGTCATGTTGTCCCCCTCACCAACTGGCCTTGGTGACACCCGGCACTTCGCCGGCGTGAACCATCTCGCGAAGGCAGATGCGGCACAGCCCGAACTTGCGGTACACCGACTTCGGCCGCCCGCAACGACGGCACCGGGTGTAGGCGCGCACCTTGAACTTGGGCTTGCGCTGCTGCTTCTGGACAAGAGCTTTCTTTGCCATGCGCCTACTGCTGTCCTTCGCGTCGGAACGGGAAGCCGAAGGCGTCGAGCAGAGCCCGACCCTCGGCGTTGGTAATGGCGGTGGTGACGATGGTGATGTCCATCCCCCGGGGAGCGTCGATCTTGTCGTAGTCGATCTCCGGGAAGATGAGCTGCTCGGTCACGCCGAACGTGTAGTTGCCACGGCCGTCGAACCCGTTGGGGGGCAGGCCTCGGAAGTCGCGGATGCGGGGGATCGCCAGGGCGATGAGCCGGTCGAGGAACTCCCACATCCGGTCGCCCCGCAGGGTGACCTTGGTCCCGATGGCGTTGCCCTCACGGAGCTTGAAGGCGGCGATCGACTTCTTGGCCCGGGTGACGATGGGCTTCTGGCCGGCGATCTGCTGGAGGTCGCGCTGGGCGCCCTCGAGTAGCGACGGCTGGCCGGTGGCGGCGCCGACGCCCATGTTGATGACGATCTTGTCGAACCGCGGCACCTGCATCACGTTGGCGAGGCCGAGGCTCTCCTTGAGCTGGCCGCGAACCTCGTTGTCGTACCGCTGGCGAAGGCGGGGGCGCTCGGTGAGCGCGGGAGCGGTGTAGGCGGCCATCAGACGTCCTGCCCGCACTTGCGGCAGATCCGGACCTTGGTGCCGTCGGCGTCGAACCGGTAGCCCACGCGGGTCGGGCCGTCCTTGGGGCACAGCAGGGCCACGTTGGACGCGTCGATCGGCATGTCCTTGTCGATGATGCCGCCCTGCATCGTCGCTCGCGTCGGCTTCTGGTGCTTCTTGGCCATGTTGACGCCCTCGACGATGACCTTGTTCTGGCTAGGCAGCGAGCGCATGACCACGCCCTCCTTGCCCCGGTCCTTGCCGGACAGCACGCGAACGCGGTCGCCCTTCTTGATCTTCAACCCACTCATCACAGGACCTCGGGTGCCAGCGACACGATGCGCATGAACTTCTTGTCCCGCAGCTCCCGGCCGACGGGGCCGAAGATGCGGGTGCCACGCGGCTGCTGCTGGTCGTTGATCAGCACGGCCGCGTTCTCGTCGAAGCGGATGTACGACCCGTCGGGACGCCGCTTCTCCTTCTTGGTCCGGACGACCACGCACTTGACGACGTCGCCCTTCTTGACCGACGCGCCAGGGATGGCGTCCTTCACGGTGGCGACGAAGATGTCGCCGATCGAGGCGTAACGACGCTTGGAGCCGCCCAGCACCTTGATGCAGAGCACCTCCTTGGCACCGCTGTTGTCCGCCACGCGGAGTCGACTCTCCTGCTGAATCATTGCGTCGCTCCTTCGGAGCTCCTCGAATGATTCTTGCGAATCACTGTCACATTGGTTCGCTCGCTGCGCTCGCTCACCGTGCACGCTCCAGGACCTCGAGGAGCCGCCAACGCTTCTGCTTCGAGAGCGGCCGGGTCTCCTGCACGCGAACGCGGTCGCCCTCGCGGGCGTCGTTCTGCTCGTCGTGCACGTAGAGCTTCTTGGAACGCTGCAAGGTCTTGCCGTACAGCGGGTGGCGCACGCGGTCGGTGACCCGCACCACGATGGTCTTGTCCATCTTGGTGGAGTCGACGATGCCCTCACGCACCTTGCGGGCGTTGGGTCGCGTCTCGCTCTCGGTGGTCTCAGCCATTGCTGCTCTCCTGCGCCTCGTGGGCGGCGATCTCACGTTCCCGCAGCACGGTGTTGATGCGGGCAACCTCTCGCCGGACGTGGCCCATGCGAGCGGTGTTGTCGAGCTGCCCCGTCACCAGCTGGAACCGGAGGTTGAACAGCTCTTCCTTGGCCTCGGCCAGGCGCTGCACCAGCTCGGTGTCGCCAAGGTCACGGACGGCCGCGCCCTTCTTGTTCGCCATCTCAGACCTCCGCTTCCACGCCGGCGCGAGTGACGAACCTGGCCTTGATCGGCAGCTTCTGGATGGCGCGCTCCATTGCCTCGCGCGCCAGCTGCTCGGTGACGCCGCCGAGCTCGAACATGACTCGCCCGGGCTTGACCACGGCCACCCACCGCTCCGGGTTGCCCTTGCCGGAACCCATGCGGGTCTCGGCCGGCTTCTCGGTGACCGGCTTGTCGGGGAAGATGTTGATCCAGACCTTGCCGCCACGCTTGACGTGACGGGTCATGGCGATACGGGCGGCCTCGATCTGGCGGGCGGTGATCCAGCCCGGCTCGAGGGCCTGGATCCCGAACTCGCCGAAGGTGATCAACGAGCCACCTTTGGTGTCGCCCTTCATGCGCCCGCGGTGGTGCTTGCGGTGCGCGACCTTGCGCGGCATCAGCATCGTTCAGTCATCCCCTCGGAAGTGCGGGGTCTCGTGGTGATCGCGCGTGAGGCGCTCGATCTCCTCTTCCTCGGCCAGCAGGCGCTCCAGCTCGGGATCGGCCTCCTTGACCAGTGCTGCCGGCGCCTCTTCTGTCTCGGTCTCACTGCCCGGCTCGGCCCGGCGGCCGCCACCGGCAGTGACGATTCGACGGGGACGAGGAGCACCCGAGGGGTCGCCGACGGCCATGGCGGCTTCCCGCATGGCCTTGTCGTCGTTCGAGGTCTTGTACGGGAGGATGTCGCCCTTGTAGATCCAGACCTTGACGCCGATGCGGCCGTAGGTGGTCTTGGCCTCGCGGAAGCCGTAGTCGATGTCGGCCCGCAGCGTGTGCAGCGGCACCCGGCCCTCGCGGTACCACTCGGTGCGGCTCATCTCGGCGCCGTTGAGGCGACCGGAGCACTGCACCCGCACGCCGAGCACGCCGGCCTTCTGGGCGTTCTGCACGGCCCGCTTCATGGCCCGGCGGAAGTTCACCCGGCCGGCGAGCTGGTCGGCCACGCCCTGGGCGATCAGCGCCGCGTCGAGCTCGGGCTGCTTGATCTCCTGGATGTTGAGCTGGACCTTGTTGTTGCCGCTGATCTTGGTGAGCCCGGAGCGGAGGCGGTCGGCCTCGGCGCCGCGGCGACCGATGACGATGCCGGGGCGGGCGGTGTGCACGTCGATGCGCAGGCGGTCACGGGTGCGCTCGACCTCGATCCGGCTGATGGCTGCATGCGGCAGCTGGGTCATCAGGTAGTCGCGGATCTTCCAGTCCTCGATGAGGTAGTCGGTGTACTCCTTCTCGGAGAACCAGCGCGACTTCCAGTCGGTGGTGACGCCGAGACGGAACCCGTAGGGGTTGACCTTCTGTCCCATTACTTGGTCTCCCTGTCGTCCTCGGCCATGGTGACCTCGGCGTCGCCCTCGTGGTCGGCGAGCGTCTCGGCCTGCTGGGTGCCGGCCGTCTCGTCCTCGATCACCTCGGCATCGGTGAGCGGCTCGTCGCGGAGGATCTCCTCGGTCTCGGCCAGCGCCTCGATGTCGTCGGCCGTGACCTGGTCGACCTCGATCGCCACGTCGTCGTGGTCGTGGTCGTGACCGTCGTGGTCGTGACCGTCGTGGTCGTGGTCGTGCTCGGGGGCCAGCGCCTCCTGGCGGGCCCGGCGGAGCTGCCGGCGCCGACCCTCGGCCTGCTGCTGGCCGGCCCGGCGGGCGGCCCGGCTGCCGGGGCGAGCGGCCTCGATCGAGCGGCGCCGCTCGAGCTCGCGCTCGGGCATGCGGGCGACGATCACGGTGATGTGGCAGCTGCGCTTGCGAATCCGGCTGGCCCGGCCACGGGCCCGGGGGCGCATGCGGCGCATGGTCTTGCCCTCGTCGGCGAAGCACGCGGCGACGTAGAGGTCCTCGGGGATCTGGTCGTCGTTGTGCTCGGCGTTGGCGACCGCCGAGGCGAGCACCTTGCGGATCACGATGGCGGCGTCGCGCTCGGAGAAGCGCAAGATCTCATCGGCGCTCTGCACGTCCTTGTTGCGAATGAGATCGAGGACGGCCCGCGCCTTGGATGCCGACATCCTGATGTGACGGGCGACGGCCCGGGTGCCGGGGCGCTCGTTGGTCTTGCCGCTGGTGGGCACCTCGCCCCCGCGGACCAGTGAAGTCGAGCTCATCGACGGCCCCTGGCGTTCTTCTCCTGGCCGGCGTGGAACCGGAAGGTGCGAGTGGGCGCGAACTCGCCGAGCTTGTGACCGACCATCGATTCGGTGATGTAGACCGGCACGTGCTTGCGCCCGTCGTGGACGGCGATGGTGTGGCCGACCATCTCGGGGATGATCGTCGAGCGACGCGACCAGGTCTTGATGACCCGCTTCTCGCTCACGACGTTGAGGTCGTCGACCTTCTTGAGCAGATGGCCGTCGACGAACGGGCCCTTCTTCAGGCTGCGCGGCATAGCGATCCCCTACTAACGCCGCGCGCCGCGGGTACGGCGCTTGCGGACGATGAGCTTGTCGGATTCCTTGCGGAGGGCCCGGGTGCGACCCTCGGGCTTGCCCCACGGGGAGGTTGGGTGGCGACCACCCGAGGTCTTGCCCTCGCCACCACCGAGCGGGTGGTCGACGGGGTTCATGGCGACACCGCGCGACTGGGGCTTGACGCCCTTCCAGCGGTTGCGGCCGGCCTTGCCGATCTTGATCAGCTCGGCCTCGGCGTTGCCGACCTCGCCGATGGTGGCCCGGCAGTCGATCGGCACCCGCCGCATCTCGGTGCTGGGCAGGCGCAGGGTGGCGAAGTCGCCCTCCTTGGCCACCAGCTGCACCGACGAGCCGGCGGAGCGGGCCATCTTGCCGCCGGCCCCGGGCTTGAGCTCGACGTTGTGGATGGTGGTGCCCACCGGGATGTAGCGCATCGGCAGGGCGTTGCCGGGGCGGATCTCGGCGCCGTGGCCGTTGGCCAGCCTGTCGCCGACCTTCACCTCACGGGCGGCCAGGATGTAGCGCTTCTCGCCGTCGTGGAAGTGCAACAGCGCGATCCGGCAGTTGCGGTTGGGGTCGTACTCGATGGCGGCCACGGTGGCGGGCACGCCGTCCTTGTTCCGCTTGAAATCGATGATGCGGTACTGCTGCTTGTGGCCGCCGCCACGATGGCGAGCAGTCTTGCGCCCGTAGGCGTTGCGGCCACCAGTGCGCGGCTTGGGAACCAGGAGCGAGCGCTCGGGCTCGGTCTTGGTGATCTCCGAGAAATCGGAGACGGTCTGGAACCGGCGACCCGGCGAGGTGGGGTTGCGCTTGCGCAGTGCCACGTCAGCTTCCTTCGAACAGTTCGATGCGGTCACCCGGGACGAGAGTGACGACGGCTCGCTTGGTGTCGGACCGCTTGCCGAAGGTCGCCTGGCGACGGTTCCGCTTGCGCTTGCCCGGACGGTTGAGGGTGTTCACCTTGGTCACCCGCACCGAGAAGATCGACTCGACCGCGTGGCGGATCTGGATCTTGTTGGCGTCGGGGTTGACCAGGAAGGTGTAGGCGTTGGCGTCGAGGAGCGAGTAGCTCTTCTCGCTCACGACCGGGCGGATGATGACATCGCGGTCATCCATCAGTCGGCCCCTTCCTCGGTCGTCAGCGAGACGGGCGTGTCGATCGTGTCTGCCGGCTTGTCATTGGGCTTGGTGTCGGGCAGCGTCTCGGGCGTGAAGACGACGTAGTCGCTGCACAGGACGTCGTAGGCGTTCAGCTCGGTGTTGAGGAGCACGTGCACCTGGGGGATGTTGCGGAAGCTCTTCGCCGCCGTGATCTCGTCGGCGCCGACGACCACCAGCGCCTTGCCGGTGACACCGACCGCGTCGAGGAGCGCCTGGGCCTGCTTGGTGCTCGGGCCCTCGAAGCCCCAGCCGTCGACGACGACGACTCGGCCGTCGCTGGCCCGGTCGGACAGCGCCGACAGCAGGGCGAGCCGGATCATCTTCTTCGGTGTGCGCTGCTGGTACGAGCGGGGCTTGGGCCCGAGGGCCACGCCACCGCCCTGCCAGTGCGGCGCCCGGGTCGAGCCCTGGCGGGCCCGGCCGGTGCCCTTCTGGCGCCACGGCTTGGCGCCGCCGCCGCGCACCTCGGCGCGGGTCTTGGTCGACTGGGTGCCCGAGCGGCGGGCCGCCAGCTGGGCGGTGACCACCTGGTGCATGACCGGCACGTTGGGCTGCACGCCGAACAGGGCGTCGTCGAGCTCGATGGTGCCGGCGTCGCTGCCCGTGCGGCTCTTGATCGTCAGGCTCGCCATCACTTGCCTGCCTTCACCGCGTCCCGGACGAGAACGAGGCCGCCCTTGGGGCCGGGCACCGCGCCCTTCACGAGGAGCAGGTTGCGCTCGGGGTCGGACTGCACGACCTCGAGGTTGAGGGTGGTGACCTTCTCGGCACCCATGCGGCCCGCCATCCGGGTTCCCTTGAACACCCGGGACGGTGTGGCGCAGGCGCCGATCGAACCGGGGGCACGGTGCTTGCGGTGGGTGCCGTGGCCGGCGCCCAGACCCTTGAAGTTGTGGCGCTTCATGCCGCCGGCGTAGCCCTTGCCCTTGGAGATGGCGGTCACGTCGACCTTGGTGCCGGCCTCGAGCAGGTCGACGCCGATCTCCTGGCCGACCTCGTAGCCGTTGGTGTCGTCGAGGCGCAGCTCCACCAGGTGGGCGCCGGGATCGACGTTGCCCTTGGCGAAGTGGCCGGCCTCGGGCTTGGTGAGGCTCTTGGCCTTCTTCATGCCGTAGGTCACCTGGAGCGCGCTGTACCCGTCGGTGTCCGGCCGCTTGACCTGGACCACCCGGACGGGGGTCACCCTGAGGACGGTGACGGGCACCACCCGGTTCTGGTCGTCCCAGACCTGGGTCATGCCCACCTTCTCGCCCACGATCGCTTTCGTCGCCATGGCGGCTGCGTTCCTTCTGGTTCTTCTCACGCGAACGCTCCGCAGGCACGAAGCCGGCGGAGCGCTGGTCAAGTTGTGCCGTGCTGTATCCCGGCAGGGACTGGCCCGGACGTCGATTTCCCGTGCCCGGGGCTCCGGGCGCAGGGGGACGATGGTAGCGGTCGGCACGCCATACCGGCAATCGCGGCTAGTCCGATCGGAGGACGTCAGCGAGCGCGGCCGGGGCGGTGAACACGAACTGCTTGCCCATCTTGTGGCGCTCCAGCAACCCGAGATCCGCAAGGGCGAGGAGATCGGTCCGGGCGCTCTGGTAGACCACCCCGTGGCTGCGGGCATGGCCCTGGAAGCTGTAGCGGTGGCCCGGGTGACGCAGGGCATGGGTGAGCAGGGCGAGCTGCCGATAGTTGAGGCCGTCGTGGCTTCTCAGCAGCGCTTCCACCTCGTGGATCTCACCCCGCTTGCGCTCGATGTAGTCGTAGAGCCCGTCGATGGACCGGCGGACGACCTTCAGCTGCGACAGGACGAAGTAGGTGGCGTCGTTCTCGTCGGTCTCGACGTAGAGAAAGGACTTGGCGTACCGAATCGGGGCTTTTCTGAGGATCGTCGAGATGGACAGGTACTCGGCGAGCCAATAGCCCTCGTGCAACATCGACCAGTAGAAGAGCGCCCGGGCCGTTCGACCGTTGCCATCGGCAAAGGGGTGGTCGTAGGCCAGCCACAGGTGCAGCAGGATCGACCGCGCCACCGGGTGCATGAAGCCGGTCGGCGTGACCCCATTGGCGAAGTCGCACATGGCCTGCATGCGCTCCGGCAGCTCGGCTGCGCCGGGCGGGCGATGCACGACCAGCCCATCGAAGTCCTCGACGCGGACCCGCTCCTCCGAGGGGATCTGGACTCGCCCTACATGCTCGGGATCGTCGAGGGTTCCCTCGGTCAGGATCGCCTGGATCTCGACCACGAGCTCGGGTGTCAGGGGATCATTCCGATGCTCCCGCACGAAGTTGATGGCCTCGTAGTTGTTGAGGACCATCCGCTCATCGATGGTCCGCGGCGGCCGGCCGCTGCGGATCATCTCCTTGGCCACCGTCCGGCTCGTCACCGCGCCTTCCAACTGGCTGGAGGTGACTGCCTCCTCGACCAACGAGCTCACGAGGTAGCGGGTCCTTGTCGCCTCGTTGAAGAGCCGGTCGGCGGACCCGACCTCCCGCCCGAGATGGGTGTCGATCTCGTGCAGCATCTCCCAGAGCCGGTCGGTCATGGCCAAGCGGAAGTTCCTGCCAGCGCCGTCCCGAAGGGGCAACTCCTTCAACAGCTGGCTCCGGGCGATCTTCGTCCCCCACCACCACTCCTCCGGCGAGAGCCCCTCGGGCGCCTTCATGCGCCGCATGGTCTCCCAGTGCCGATACTGGCCGGTCGGCGACGTTGCGGGGATGCCCGCTGCGACGACCCGGAGCATCGCTCCGACTCCCAGGCCCTTCAGGTCGGTGGGGGGTGGGGTCTGCGGGAGCTTCACGGCCGTCCTTCGCAAGATCTACTAAGTCATCTCAAGCTAGTAGTTGCAAGCCCAACTACCAACTCCTAATTCACTTAGTAGATCTTGGTTACGACGGGAAAAACGAGGAAGGGGGCCCCTCGTGAGGCCCCCTTCTGTCGTTCGCTGCGGGCGAAAGCCTTACGCCTGCTGGATCTTCAGCTCGATCTCGACGCCGGCCGGGAGGTCGAGCCGCTGGAGCGAGTCGACCGTCTTGGGGTTGGGATCGAGGATGTCGAGCAACCGCTTGTGGATCCGCATCTCGAAGTGCTCGCGGCTGTCCTTGTACTTGTGCGGCGAGCGGATCACCGTGTAGCGGTGCTTCTCCGTCGGGAGGGGCACCGGGCCCCGGACCGTGGCCTGGGTGCGAACGACCGTCTCGACGATCTTCTTGGTCGACTGGTCGATGATCTCGTGGTCGTAGGCCTTGAGCCGGATGCGGATCTTCTGGGCCATCTACTTGACGATCTTCGTCACACGGCCGGAAGCGACCGTGCGGCCACCCTCGCGGATGGCGAACCGCAGACCCTCGTCCATGGCGATCGGCTGGATCAGCTCGACCGTCACGGCCACGTTGTCGCCGGGCATGACCATCTCGGTGCCCTCGGGCAGCGAGATGTGGCCGGTGACGTCGGTGGTCCGGAAGTAGAACTGCGGCCGGTAGTTGTTGAAGAACGGCTTGTGCCGGCCACCTTCCGCCTGCGAGAGCACGTAGATCTGGCCCTCGAAGTTGGTGTGGGGGGTGATCGAGCCGGGCTTGCACAGCACCTGGCCCCGCTCCACCTCCTCCTTCTTGGTGCCCCGGAGGAGGGCGCCGATGTTGTCGCCGGCCCGGCCCTCGTCGAGGAGCTTGCGGAACATCTCGACGCCCGTGCACACCGTCTTCTGGGTGGGCTTGATGCCGACGATCTCGACCTCGTCGCCGGTGTGGACGATGCCCTGCTCGACCTTGCCGGTCACGACGGTGCCGCGGCCGGTGATGGTGAAGACGTCCTCGATCGGCATGAGGAAGGGCTTGTCGAGGTCGCGCTCGGGCTCGGGGATGTACGAGTCGACGGCGTCCATCAGCTCGGTGATCTTGCCGGTCCACTCGGGGTCGCCCTCGAGCGCCTTCAGCGCCGAGACCCGGACGATCGGCGTGTCGTCGCCGGGGAAGTCGTAGGCGCTCAGCAGCTCACGGACCTCGAGCTCGACCAGCTCGAGCAGCTCCTCGTCGTCGACCATGTCGGCCTTGTTGAGGGCCACCACGATGTAGGGCACGCCGACCTGGCGGGCGAGCAGCACGTGCTCACGGGTCTGGGCCATGGGCCCGTCGGTGGCGGCCACCACGAGGATGGCGCCGTCGATCTGGGCGGCGCCCGTGATCATGTTCTTGATGTAGTCGGCGTGGCCGGGCATGTCGACGTGGGCGTAGTGGCGGGCCGGCGTCTCGTACTCGACGTGGGCGATCGAGATGGTGATGCCGCGAGCCTTCTCCTCGGGCGCCTTGTCGATCTCGTCGAAGGCATAGGCCTTGCCGCCCTGCGCTTCCGCGAGGACCTTGGTGATCGCCGCCGTCAATGTGGTCTTGCCGTGGTCGATGTGGCCCATCGTGCCCACGTTGACGTGGGGCTTGGTCCGCTCGAACTTCTCCTTGGCCATGGTGGCTCCCAGTTTCCTTTCAGGGATTCAGATCTGAATGACGGCGGCAGTCACTCGCCACGGACCCGGGCGACGATCTCTTCCGCGATCGCCTTCGGGACCTGCTGGTACGAGTGGAACTGCATGGTGTACGTGGCCCGGCCCTGGGTCCGCGAACGCAGGTCGGTAGCGTAACCGAACATGTCCGAGAGGGGCACCTGAGCACGGATCACCATGCTGTTGCCCCGCTGCTCGGACCCTTCGACCCGCCCGCGACGGGCATTGAGGTCGCCGAACACGTCACCCATGTAGTCCTCGGGCGTGACGACCTCGACGGCCATGATCGGCTCGAGCAACACGGGTGAGGCCTTGCGGGCGGCCTCCTTGAAGGCCATGGAGCCGGCGATCTTGAACGCCATCTCCGAGGAGTCGACGGCGTGCTCGGAACCGTCGGTGAGGATGGCCCGCACGTCGACGACCGGGTAGCCCGCCAACACGCCGGCGTCGAGCGAGCTCTGGATGCCCTGGTCGACGGCCGGGATGTACTCCCGGCTGATCTTGCCGCCGGTGATCTTGTCGGAGAACTCGTACCCGCCCCCAGGCCCGGTGGGCTCGAGGTCGATGACGACGTGGGCGAACTGGCCGGAGCCACCGGTCTGCTTGACGTGGCGGTAGACGACCTTCTCGACCCGTTGGGTGATCGTCTCGCGGTAGGCGACCTGGGGCTTGCCGACGGTGGCGTCGACCTTGAACTCCCGCAACATGCGGTCGACGATGACCTCGAGGTGGAGCTCGCCCTGGCCGGAGATGACCGTCTGGCCGGTCTCCTCGTCGGTCCGGACCTGGAAGGTCGGGTCCTCCTCGGAGAGCGACTGGAGGGCCTTGCTCAGCTTGTCCTGATCGGCCTTGGTCTTGGGTTCGACCGCCACGTGGATGACGGGCGCCGGGAAGTCGATCGACTCGAGGACGATGGCCGACTTCTCGTCGGAGAGGGTGTCGCCGGTGGTGGTGTTCTTGAGGCCGATGGCCGCCACGATGTCGCCGGCGAAGACCGCTTCGAGGTCCTCACGATGGTTGGCGTGCATCTGCAGGAGGCGGCCGATGCGCTCCTTCTTGTCCTTGGTCGAGTTGTACACGTACGACCCGGCCTCGAGCGTGCCCGAGTAGACGCGGAAGTAGGTGAGCTTGCCCACGTGGGGGTCGCTCATGATCTTGAAGGCAAGGGCGGAGAAGGGCTCCTTGTCGTCGGCGCTGCGCTCGAGCTCCTCGATGCCCTTCAGATCCATCCCCTTGACGGGGGGCAGGTCGGTGGGGGCCGGGAGGTAGTCGACGACGGCGTCGAGCATGGGCTGCACGCCCTTGTTCTTGAACGCCGAGCCGCACAGGACGGGGACGACGTGACCTTCGATGGTGCCGTGCCGCAGCGCGCTCCGGAGGTCGTCGGCGGTGATCTCCTCCTCCGACACGTACTTCTCGAGGATGTTCTCGTCGAAGTGGGAGAGGGCATCGACCAGCTCGTGGCGCCAGGTCTCGGCATCGTCGGCCAGCTCGGCGGGGACGTCGACCGTGTCGTACTCCTCGCCCTTGCCCTCGCTGTCGTCCCAGACCAGCGCCTTCATCTGGAGGAGGTCGACGACGCCGCGGAAGTGGCCTTCGGCACCGATCGGGATCTGGATGAGGGCGACCGAGGCGCCGAGGCGGTCCTTGATCGAGTCGACAGCGGCGAAGAAGTCGGCCCCGATCCGGTCCATCTTGTTGATGAAGCAGATCCGCGGGACGTTGTACTTGTTGGCCTGGCGCCAGACGGTCTCCGACTGGGGCTCCACGCCGGAGACGGCGTCGAAGACGGCGACGGCACCGTCGAGCACGCGCAAGGAGCGCTCGACCTCGACGGTGAAGTCGACGTGGCCGGGCGTGTCGATGATGTTGATGTTGTGGTCGCGCCACATGCAGGTCGTGGCGGCCGAGGTGATGGTGATGCCGCGTTCCTGCTCCTGGACCATCCAGTCCATGGTGGCGGCGCCCTCGTGGACCTCGCCGATCTTGTAGTTCTTGCCCGTGTAGTAGAGGATCCGCTCGGTCGTCGTGGTCTTGCCCGCGTCGATGTGGGCCATGATCCCGATGTTCCGGGTTCGGGCCAAGGGGGTGGTCCGAGAAGCCATACCTATTCCTGCCTGCGTTTGGGGGGATTCATGCAAACGACCGGGCCCTTCGGGCCCGGTCGCTCGTTGGAGCTTGGTCCGGACCCGCTACCAGCGGTAGTGGGCGAAGGCCTTGTTCGACTCCGCCATCTTCTGGAGGTCCTCGCGACGCTTCACCGAAGCGCCGATGCCGTTGGATGCGTCGAGGAGCTCGTTGGCGAGGCGCTCGGCCATGGTCTTCTCACGGCGCTGCCGGGAGTAGCCGACGACCCAGCGGATGGCGAGGGTGTTGGCCCGGCGGGGCCGGACCTCGACGGGGACCTGGTAGGTGGCGCCACCGACCCGGCGGCTGCGCACCTCGAGGGCGGGCTTGACGTTCTCGATGGCGCGCTTGAGGGTGGCCACCGGATCGCTCCCGGCCTTGTCCTTCAGCACGTCCATGGCGTCGTACATAATCTTCTCGGCCAGCGAGCGCTTGCCCCGGACGAGGACCTTGTTGACGACCTGGGTGACGAGCACCGACCGGTAGACCGGGTCGGGCGTGAGGTCACGACGGGGAGCAGCGCCCTTGCGCGGCATGACTAGCCCTCCCTCTTGGCGCCGTAGCGGCTGCGAGCCTGCTTGCGGTCGCGCACGCCGGCGGCGTCGAGGGCGCCCCGGATGATCTTGTAGCGGACACCGGGCAGGTCCTTCACCCGGCCACCGCGCACCAGCACGATCGAGTGCTCCTGGAGGTTGTGGCCCTCACCAGGGATGTAGGCCGTGATCTCCACCCCGCTGGTGAGCCGCACGCGGGCCACCTTCCGCAGCGCCGAGTTCGGCTTCTTGGGGGTGTTCGTGTACACGCGGGTGCACACCCCCCGCCGCTGGGGCGCGCCCTTGAGGGCGGCGGTCTTCGTCTTGGTCGACTTGGACTCCCGGCCCTTGCGGACCAGCTGCTGAATGGTGGGCACAGATGACCTTCGTTGAGGGTGCTCGGAGGGCGTACGGACGAAGCCTGGGGCGTATCGCCCACCAGGCCGAGTTGCCATGCTAGGTGGAAAGGCCCAGGACCAGCAACCCATGGGCTGGCGGCCTACCGTCGCGGGATGCTGCGTCACATCGTGCTCCTGCGTTGGAAGGACGAGCTCCCGGCCGGGCACGAGGAGGCGGTTGCCGCCGCCTTGCGAGCCCTGCCCGCTCGAGGCCTCCCCTTCCACGCCTACAACGTCGGCCCCGACCTCGGGATGGGGGGGCCCTTCGCCTATGACTTCGGCGTGGCGGCTGAGTTCGCCGACGAGGCCGCCTGGCGCGTCTACATGGACGACCCCGAGCACGACCGGATCCGCCAGGACCTGATCGGCCCGTGGGTCGCCGAGCGGGCCGTCATCCAGTTCGAGTCCTGATCACAGGATCGGCTCGAGCGGTCCTCTGATCAGGACCCGTCCACGCCCTGACGATCGGCCCACCCGGCGGCGTCCTCCGGAGAGTCCTCGACCGCGGACGGCCCGGGCGCCACGGCCGCCAGGCCAATCGGGCCCCTGACCGGATACGAGTGACCACTGGCCACGAGGAAGGCGGCCGACGACGCGACGACGGGTTCGCTGAAGAGCCGCCCCTGGCCGAGCTCGCAGCCCGCTTCCCGGGCCGCCCGCAGCTGATCGGCCGTCTCGATGCCCTCGGCCACGGTGTGCATGTCCAGGGCCGTCGCGACCCCGACGACCGAGCGGACCAGGGCGGCGGTGCGCTCCTCGTCGGCCATGGCCTGCACGAACTCCTTGTCGATCTTGACCTCGTTGGCCGCGAGCCGCCGCAGGTATCGCAGCGACGAGTAGCCGGTACCGAAGTCGTCGACGGCGACCGACACGCCGGCCGTTCGCAGCTCGGCGACCCGCTCGACGGCCCGATCGAGGTCGTCCATGAGCGCCCCCTCGGTGATCTCGAGGGTGAGGCTCTCGGGGCGGAGTCCGTGGGCCTGCCAGACGGCAACGATGGCGCGAGGCAGATCGGCGTCGGCGAGCTCGCGTGGGGACAGGTTGACGCTGATCGACAAGCCGGCTGCCTCGGCTGACGGCCAGCCGGCCAGGTCGGCGGCGACCGTGGTGAGCACGTGGCGACCGAGCAGCGCCACCGAGCCAACCTGCTCGGCGAGGGGGATGAACAACGACGGGCTGATCTCGCCGAGCACCGGGTGGCGCCACCGCAAGAGGGCCTCGAACCCGGCGATGGTCCCGGCGTCCAGGCGGACGATCGGTTGGTAGACCACCTCGAACTGGTGGAGATCGGGCCGGCTCACCTCGTCCCGGAGGCGGATCAGGCCGGCCGCCTGCTCCCGGGCGATCCCGGCGAGCACGACTGCAGGCGCCACCTCCCGTCCCTTGTTGGCCTTCGCCTGGTACATCGCCACGTCGGCGTGGGCCAGCAGCTGTTCGGCGTCGTCGATGGTGGCCCGGCCCTGCCCTCGCTCGTCGATGACCACGCCGATGCTCGGATGCACGGCGAACTGACGGAGCCCGACCGCGATCGGGTCTCCGAACGCGAGATCGATGGCCCGAGCAAGGCCGTGCCCGCCGTCGGCCACGCGCGGGGTGGAGACCGCGAACTCGTCGCCCCCCAGTCGGGCCACGCAACTCCCCGGCGGCACGGCGGCCAGCAGGCGCTCGGCGCAGCCGCGAAGCAGCTCGTCGCCCGTGTGGTGCCCGTGCTGGTCGTTGACGTCCTTGAAGTCGTTGAGATCGAGCAGGGCGACGGCAACCGGGTGCGCCTCGGCATCGATGAGCTGGCCGCCCAGCTTCTGGACGAACGCCGTGCGGTTGTCGAGGCCGGTCAGCGGATCCCGGAGCGCCTCCTCCCGCGCATCTCGCTCGCGTGTCTCCAGCGAGTCGACCAGTCGCTCGTGGTCGCGAATGCTCGCGGCATGGCGGGCAACGACGGCGACGCCGATGACCAGGCACGGAACCAGCTCCGACGGCGTCAGGCCCTCGTGACGGATGGTCTGGCGCAAGATCAACCCAAGGGCGACGACCAGTGGGGCGTAGGGCAGCACCGCCTCGAGGAGCGGTTCGCGCCGCAACGTGGGCCTCGCGATGTGCCGCACGTGGCTGCTCCGCAACGCACCGCAGAGCACGAGCACGATGCCCGTCTGGTGCAACATCCCGATCCAGCTGGTGGGTTGGTACCGGTCCTGCCAGGTCGCGACGGAGAACGACGCGTCGGCGACGGCCAGGCAGACCATGCCGGCCGCCGCCAGCCGGAGGAACGACTTGGCCTCTGCGGCCGCTCGGGGCAGGACCGAGAGGAGGACGGCCACCACGAACGTCGGGAAGATGACGAAGCCGATGGTCGCCAGGCGGCCAGGGGCCGACAACCCGTCCCCGAGGTGGCGCGGCTCCACGACGACGACGAGCGCGCCATACCAGAGGCTGCCGGCCGCAACCGTTGCGTCGGCGAGCATCCGGAGTCGCCCGCCAGGCCGCATGGGGATGGCCAGGAAGCCGGCCGCCGCCACCGGGATGTACGACAGCTCGATCCAGTCGATGACGCTGCCCACGCCCGCAGTGCGGCCGGCGGCGACGTAATGGACTGCGGCGACGACACCGCTGGCGGCACCGAGCAGCACGGCGACGGCCAACAGCAGCTGGGCGCGCGCCAACGGCCCGCCCTTGCGAGCGGCGCGGAGGAGGACCGACGCTGCCGCTATCGCCGTGATCGCACGGACGACGTAGGACGAGTTGTCGCTCAGCCCGACGAGGGCGGCGCTGGCGACGACGAAGGCCAACCACGCGATGAGGGCGCCCCGCGGGGCGCCCTCGTCACGCACGACTGTGGACCGGTGCTCAGCTGCCGGTCGGGAACTCGACCACTTCGGCGAACGTCTCGTTGTTGTCGGAGCTGTAGGTGCCGGTGGTGTCCGACTGGGTGGCCAGCCAGGCGGCCAGGTCGGCCTCCTCGTCGTCACCCGAGCTCCAGAACTGCATGGGCTCGTAGTCGGGGGCCTGCACCTCGAAGCTGCGGTAACGGCCCATGCCGGTGCCAGCCGGGATGAGCTTGCCGATGATGATGTTCTCCTTGAGGCCGAGGAGCCCGTCGGACTTCGACTCGATGGCCGCCTCGGTGAGCACCCGGGTGGTCTCCTGGAAGGAGGCCGCCGACAGCCACGAGTCGGTCGCCAGCGACGCCTTGGTGATGCCCATGAGCTCGGGACGACCCTCGGCCGCCTTGCCACCCTCCTGGACGATGCGCCGGTTGACCTCGGCGTAGGTCTTGGCATCGACCCGCTCGCCGGGCAGGAAGTCGGCATCGCCCGGTTCGGTGACGCCGACCCGGCGCGTCATCTGCCGGACGATCAGCTCGATGTGCTTGTCGTGGATCGACACGCCCTGGTCGCGGTAGACCCGCTGGACCTGATCGACCAGGTACACCTGCGTCTCCCGGACGCCCTTGATCTCCAGGAGCTCCTTGGGATCGCGGGGGCCCTCGATGAGGGCGTCACCGGCCTGGACCTCCTGGCCATCGCTGACCTCGAGCCGCTGGGGACCGGCCACCAGGTAGCTGTCCTCGCTGCCGTCGTCGCCGACGATCACGATGGTGCGGCCCCGGCCCTCGTCCTCGTGGATGCGGACCACGCCCGTTGTGCGGGCCAAGGTGGCCTTGCCCTTGGGACTGCGGGCCTCGAACAGCTCGACGACGCGGGGCAGGCCGCCGGCGATGTCGCCGGTGGCCGACGAGACGCCGCCGGTGTGGAAGGTCCGCATGGTCAGCTGGGTGCCGGGCTCGCCGATCGACTGGGCGGCGATGACGCCGACCGCCTCGCCGAGCTCGATCTCGCCGCCCGTTGCCAGCGAGCGCCCGTAGCAGGCCCCGCAGACACCCTGCTCGGCGTCGCACGTCAGCACCGACCGGGTGCGGACCCGGTTCACGCCCGGGTCGTCACGGAGGGCGACCAGGTCGTCGGGCGTGAGCATCGTGTTGGCGGCCAGCGTGGAGCCGTTCGACAGCTTGACGTCCTCGACCAGGACGCGGCCGTCGAGGCGGGTCTCCAGATACGTCCGGCGACCGGCCGCATCGGGCGTCACGTCCTCGATCCAGATGCCGCGGGTTGTCCCGCAGTCGAGCTCGCGGACGATCAGCTCCTGGGCCACGTCGACGAGTCGGCGGGTCAGGTAGCCCGAGTCGGCGGTACGCAGGGCGGTGTCGACCAGCCCCTTGCGGGCGCCAGGCGTGGCGATGAAGTACTCGAGCATCGCCAGGCCCTCGCGGAAGTTGCTCTTGATGGGTCGCGGGATGAAGTCGCCTCGGGGGTTGGTGACGAGGCCTCGCATGCCGGCGATCTGGCGGATCTGCAGCGTGTTGCCGCGGGCGCCGGAGGTCACCATCATCTCGATGGGGTTGAACGTGTCGGACGCCATGACCTTGGACATGGCCGCCTCCACCTCGGAGGTGGCGTTGGTCCAGATCTCGACTTCCTTCTGGCGACGCTCACCGTCGGTGATGATGCCCCGCTTGAACTGCTGCTCGACCTTGTCGGCTTCCTTCTCGTAGCGGTCGAGGATGCCGGCCTTCTCCGACGGCGTGCGCACGTCGTCGATCGAGAAGGTGACGCCCGACTGCGTGGCGTACCGGAAGGCGAGGTTCTTGATCTCGTCGACCGCCTCGGCCACGACCGCCTTGGGATAGAAGTCGCACAACGTCTGGACGATGTCGGCGATGTTGGTGTTCTTGCGGCCGACGATGTCGTTGACGAAGGTGAAGCCTGCGGGCAGCGCCCGGTTGAAGAAGACCCGGCCGGCCGTGGTGGTGGCGTACACGGCATGGCCGTTGGACGCGGCCTGGTCGACCAGCTCGGGCACCCGCAGCTGGATGGGCGCGTGCAGGCCGATGTCGCCCTGCTGGTAGGCCCGCTCGACCTCCCAGAAGTGACGGAACGCCCGGCCGGCGCCGGGAGCGGCGTCGTCGAGGAGCGTCAGGTAGTAGCAGCCCAGGACCATGTCCTTGGTGGGCGTGATGACCGGCTTGCCGTTCGACGGCGACAGCAGGTTGTTGGCCGACAGCATGAGGACCCGGCTCTCGGCCTGGGCCTCGGCCGACAGCGGCAGGTGCACGGCCATCTGGTCGCCGTCGAAGTCGGCGTTGAAGGCGAAGCACACCAGCGGGTGGATCTGGATGGCCTTGCCCTCGACCAGCACCGGCTCGAAGGCCTGGATGCCGAGGCGGTGCAGCGTGGGCGCCCGGTTGAGGAGCACGGGGTGCTCCTTGATGACGTCCTCGAGCACGTCCCAGACCTGCGGGCGACGGCGCTCGACCATGCGCTTGGCCGACTTGATGTTCTGGGCCAGCTCCTGGTCGACCAGCTTCTTCATGACGAACGGCTTGAACAGCTCGAGCGCCATCAGCTTGGGCAGGCCGCACTGGTGCAGCTTGAGCGTGGGGCCGACCACGATGACCGAACGACCCGAGTAGTCGACGCGCTTGCCCAGCAGGTTCTGGCGGAACCGGCCCTGCTTGCCCTTGAGCATGTCGGAGAGCGACTTGAGCGGGCGGTTGCCCGGGCCGGTGACCGGCCGGCCGCGGCGGCCGTTGTCGAACAACGCGTCGACGGCCTCCTGGAGCATGCGCTTCTCGTTGTTGACGATGATCTCCGGCGCGCCCAGGTCGAGCAGTCGCTTCAGCCGGTTGTTCCGGTTGATCACCCGGCGGTAGAGGTCGTTGAGGTCGGACGTGGCGAAGCGGCCACCGTCGAGCTGCACCATGGGGCGCAGGTCGGGCGGGATGACCGGCACGACGTCGAGGATCATGGCGCGGGGGTCGTTGACCCGGCGGCCGTTCTCGTCCCGCCGGTTGAAGGCGGTGACGATCTTCAGCCGCTTGATCGCCTTCTGCTTGCGCTGGGCCGAGAGCGGCCGGGCGCCTTCCTGGGGGTCGAGGGCGCCGCGGAGCTTGACCTCTTCCTCGTCGAAGTCGATGCGCTCGATGAGCCGGGCGATTCGGCCGTGGAGGTCGCGGAACTCCTCGAAGGCGCGCTGCACGAGCTCGAGCTCGAGGTCGGCCCGCTCACGGACCGACGCGATGTCGCGCTCGGCCAGCTTCTGGCGGGCGTTGAGGTCCTTCTGGGCGCTCTCTTCCTTCTCGAGCTCGGCCAGCTCGTCCTCGAGCGCCTTGTACTTGCGGTCGATCTCGAGGTCGCGCTCCTTGGCGATGGCCTCGAGTTCCTCGCGCAGCTCGACCTCGAGGTTGGCGACGTCGTTGTGGCGCTTCTCCTCGTCGACCCAGACCACGAGGTTGGCCGCGAAGTAGATGACCTTCTCGAGCTGCTTGGCCTTCAGCTCCTCACGGGGCTCGATGCCTGCCAGCAGATAGGCCAGCCACGACCGGGTGCCACGGAGGTACCAGATGTGGACGACAGGGGCGGCCAGCTCGATGTGGCCCATGCGCTCGCGCCGAACCTTCGAGCGGGTGACCTCGACGCCGCAGCGCTCGCAGATGATGCCCTTGAACCGGACGCGCTTGTACTTGCCGCAGTAGCACTCCCAGTCCTTGGTCGGCCCGAAGATCTTCTCGCAGAAGAGGCCGTCCTTCTCGGGCTTGAGCGTGCGGTAGTTGATGGTCTCCGGCTTCTTCACCTCGCCGTTGGACCACGTGCGGATCGAGTCGGCGGTGGCCAGACCGATACGCAGCTGATCGAAATCGTTGACGTCAAGCATCAGTAGCTCCGCTCCCGACGACGCTCGTCTTCTTCATCGCTGCCCCGTTCGGGACGGCTCAGGTCGATGCCCAGCTCCTCGGCCGTGCGGAACACGTCCTCGTCGAGCTCTCGCATCTCGATCTCCTCACCCGTGGTGTTCAGAACCTCCACGTTGAGGCACAGGGCCTGCATCTCCTTGATGAGCACCTTGAAGCTCTCGGGGATGCCGGGCTCGGGGATGTTCTCGCCCTTCACGATCGCCTCGTAGACCTTGACCCGGCCGAGGACGTCGTCGGACTTGATGGTGAGCAGCTCCTGGAGGCAGTAGGCGGAGCCGTAGGCCTCGAGGGCCCACACCTCCATCTCGCCGAAGCGCTGGCCGCCGAACTGCGCCTTGCCGCCGAGGGGCTGCTGGGTGATCATCGAGTACGGGCCGGTCGACCGGGCGTGGATCTTGTCGTCGACCAGGTGGGCCAGCTTCAGGATGTAGACGTAGCCGACCGTGATCGGGTTGTCGTAGCGCTCGCCGGTGCGGCCGTTGATGAGCCGGGCCTTGCCGTCGGCACCGATCAGGGTCCCGCCGTCGATGGTCTCCGGGTGGAGGTTGCCGAGGATGGTGTGGATCGTCGGGTGCTTGCCGATGGCGTCGGACTCGTCCCAGTGGGCGCCGTCGAAGACCGGGGTGGCGACGTGGGTGGCCGGTGTGTTGGCCGGGCGGGTCTTGGTGGCGGTGTCACTGGGGGGCACCGAGCCGACGTCCTTGCCGTCGACGTTCCAGCCCCACCGAGCGGCGTAGCCGAGGTGGGCCTCGAGCACCTGCCCGACGTTCATCCGGGACGGGACGCCGAGGGGGTTGAGGATCACGTCGACCGGGGTGCCGTCCTCGAGGAACGGCATGTCCTCGACGGGGAGGATCCGGCTGATGACGCCCTTGTTGCCGTGGCGGCCGGCCAGCTTGTCGCCCACCGAGATCTTGCGGTGCTGGGCGACGTAGACCCGGACGAGCTGGTTGACGCCCGGCGGGAGCTCGTGGCTCTCGTCACGGCTGAACACCTTGACGTCGATGACCTTGCCCTCTTCGCCATGGGGCACCTTGAGGGAGGTGTCGCGGACCTCGCGGGCCTTCTCACCGAAGATGGCTCGCAGGAGCCGCTCCTCCGGGGTCAGCTCGGTCTCGCCCTTGGGGGTGACCTTGCCGACCAGCACGTCGCCGGGGCCGACCTCGGCGCCGACGCGGATGATGCCGCGCTCGTCGAGGTCCTTCAGGATCTCCTCGGACAGGTTGGGGATGTCGCGGGTGATCTCTTCCGGGCCGAGCTTGGTGTCGCGGGCGTCGATCTCGTGGCTGTGGATGTGGATCGACGTGAGCACGTCGTCCTTCACCAGCCGCTCGCTGAGGATGATGGCGTCCTCGAAGTTGTAGCCCTCCCAGGGCATGTAGGCGGCCAGGAGGTTCTTGCCGAGGCCGAGCTCGCCCATGTCGGTCGACGGGCCGTCGGCGACGATGTCGCCGACCTTGACCTTGTCGCCCTCCCGGACCTTCACCCGCTGGTTGATGCAGGTGTCCTGGTTCGAGCGGCGGAACTTGGCGAGGCGGTGGATCTTCTTGCCGCCCTTGGCGTACTCGATGGTGACGTGGTCACCGGTGACCTCGACGACGGTGCCGTCGTCCTCGGCCAGCACGATGTCGCCGCCGTCGCGGGCGGCCCGCTTCTCCATGCCGGTGCCAATGAACGGCGCCTCGGGACGGACGAGCGGCACGGCCTGGCGCTGCATGTTGGCGCCCATGAGCGCCCGGTTGGCGTCGTCGTGCTCGAGGAACGGGATGAGCGACGTGCCGACCGAGACGATCTGGCGGGGCGAGACGTCCATGAGCTGGACCTCGTCGGGCGGCACCGAGCTGATCTCGGTGGTGGCGCCGAAGAACACGTCGCGCTCGAGCTGGAGCTTGAGGTCGGACAGCGAGGCCGCCTGCGGGCTGCGCCGCACGAGGACGCGGTCCTCCTTGAACGTGCCGTCGGCGTTGATCGGCGTGTTCGCCTGGGCGACGACGTACTCCTCTTCCTCGTCGGCAGCGAGGAACACGATGTCGTCGGTGAGCTTGCCGTTGACCACTCGGCGGTACGGGGTCTCGATGAAGCCGAACTCGTTGACCCGGGCGTAGGTGGCGAGCGCACCCTGGAGGCCGATGTTCGGGCCTTCCGGGGTCTCGATCGGGCACATGCGGCCGTAGTGCGAGAAGTGGACGTCACGGACCTCGAAGCCGGCCCGCTCGCGGGAGAGGCCACCGGGGCCGAGCGCCGAGAGGCGCCGGCGGTGGTTCAGGCCCGACAGCGGGTTGACCTGGTCCATGAACTGCGACAGCTGGCTGGTGCCGAAGAACTCCTTGATGGCGGCGACCACCGGCCGGATGTTGATCAGCGTCTGGGGCGTGATGGCCTCGACGTCCTGGGTGGTCATGCGCTCGCGGACGACCCGCTCCATCCGGGACAGGCCGATGCGAACCTGGTTCTGGATGAGCTCGCCGACCGAGCGGATGCGGCGGTTGGCGAAGTGGTCCTGGTCGTCGAGGCGGTAACCGGGGACGCCGTTGGCCAGCGACAGCAGGTAGGTGCACGCGGCCAGGACCTCGATGCGGGTCAGCGTCGGCTGGTCGGACTCCGGCAGCTCGGCGTCGGTGATGCCGAACTGCTCGAGGATGCGCTGGATCTCGGGGCCGAGCTTGCGGTTCAGCTTGTAGCGGCCGACGCGGCTGAGGTCGTAGCGCTTGGAGTTGAAGAAGGCGTTGTCGAAGTAGTTGCGGGCGGCGTCGGGCGTCGGGGGCTCCCCCGGGCGGGCCCGCTTGTAGATCTCGATCAGGGCCTCCTCCTGGGTGGGAGCGAGGTCCTTGTCCTTCTCCCACTGGCCCTCGAGGAAGTCGAAGTGGCGCACGAGGGCGTCGAGGAAGCCGGGGTAGTTCTCCTCGTCGTAGCCGAGCGCACGGAGGAGGACGAACAGCGAGAGGCGGCGCTTGCGGGCCACCCGCGTGCCGGCGGTGACGTCCTTGCCCGGCTTCTGCTCGACGTCGAACTCGATCCACTCACCGCGGTAGGGGTGGATGGTGCCGGTGACGAGCTGGTGCTTGGCCAGGTTCCGGAGGCGGAAGCGCTCTCCCGGCTGGAAGATCACGCCGGGGCTGCGGACGAGCTGCGACACGACCACGCGCTCGGTGCCGTTGATGATGAAGGTGCCCTTCTCCGTCATCATCGGGAAGTCCCCCATGAAGACGGTCTGCTCCTTGATCTCGCCGGTGGCCGCGTTCATGAAGCGGGCCCGGACGAAGATCGGCGCGGAGAAGGTCATGTCCTTCTCCTTGCACTCCTCGACCGTGAACTTGGGCGGCGGGCGCAGGTCCTCGTCGTCGGGGTCGAACTCCAGCTCGAGGCGCAGCGTGCCGCTGAAGTCCTCGATAGGGCTGATGTCGCGGAAGGTCTCGGCGAGACCGTGCTGGAGGAACCACTCGAACGACGAGCGTTGGATGGAGATCAGGTCGGGAAGATCGAGAACCTCGTCGAGGTTCGCGAAGGAATAGCGATCCCGGACAGCGGGGCGAGCAGACACGGGCTACTCCTGAGCGGAGAAGGGGCGGGGCGCGGACGGTTGCGATGGGTTGGAGCAGGTGGCCACGGGCGCGCTGGGTCGGCCGAAATGAAGATCGGAGGACCAAGGGCGGGGCACGGCAACCGATGAGCGTACCGACGCGGAAGCCCGGGCGCAACAGGTTGCACCCGGAAAGGCTTCCGCAGACAGTACGACGGATTGCCGGTTTTCGTCAACGATAGGTTCACCCCCGTGACCAGCGGTTTCCTGACTGTTTTCGGGCGGATGCCGGTTTTGGCGGCCCTGGAGGACCGGGAGGTGGCCGTCGAGCGGGTGTTGGTGGCCCGCACGGCCCGCGGCGAGTCGGTCGACGCCATCGTCGCCGCCGCCAAGGCACGGGGCGTCCAGCTCCAGCGAGTGGCGCCCGAGAAGGTGACCCGGGTGTCGGGGAACGGCCGCCACGACCAGGGCGTGGTGGCCGACGTGGTCGCCCCCGGGCTCGCCGAGCTCGACGACTGGCTCGCCGGACGGCCGACCGGGCGCCTGGCCCTCCTCGCCCTCGACGGGGTCACCAATCCGGCAAACGTCGGGATGGTCGTCCGCACGGTCACCGCCGCCGGCCTCGACGGCGTGGTGCTGCCGCGCGCCGGCTCCCCCGACATCGGGCCACTCGTCGTCAAGGCCTCGGCCGGCGTCGCCTTCCGGGCCACCGTGCTCGGCTGCGACACCCCTGCCGCCGCCATCGCCGGCCTCCGTCGCGCCGGTGTCGAGTGCCTCGGCCTCCGCGGTGGTGATGCCCCCTCGCTGTTCGACGCACCGATCCCCAACCGAGCGGCCTTCGTGCTCGGCAACGAGACCACCGGGGTGGCCGTCGAGGTCGACGGCTGGCGGTCGATCCCCATGGCCAACGGCGTCGAGTCGCTCAACGTCGCCGTCGCCGCCGGCCTCGTCGCCTACGAGGTCACCCGCCGCCGAGCGTGACCACCGCCCACCCGCCCGCTCGTTCTGGCAGGGAAAACCGGACCGCTAGGTCCGGTTTTCCCTGCCAGAACGAGCTTTGGCGTGGCTGAGAGCGTCTTCGAGCGTGAGGCAGTCGAGGGAGTCGACCACCAGGTCGGCGGCGGAGAAGTCCATCGACGCGGTGAGCCCGTGGGGCACGGCGATGGTGAACAGCCCGGCCGCGGCGGCGGCGGTGACGCCGTGCTTCGAGTCCTCGACGGCCACCGACGCCGCCGGATCGGCGCCGACCTGCTCGCACGCGTGCCGGAACGACGACGGGTCGGGCTTGGCCGGGAGGGTCCCGTCACAGCAGGCGATGCAGCGGAAGCGGTGGCGGAGGCCGAGCCGGGCGAGCTGGCGCTCGATCCAGTCGGGCGGCGATGACGAGGCGATCGCCACCGGCACGCCCAACCGGTCGGCGTCGTCGAGCCACGCCAGAACGCCGGGCCGGGGAGCATTGGCGTCGGTGAGCGCCTCCTTGCGGGCGAAGCGGACGTCGAGCAGGGCCGGATCGAGCGGCCGGCCGACCCGCCGCTGCAACTCACCCCACGAATCGAAGCCGTCGTGAGTGCCGATCGCCGCCTGCCACATCTCCACGGTGAGCTCGTGGCCCTGCGCTGCCCACAGCTCGCTCCAGCCGATGAACGAGGGCTCCTCGGTATCGACGATCGTTCCGTCGAAGTCGAAGACGACGGCAGCAGTCACACCACCACAAAAGCACGAAAGCCGCCCCAGTGGGGCGGCTTTCGAACGGGTTGGGCTTTCGCTCCACCCGACAGGGTAGCCGAGCTACTTGACCTCGACCGAAGCGCCGGCGCCCTCGAGGGCAACCTTGGCCTTCTCGGCGTCGTCCTTGGACACCTTCTCGAGCACCGGCTTCGGCGCGCCGTCGACCAGATCCTTGGCCTCCTTGAGACCGAGGTTGGTGAGCGTGCGCACCTCCTTGATGACCTGGATCTTCTTGTCGCCCGCGGCGGTGAGGATGACGTCGAACTCGTCCTTCTCCTCCTCGGCGCCAGCACCGCCGTCGCCACCGCCGGCCGGGGCGGCAGCCGCCACAGCCACGGGAGCGGCGGCGGTCACGCCGAACTTCTCCTCGAAGTCCTTCAGGAGCTCGGAAAGCTCCAGGACGGTCATGTTCGAGATCGCGTCGAGGATCTCTTCCTTGGTTGCCATTGCTATGCCTCCTCGGCGTTGTTCTCGGATGATTCCGAAGTCTCGGTTGCTGCCTCGTCGGCAGGTGCTGCGTCGGTCGCCTCGGCGACCGGGGCGTCCTCGGGCGGGGCCGTCGGCAATGCCTCGCCGTCGACCGCCTCGACCTGGACGAACGGCTGGGGCTCGTCGATCACCTCGGCCTCGACTGCCGGCTCCGGCTCACCAGCCGGTGCCGCGTCCTCGGGAACGCCGCCCTTGTCGTCGATGAGGGCCTTGAGGCCGTAGGCGAAGTTGCGGGGCAGGGCGGCCAGCAGGCCGGCGAACTGCTGCATCGGCGCCTGGAAGGCGCCGGCCAGGCGGGCGAGGAGAACCTCACGCGACGGCAGGTCGGCAAGGGCCCTGGTGTCGTCGGCCGAGAGGGCCTTCGACCCCAGCACGCCGCCCTTGATGACCAGGTTGGGGTTGGTCCGGCCGAAGTCGCGGAGCGCCTTGGCGACCGCCGCCGCGTCACCGTCGACGAAGGCCACCGCGGTCGGGCCGACCAGCAGCTCCTCGACACCCTCGATGCCGAGGTCGCGCACGGCGAACCGGACGAGGGTGTTCTTGTAGATCTTGTAGTCGCCACCGACGGCCCGAACGGCGCGCCGCAGCTCGGCGAGCTCGCTCACCTTCAGGCCCCGGTACTCGGTGAGCAGGGTGGCGCTCGCCGATGACATGCGTTCCCGCACGTCGTCGACCACCGCAACCTTCTCGGCTCGGGGGGCTCGCTCGATCACTCTGGTCTGTTCTGCCATCTGACTCCGAAAAGCAGCATCGGGGCTCGCGCAGGCGCGAACCCCAAAGCTTTCGGAGTTCACCTCGGCAGGGCTTACGGTTGCCTGCTGTCTGCGGCGAGCGATTCGGTTGTGGGGAAGAGCGTACTACGAGGTCGCCGCCACGGCTCGTTCGTCGTCGACCGGGCGGAGCCGGTTGGGGTCGATCTTGACGCCGGGGCCCATCGTCGGCGACACCGTGACCCGCTTGACGTAGCGACCCTTGGCGGCAGCCGGCTTGGCCCGGTTGAGCTCCTCGAACACCGCCCGGAAGTTCCGAACCAGGTCGTCGATGGCGAAGGAGGCCTTGCCGATCGGCACATGGACGTTGCCGCCCTGGCGCTCGGTGCGGTACTCGACCCGGCCGCCCTTGAACTCGCCGACCGCCTTGCCGACGTCGGTGGTGACGGTGCCGGTCTTCGGGTTGGGCATGAGGCCACGGGGGCCCAGCGTGCGCCCCAGCTTGGCCACCTGGGCCATGAGGTCGGGCGTGGCGATGGCGACGTCGAAGTCGAGCATCCCGCCCTCGATCTGGGCGACCAGGTCCTCGGCACCGACGTGGTCGGCGCCGGCGGCCCGGGCCTCGGCAGCGGCATCGCCGGCGGCGAAGACGGCCACCCGGGCGGTCTTGCCAGTGCCGGCCGGCAGGCTCACCGTGCCCCGGAGGTTCTGGTCGGGCTTGCGGGGATCGACGCCGAGCTGCACGGCCAGCTCGATGGTCTCGTCGAACTTCTTGGAGGCCAGGGCCTTGGCGAGCTCGAGGGCCTCCAGCACCCCGTGCAGGTGCTGCTTGTCGTACTTCTTCTCAGCGTCGGTGTACTTCTTGCCTGGCGCCATGATGGCTCCCTCATCTTTCTGTCGATGCCCGGGGTGAGGTCGCCCACGGGACTTGTGGATTGTGACTGGTCAAGGGCGTACCTGCGCTGGTGCGCCTGCGGCGCTGTCGCGCAGGTACGACTCAGACGACCTTGACGCCCATGGAGCGGGCGGTGCCGGCGACCTGGAGCTCGGCGGCGGCCAGATCGTTGGCGTTGAGGTCGGGCAGCTTGGTCGTGGCGATGGCCGTGATCTGGGCCTTGGTGATGGTGCCGGCCTGCTCCTTGCCCGGATTGGTGGAGCCCTTCTCCAGCCCGAGGACGTCACGGATGAGCACCGCTGTGGGCGGTGTCTTGGTGACGAAGCTGAACGTCCGGTCCTCGAAGATGGTGATCTCGACCGGGACGATCGTGCCGGTCTGGGCCTCGGTGGCGGCGTTGTATGCCTTGCAGAAGTCCATGATCGCCACGCCGTGGGGGCCGAGAGCGGTGCCCACGGGCGGCGCCGGGGTGGCCTTGCCCGCGGGGATCTGGATCTTCACGATTGCGGCGACGCGCTTCTTCGCCATGACGGTGGCTTCCTCTTCCTGTCTTCGTTCTTAGAGCTTCGCCACTTCGGCGAACTCGAGCTCGACCGGGGTCTCCCGGCCGAAGATGTTGACGAGCACCTTGACCTTGAGCTGGTCCTCGTTGATCTCGGCGATCTGGCCGGAGAAGTCGGCGAAGGGGCCGGTCTTGACCCGGACGCTCTCGCCCACCTCGTACTCCAACCGGGGCCGCTGACGCTTGGTGCTGGCGGCGCCGTCGGCCTCGTCCTCCTCGGGCACCGTGAGGGCGCCTTCGACGTCGGACCGCGACAGCGGCACCGGCTTGCCGCCGGTGCCCACGAACCCGGTGACCCCGGGGGTGTTGCGAATGACGTCCCACGAGTGGTCGTCGAGGAAGCAACGCACGTAGAGGTAGCCGGGGAAGACCTTCTTCTGGACGACGACCTTCTTGCCGCCCTTGAACTCGATCACGTCCTCCATGGGGATGACCACCTCGAAGATGGCGTCCTCCATGTTCATGGAGTTGATGCGGCTCTCCAGGTTGGACTTGACCTTCTTCTCGTAGCCCGACTGGGTGTGGACCACGTACCAGGAGCCGGGCCGGTCGTAGGGGCTCTCCCGCGGCGGGCGGGGGGCGACCTCCTCCTCGGCGTCGTCGAACAGCGCCTCGACCGCGCTGGCGACATCGTCGTCGGATGCGCTCGGCTCGCCGTCGACAGCGGGACCGCCGCCGAGGATGGCAGCGGCGTCGGTCGAGTCGATCTGCTCCGCGGTGGCGGGCTCGGACTCGGGGGAGGAGGAGAAGAAGTCGGTCACGTGCTCACTTGTCGAACAGGAAGATGACGGACTTGGCCGCTGACCAGTCCATGGCGAAGATGAAGGTGGTCAGCACCACGAGGGTGAAGAGCACGATCCCGGAGTACTTGATGATCTCTTCACGCGTCGGCCAGGCCACCTTGCGGAGCTCGGCGCGCACCTCGCGGAGGAACTGACGCGGGCTGGTGCGCTCACGGGAGGGACCTGAGGGCGCGGACCGAGGCTGCGTGGGCCGCGTGGGCGCGAGCTGACCGTCGGGGCCCACTTGCTGGCCCTGACGCTGCAACATCCGCTTTGTCTCTCGGTTCATGGCCATGTCGGTTCCCCGCAGGCTGGGTCGGGTGGGACGGGTGGAGCAGGGCAGGAGGGACTCGAACCCCCAACCGCCGGTTTTGGAGACCGGTGCTCTACCAATTGAGCTACTGCCCTCGGTTGGGAGTGCCGGTCCACGATACACGGGCGGGTCCCACCCGCCCCAAGCGGGTCGTGCTAGGACGCGGCGCGGAGCTTCCGCCCCCGGCGGGCGACGAGCACGTAGGCGGCACCGGCACCGGCAGCGGTGGCGGCGACGGCCAGCCCGCCGGCGTAGGCCACCCGTCGGCCCCGTACGAGGGATCGCACGGCGTGGCGCTCGCCGGCCTCCTCGAGATGGGCGAAGACGTCGGCGACCAGCCCGGGCGCGGGGGTCAGGACCTCGGTGCGGAGGTTGTGCAACGCCCGGAGCAGCTTGCGGTACTGGGCCAGCTCGGCCTGGCAGCGCAGGCAGCCCTCGACGTGGGCGCGGGCCCGGGCGTCGACGATCACGCTCGGCGCCGCCGAACCGGCCTCGGCCGACGCCGCCAGCAGCTCGGTCAGCTCCTCACACTGCACGGGCTTCCTCTTCCTCTCCGGGGAGCGGGAACAGCTGCTCCCGCAGGCGGCGGCGGGCACGGTGGAGCCGGACCTTGGCCGCCGACTCCGTGATGCCGAGCTCGGCGGCGATGGCCTCATGGGGCAGGTCGTAGACGTCACGGAGGACGATGACCGCCTTGAGCCGCGGCGGGAGCTGCTCGAGTGCCTCGTTGAGCCGGTCGCGCAGGTTGGAGGCCATGGCCAAGCCCTGGGGATCGCGGTCGGGGGAGACGTCGGCGAGTGGGGCCTCGTCGCTGAGCTCGTCGTGGCGGTGCCGAGCCCGGCGCCCGAGATAGGTGGCAGCGCAGTTCGCGGTGATCCGGTACAGCCACGTGGAGAACTGCGAGTCCCCGCGGAACCGCTCGATCCCCTTGTAGGCACGGAGATAGGTCTCCTGCACCACGTCCCTCGCATCCTCCTCGTTGCCGAGGAGCCGGTAGGCGAGCGTGTACGTCTCGGCCGACGTGGCTCGCACCAGCTCCTCGAAGGCCGCCCGGTCGCCGCTACGCGCGGCGGCGACCAGCTCGGCCAGCTCATCTGGCATTGCCTGGTCCGACCCGGGAGGGGGCGTGGTGGTTACGTCCGGGAGCTAGCGGGTCTCGCGATGAAGGGTGTGCTGGTGGTCCCACCGGCAGTACTTCTTCATCTCGATCCGCTCACGGTCGTTCTGGCGGTTCTTCACCGTGATGTAGTTGCGGCGCTTGCACACCTCGCAGGCGAGGGTGACTTTCACTCGCTTGTCGTTGCGGGGCATCGGGAGTACCTCTTCTTCTCTGTAGCGGCGGCCGGACTCGAACCGGCGACAACTCGATTATGAGCCGAGTGCTCTGACCAACTGAGCTACGCCGCCATGCTGTCCGGATTTGGGCTGCCCGGATTTGGGCTGCCCGGTCGAAGCCGTGCTGGCGAGCCCCCTGTCAGAATCGAACTGACGACCTTTTCCTTACCATGGAAACGCTCTACCGACTGAGCTAAGGGGGCGGGTCCACTCCATCGGACGGGCTAGGTTAGCCCGTCCGATGGAGGTCAGGGTCGCCGAGCTCGACGACGCCGAGGCGATCCGGTCGATCTACAACCTCGAGGTCGAGACCTCGACGGTCACCTTCGACCTCGTCGCCCGCACCCTGGCCGAGCAACGGGCCTGGTTGGCGGCCCGCAGCGGGGCCCACACGGTGCTCGTCGCCACCGAGGAAAGCCCCGGCGCCCGGGGCGGCACGGTGATCGGCTTTGCCTCGCTGTCGCCCTGGAAGGAGCGGCCGGCGTACTCGACCTCGGTCGAGGATTCGGTCTACATCCACCGCGACCACCAGGGCCGGGGCGTCGGGCGGCTCCTCCTCACCAGCCTGGTCGAGGCGGCCCGGGCCTCGGGCTTCCACGCCGTGTTCGCCCGGATCGTGGGCGGCCACGAGGCCTCGATCGCCCTCCACGCCGGGCAGGGCTTCGAGGTGGTGGGCACCGAGCGGGAGGTCGGCCGCAAGTTCGGCCAGTGGCTCGACGTCGTGGTGATGGAGCGCCTGCTGGTCTGAGCCAGCAAGGGCAGGGCTCAGGCCAGTGGCGCCGGGGCCTCGTGCTCGACCGGGGCCAGGGCCGGGAGCCCGGCAGCGGCGGCGTGCCACCGGTAGATGATGAAGGCGCCGATCCCGAGGGTCACGGAGCCGGCCAGCTCGCGGAGCCCGTCGCCCCGCTCGGCCGAACCGGTGACGCCTGGCGCCAGCGATCGGAAGACGTCGTAGAGGCTCGAGGTGAGCGCGACGACCAGCAGCACCACCGCGACCAGGCACGTGATCAGCGCGTAGGCCCGGAAGATCCGCCCACCGGCCCGCAACCGGTCGAGGTCAGCGGCCCACCGGATGAGCGAGCGGTGCAGCACCAGGACGGCGGCCGCCGCGACGCAGACCAGGCCGGCGGCGATGGCGGTCGAGATCTCACGGTCGTTGCTGCTCTGGCTGCCACCGTCGGTGAAGGATGAGTCGTCGAAGAACGAGGCCGTGCCCCGGTCGTCCTTCTGGAGGTTGGCGAGCGCCGACACCCCGACGGTGGCGCCGATCAGGAGCGTGAAGCAGGCGAAGAAGGCCACCAGGGCGGCGTAGAGGGCGGGGGCCCGGGAGCCGTCCTCGTCGCCGTCCCGCCGGATGGCCAGCACCACGAGGAGGCCGATCACCCCCAGCACGGGCACCAGCAGGACGAAGACGGCCAGGAAAGCGCCGATGCCGAGGAGTCCCCCACTCATGTTCATGGCGGCCAGTCTCGCCGCCCCGGCAGCTGTTGACCAGGGATCCTTCCACCCAACGGTTCTTTGGTATCCGGGCCACCGCCGGGCCGCCGGGATACCAAAGAACGGGGAGAAGTGTGGGCCGGGATGGATTCGAACCATCGAAGGCTGTGCCGGCAGATTTACAGTCTGCTCCCTTTGGCCACTCGGGCACCGACCCTGGGAGCCGGTCACGATAGCGGCCGCTCGGGCGGGGAGCCTTACTAGCCTCTCGACCATGCCGAGCTTCGACGTCGTGTCCGAGATCGACATGCAGGAGGTCCGCAACGCCGTCGACCAGGCCCAGCGCGAGCTGGCCACCCGGTTCGACTTCAAGGACACCAACAGCTCGATCGAGCTGGGGAAGTCGGATCTCACCCTGCGGTCGAACAGCGAGGACCGCCTGCGAGCGGTCCGCCAGGTGGTCGAGGAGAAGTTCGTCAAGCGCCACATCTCGTTGAAGACGCTCGACTGGGGCAAGATCGAGGAGGCGTCCGGGCAGAGCGTCCGTCAGGTCGTCACCCTCAAGGCCGGCATCTCCAGCGACGACGCCCGTGACCTCAACAAGCGGATCAAGGCCCTGAACCTCAAGGGGATCCAGAGCCAGACCCAGGGCGAGGCCATCCGGGTCACGGGCAAGAAGCGCGACGACCTCCAAGCGGTGATCGCCGGGCTCAAGGAGGCCGAGCTGGAGCTACCGCTCCAGTTCAACAACTTCCGCGACTGAGTTCGCCTCCCCTAGTTGAGCGCTCGCTGCAGCGGTCGGGGGACCAGAGGTAGGAGCCATCGCCGAACTTCAGCGCGTTCCGTCACGTCCGCCTGGAGTGCACGGGCCGACCAGTCGATCGAGCTGGCGGCGTCGAGGGCGTCGACCTCGGCCAGCCGCACGCTGCCGCCCGCCGGGCTCAGGGACGATGCCCAAAGCAACGCCGCCCGGGGCGTGATCCCGGTGGGCAGCTCCGGGGACGGCGGGGCGGCCACCGAGGTGCCACGCGCCGCGTAGGCCCGCAGCACGTTGGGCACCACCAGGCGCAGGGCGTCCTCGACGAACTGGTCGACGATGGGCTTCGGCGGCACCGGCCCGCCACCCCTCGGGTGCACCTCGAAGTGGAGGTGAGGCGGCCCACCGCGGGCGTTGCCGGAATCGCCGACGTAACCGACGACCTGGCCGGTGCGGGCGACTGCGCCGTCGACGATGCCCGTTCCCAACGCCGAGAGGTGCGCCATGTACCAGTAGGTGCGATCGCTTCCCGTCACGTAGACGGCAAGGCCACCGAGCCCGTGGTTGGTGATGCGTACGGTGCCGTCGACGGGCGCCCGGACTGGCGTTCCGAAGGCGGCGAAGATGTCGAGCCCCTCGTGCAGGCGCCATCCCGGGCCGAACCGGGGAAGCCACCAGTCGTCGCTCCACCGGGCCTCGCCGGCCACCGGGAAGCGGCCGAAGCCGATGATCGCCTGCTCGGTTGCGTCGAGGCCGTACCGGGCCAGCGGGGCCAGAGCGGCGACCAGCGCGGTCGTGGAGTTTGGTGCAGTTCTCCGGACGGAGTTGGTGAGCGCCGCCAGCTCGGGCGGGAAGGCGTCGGCGTCGGCCGGGGGCGCGCCACCGTCACCGGGCAGATCGGGCGGCGGCGGGGCGGGCGGGGTCGTCGTCGTGGTGGTGCTCGTGGTCGAGCCGCTCGGCGGCGCCGCCGACGGGCCGGTCGGCGTGGTCACCAGCGGTCGGGGCCGGGCGGTCGTCGTCGTCGTCGAGGACGGGGGTGACGTCGTGCTGGAGGCCGTCGACGTGGTGGTGGTCGACGACGTGGTGGTGGTCGACGACGGCGTCGTGGTCGTGGTGGTGCCCACGGGGAGGACCTGGGCACCGGCACCGACTGCGGTCGAGAGCGCCAGCAACCCGGCGACCAGGGCGGCCGCCGCCCCGCGCGTGAGCGTGCCGTGTTCCATAGCGATTCAGGTGACTTCGCCGCTCATGCGGCCAACCCCTCCCTCTCGCTACTGACGCCACTCCCCCGAGCGCAATCGCCGGACACGGTCGTCAGTGGCGGGGTGGGTCCGGAAGAGGTTGCTGAACTGCATCTTCTTGCCGGTCAACGGGTTGACGATGAAGGCCTGGGCGTGGGCGGGGTCGATGTTCATCGGAATCGACCGCGCTCCAGCTTCGATCTTCTCGAGGGCCCGGGCCAGGGGCTCGCCATCGCCGACGAGCTGGGCACCAGAACGATCGGCCTCGTACTCACGGCTGCGCGACAACGCCATCTGCAGCAAGCCGGCGGCGATCGGAGCGAGGAACGACAGCGCGAGCAACGCCAGCGGGTTGGCGCCCTCGCGGTCGTCGCTGCGGCCGCCACCGAAGAAGGCAGCGAAACGCAGCATCGTGGCCAGGAACATGATCCCGGTGGCGACGGCAGCGGCGACCGAGCTGATCAGGATGTCGCGATTGCCCACGTGGCTCAGCTCATGGGCGAGCACGCCGCGGAGCTCGTCCCAATCGAGCGTCTGGAGGATGCCCTGGGTGACCGCAACCGCGGCGTGCTCGGGATCGCGGCCGGTGGCGAAGGCATTGGGCTGCATGTCGGGCGACACGTAGAGCTTCGGCATCGGCAGCTTGGCGCGTTGGGTCAGCTCCCGCACGACGCGGTAGTAATCGGGCATCTCGGCCTCGCTGACCGGGACGGCGCGGGCCGCCCGGATCGCCAGCTTGTCGCTGTTCCAGTAGGAGAAGCCGGTGAAGGCCACACCGAGGAGCAAGCCCAGGGCGGCGCCAGTGCCCCGGCCGATCAGCCCGCCGATGATCACGAGGAGCCCGCCCAGCCCGCCGAGGACCACGGCCGTCTTGAAACCGTTCTTCAACATCGCGCGGAAGCTACTGCTGCTCGGGCTGATCGAGGAGTCGGGAGCCGACATCGAGCGCGAGGGTGAGGCACCGCGGTCCACCGCCTGCCTTCATGAACTCGGACAGCGCGACAACCTCGATGTCGAAGCCCCATGCTTCGAGTTGACGCCCGACCCGAGGCGGGCACGCCGGCATGAGCATGGTCCGGTCGATGACCACCGAGTTGGCGACGAACGACAGGGCCTCGTCGAGCTCGAGCACGAGTGGCTCGGGTACGAGCTCCTTCACCACCTTGGTCCCGTAGTCGTCCCACGCGTCCGGCGCGCACAACGCGCGGCGATCGTCGAGCGGGCAGAAGGTCAGATCGAGGTGGTACAGCCGTGGATCGGTGAGCTCGACCGACCGGACCGGTGTCCCGGTGAGGCTCGCGACGGCGGCATGCGAGCGGGCGTCGCTGCGCCAGCGGTACCCGGACACGAACACGGCACCGAAGGGAAGCGTGTCACCGGCGCCCTCGTGATCGACCTCTGCTGGCAGCTCCTCGACCCGCCAGCCATGGGCCACGAACCAGGCGACGTCGAAGGGCGTCTCGCCTCGGCGCTCGGCATGACGGAAGCGCGCCGGGACGAACAGATCGCCGCTCACCACGCCGGCGTTGGCGGTGAACACGAGATCGGGCAAGCCCGGCTCCGATTCGAGCAGGTCGACCTGGGCACCGGCCGCGCCGATGACGTCGACGAGGTGCTGCCACTGCTCCATGGCGAGGTCGACGTCGACGGTCACCTCGCGGTGCATCCACGGGTTGATCTCGTAGACCACGCCGAAGAACGAGGGCGGGCACATCAGATAGCGCCGGCCCCACGAGAGGCTCACCGCGGGCAGAGCTGCTCGGTGAGGTCCCGGACGAAGAGACCGACGTCGGTGACGATGCCAAGCGCCTGGTGGCTCCCCCGGTCGGCGAGCTTGGTCACGACTGCCTGGTTGATGTCGACGCAGAACGTCTCGACACCAGCGGGAAGGATGTTCCCGGTGGCGATGGCATGCAGGGTCGACGCCAGCATCAAGGCGACACCGACACCGGCGATGTTCTCTCGCATGGCGTCGACCGCGGCCACCACGTCGGCGTAGACGTCCGGCAACGGCCCGTCGTCACGGACGGACCCGCCGAGCACGAACGGGAGACCGCGCCGGACGCACTCGTACATCACGCCGCCGGTCACGTAGCCGTCGGCGACTGCCTGGGCGATCGAGCCCCGCCGCCTGATCTCGTTGATGACACGCAGGTGGTTGCTGTGGCCGTGTTCGATCGGAAGGCCGGCGTCGATCGACACGCCGAGCGAGGTGCCCAGCACGTTGGACTCCATGTCGTGGGTGGCGAAGCCGTTGCCCGCGAACAGGAGGTCGACCCAGCCCTCCCGTACCAACGTCGCCAGCGGCGGCGCGGCGCCGGTGTGGACCACGGCAGGCCCGGCAACCACCAGGATCTTCGTCCCCTGCGCTCGAGCAGCCCGAAGCCGATCGGCGACCTGACTGACGAGCAGCGCCTTGGGCTTCTCCGAGGAGACTTCGGACGACATGAACTCGAACGTGACACCACGCGCCTTCGAGGGCGCCTCCACCCGCACACCGCCGTAGCCCACGACGACCTCATCACCCGCCCGCACCCGGTGCATGGGGACGGTGCGGACCTCGTCGCCTCCGGCGATCAGGCCACAGTCCATCTCGGGATTGACCACCGGATGCCAGCGCCCATCGAGGCGAACCGACGTCGGGAGGTTGGTCGTCGAGTAGAAGCCCTCGGGCAGTACGCCGTCGCGATCGCAGGCCACCAGGACGGCGTCGCGCTCGGCCAGTCGGTTGGCTCCGTGCACCTGGACGGTCTCGAGCAGGGCCGAGAGGGAGTCGTCGTCGAGGGCGCTGACGTCGAGCACCACTCGACTCGGGTCGTTCTGGGTGCGGCCGATGTCGACCGCCACCACTTGGTAGTCGGCGCCGGCCGCCACGATGAGGTCGAGCACCTTGGCCAGGATGAGCGAGTCGATGATGTGGCCCTCGATCTCGATCCGCTCAGTCGCCATGAGTTCCTGTCGCTCGCCGCCTCAGGCCTCGTAGTACCCCGAATGTATGTAGATGCATGGGATGCCTTCACGATGGAACATGTCGACGTTTCGCCGGTCGTCGTCGATGGCGAGGCGCAGGTCGAAGCCATGGTTGCGGAGCTCGTGCACTGCCATGCGCTTGGCGTCCGGCGACGGCATGTAGTCACCTTCCGGTCGCATCACCAGCAGGTCCCAGCGCAGGCCATGACGCTCGAGCCACTCGACCGTGATGTCGCGGATCGTCGTGGGGCGGGCCGTCAGGAGCACCAGGACCATGGCCGGATCGATCAGCTCGGTGAGACGAGCCAGCTCCTCGATCAGGGAGTCGTTGCCGGCCTCGGCGAAGAACCGCTGCCACCGCCCAGGACGGCGGTCGTCGAGGAGGTGTTGGCGCTCGGTGGCGTCGGAGAGCACGCCGTCGAGGTCGAAGACGACGGCCTCTCCGCCGTCGATCGGCTCGGCCCGCCATCGCCAGTGGTGGAGCGTCCTCACGATTCGTCTTGCGGGGCGGCCTCCGCCCGGCGGCGGATCTCCTCGACGACGGCCGGGTCGGCCAGGGTGGTGGTGTCGCCGAGGTCACGGCCCTCGGCGACGTCGCGCAGGAGCCGGCGCATGATCTTGCCGCTTCGGGTCTTGGGGAGGTCGTCGGTGAAGATCACCGTCTTCGGGCGGGCCGTCGGGCCGATCTTGTGGGCGACGTGGTGACGAAGCTCCTCGCCCAGCTCCCGAGTGGTGGCAACGCCACCCTTGACGGTGACGAAGGCGACGATGGCCTGACCGGTGGTCTCGTCCTTGGCGCCGACGACCGCGGCTTCAGCGACCTCTTGATGGTCGACGAGGGCTGACTCCACCTCGGTCGTCGAGATGCGGTGCCCGGAGACGTTCATGACGTCGTCGACCCGGCCCAGCAGCCACAGGTAACCGTCGTCGTCGAGCTTGGCCCCGTCGCCGGCGAAGTACCGCCCCGGGAAGCGACTCCAGTACGTCTCGCGGTAGCGATCGGGATCGCCGTAGATGCCGCGCAGCATCCCGGGCCATGGCCGGGTCAGGGTCAGGTAGCCACCAGAGCCCCGGTCGACAGCCTTCCCGGCGTCATCGACGACCTCGGCTCCGATGCCGGGCAGTGGGAACGTCGCGGAACCGGGCTTGGTGGTCGTCACGCCCGGAAGGGGGCTGATCATGATGCCGCCTGTCTCGGTCTGCCACCACGTGTCGACGATCGGGCACTGGTCACCGCCGATGTGCTCCCGGTACCACATCCAGGCTTCGGGGTTGATGGGCTCACCGACCGAGCCGAGCACCCGCAGCGACGAGAGGTCGTGCTTGCCGGGCTCGGCGGTTCCCCACTTCATGAACGTCCGAATGGCTGTCGGCGCGCAATAGAGGATGCTGACCTTGTAGCGCTCGATGATGTCCCACCAGCGGTCGCGCCCAGGAGTGTCGGGCGTGCCCTCGTACAGCACCGACGTGGCGCCGTTGGCCAAGGGCCCATAGACGATGTAGCTGTGCCCCGTGACCCAGCCGATGTCGGCCGCGCACCAGTAGACGTCGCCATCGTGGAGGTCGAAGACGTTCTTGTGGGTGAAGGCGACCTGGGTGAGGTAGCCGCCCGTCGTGTGCATGATTCCCTTGGGCTTGGCCGTGGTGCCCGACGTGTAGAGCAGGTACAGGAGGTGCTCGCTGTCGAGCGGCTCCGGCGGGCACGTCGGCCCGGCCGCGCCCATCAGGTCGTGCCACCAGTGATCCCTGCCCTCGAGCATGGTCACCGCCTCACCGGTGCGGCGCACCACCACGACGTGCTCGATCGACGGGCTGCTCGCACAGGCGGCGTCGGCACTGCCCTTGAGGTTCGCCGGCGCACCGCGGCGATAGCCGCCGTCGGCGGTCACCAGGACCTTGGCCTCGGCATCGTTGATGCGGTCCGACAGGGACTCGGCCGAGAACCCGCCAAAGACGACGGAGTGCGGGGCGCCGATGCGGGCGCAGGCGAGCATGGCGACCGGCAGCTCCGGGATCATCGGCATGTAGATGTTGACGCGGTCACCCTTCTCGACCCCCAACCCCTTCAGCACGTTGGCGAACCGCTGCACGTCGGCGAGAAGCTCGGCGTAGGTGATGGTTCGGGTATCGCCCGGCTCCCCCTCCCAGTGGAAGGCGACCCGGTCGCCGCGCCCGGCGGCGACGTGCCGGTCGAGGCAGTTCTCACTGATGTTGAGCTGGCCCCCGACGAACCACTTGGCGAACGGCAGGTCCCACTCGAGCACGGTGTCGAAGTCGCGCTGCCACGTCACGAGCTCGCGGGCCTGCCTCGCCCAGAACGCCTCGGGGTCCCGCTCGGCCTCCTCGTACAGCGAGAGGTCCCGAACGTTGGCGGCCGCCGCGAGCAGGGCGGGCGGCGGGAACGTCCGGTCCTCGAGCCCGAACACGTCGATCGCAGCGCCAGTCGCGTCCCCATCGGTCATGGCGCTGACGTTACGCGGGCTGCCCACGTAACGTCAGCGCCACAAGATCCGGGTCCAGAGGTGTCGATTCCGGCCGGAGCGTTCGTCGTAGGGACGACAACCCAACCGAGGAGGCACTCCCGTGAAGTACATGCTGCTGATCCACACCGATCCCGCCGCTCCCCCGTCCGAGTCGATGATGGGCGAGTACATGACGTTCACCCAAGGGATCATCGAGAGCGGCGAGTTCGTCGCCGGCGACCCGGTGCAGGGACCGGAGACCGCCACCACCGTCCGGGTCCGGAACGGCTCGACCACGACGACCGATGGGCCCTTCGCCGAGGTGAAGGAGCACATGTCCGGCTATTACATCGTCGAGGTGAAGGACCTCGATCGGGCGCTCGAGCTGGCTGCCAAGATCCCTGACGCCCGCACCAGTGGTGTGGAGGTCCGACCCATCATGGACATGGGCTGAACGACCGCTCGACCCTCGAGGTCGTGCTCCGGGAGGAGCGCGGCCTCGTGCTGGCCTCGCTGATCCGTTCGCTGGGTGATTTCGACCAGGCCGAGGACGCGTTGCAGGACGCGGCGGTTGCCGCGCTCGAGCACTGGCCGCGAGTCGGCATTCCAGACCGACCGGCCGCCTGGCTGCTGACCGCGGCCCGCCGCAAGGCAATCGACCGGGCCCGACGGGAGAAGGCCCGAGGTGAGAAGGAGGAGGGCGCCGCTCGCGCCGTCGAGGAGTCGCCGTCGCCCGAGCCCGACGACAGCGCGCCCTTCGCCGACGAGCGCCTGCGGCTCATGTTCACCTGCTGCCACCCCGCCCTTTCCGAAGACGCCCGAGTCGCACTCACCCTGCGCACGCTCGGCGGGTTGACGACGCCGGAGATCGCCCGAGCATTCCTGGTGCCGGAGGCCACGATGGCCCAGCGCCTCGTACGAGCCACGCGGAAGATCAAGCAGGCGGGCATCCCGTACCGGGTGCCGTCGGCCGCGCAACTGCCCGAGCGGCTCCTCGCCGTGCTCGCCGTGGTCTACCTCGTCTTCAACGAGGGGTACAGCGCCAGCGCCGGCGACACGTTCGTCCGACGCGAGCTGTGCGCTGAGGCCATCCGGCTCGGTCGGCTGCTGGCCGAGCTCGTGCCCGGCGAGTCGGAGGTGACCGGCCTCCTCGGGTTGATGCTGCTGCACGACGCCCGGCGGTCGACGCGTGTCGACGACCGCGGCGACCTGGTGCTGTTGCCCGACCAGGACCGCTCGCAATGGGACAACGGCCAGATCGCCGAAGGCGTCACCCTGGTCGAGGCTGCCCTGCGGGGTTCACTGGGCCATCCGGGTCGCTACGCACTTCAGGCCGCCATCGCCGCGCTGCACGCCGAGGCGGCGGTGGCAGCCGATACCGACTGGCCGCAGATCGCTGCCCTCTACGGCGAGCTCGAGCGCGTCCTTCCCACGCCCGTCGTGACCCTCAACCAGGCGGTGGCAGTGGCCATGGCCGACGGTCCGGCCGCCGGTCTCGCCCTCGTCGACCAGATCGACGCCGATGTGCCGCTGACCCGCACCCACCTCTTCCACGCCACTCGCGCCGACCTCCTCCGGCGGCTCGGCCAGCATGCGGCCTCGGCCGCCGCCTACGAGGTGGCCTACGAGCTGGCACCCACCGCAGCCGAGCGCGCCTTCCTCGGCCGGCGTCTGACCGAGGCCCGCGCGGTGGCCTCACCCCCCGGTTTGTAGCGACTTCTCCGTTCTGGAGACGCACCATCTCGTACAAACCCGGGTCCGGGCGGCGGCCGCGACTTCAGTCGACCTGCCACTCGAGGACTCGGAAGGCGCCGAGGCCGGCCGGGTCGAGGAGGGCGGCGGCCTCGTTGACCCGGCTGCGGGCCCTCATGGCCTCGAGATCGCCGATGCCGGCGCGCTCGTCCCAAGTTGCCCGGGCCGACGCCACCAGCTCGTCGATGCCCCGGTCCCGCAACCAGTCGACCTGAGCCACATCGGTCGCCGGGGCCCGCACCCTCGCCAGCTGGTCGACGGCGACCTCGCAGGTGACGTCCTGCTCGCCGGGATGCTCGAGCGGGTGACCGCCCCGCTCGTGGCCGCGGTAGGTCCGGAGCCACTCCGGCCACGGGCGACGGGCCAGCGA
>JAEKLB010000181.1 GCA_019510095.1 Acidobacteriota bacterium | reverse complement strand
GGCAGCGGTCCCGTAGGTGACACAGCCCCCGAGCTCGCTGGCGAGAGCCGCTGTCGCCGGGTCGTCGGCGCACACCACCCGGGGGCCGCGCGCTCCCGCGAGGAACGCCCGATAGCCTTCACGCAGGGCGTCGAAGGTGCCCCAGTGGTCGAGGTGGTCCGGTTCGACGTTGGTGACGATCACCGCCTCGGCACCGATGCGGAGGAAGGTGCCGTCGCTCTCGTCGGCCTCCACCACGAACCACTCACCGTCGCCCCAGTGCGCCCCGGTGTCGAGCCCGAGCACCGCCCCCCCGACGATGAACGACGGGTCGAGGCCGCCGGCCCGCAGCACGGTTGCCAACATGGCGCTGGTCGTGGTCTTGCCGTGCGCACCCGCCACCCCGATCGTGCGCCGGGAGCGACACAGGGCGGCCATGGCGTCGGGCCGGCGGAGCACCGTCGCCCCCGCGTCCGTCGCCGCCGCCAGCTCGGGGTCGGTGACGGGCACCGCGGTGGACGCCACGACGATGTCGGCGCCCTGCACCCAGGCCGGGTCGTGCCCGACGTGGACATCGACGCCGGCGCCGACCAGGCGGTCGAGCACCTTGGAGGAGGCGGCATCGCTGCCGGAGACGGCGTGGCCCATCGCCGCCAGGATCTGGGCAATGGCGCTCATGGCCGCCCCGCCGGCGCCCACGACGTGCACCCGGCGGGGCACGGAGAGGTCAAAGGGCGCGTCCATCTCCATGCCAGACTGCCTCAGCCATGGCCGGGTCGCGTTCAAGCATCGTGATTGCCGCGGGCGGCACCGGCGGGCACATCTATCCCGGCCTGGCCCTGGCCGAGGCCATCCGGCAGGCCTCCCCTGACGCCCGCCTCACCTTCGTGGGCACCGCCCGGGGCATGGAGGGCGAGCTGATCCCCCCCGCCGGCCACGAGCTCCGGCTCTACACGATGGCCCAGTTCAACAACCAGGGGTGGCGCAAGGCCCTCGTGCCGGCTGCCCTGGCCCGTGGCACCGGCCAGGCCCGACGGATCTTGCGCCAGGTCGGCGCCGACGTGGCCGTCAGCATGGGCGGCTACAGCGGCGTGCCGCTGGTGCTCGGCGCCCGGTGGGCCGGTGTGCCGGCGATCGTGTTCGAGCCCGGCTCCGTGCCCGGCCAGGCCAACCGCTTGGCCGCGCGGTTCAGCCGCAACATCGCGACCGCCTTCCCCACCACACGGTTCCCGGGGCGCACCATCCGGTACACCGGCTACCCGCTGCGGCCGGAAATGCTGGCCTTCGACCGCGACGAGCTGCGCCACGAGGCCCGCGCCGCCTACGGGCTGGCGGAGGGTACGACGATGGTGCTCGTGGTCGGGGCCAGCCAGGGTTCGTTGTCACTCAACCGGCTGGCCCTCGGCCTCGCCGCACGGTGGGCCGATCGTGACGACATCCGCATCGTGCTCAAGACCGGCGCCCGCACCCACGACGAGGTCGTCGCCTCCCTGCAGACCAACCCCGGCCGGCACCTCGTCAGCGCCGTCCGCTACATAGACCGCATGGACCACGCCTATGCGGCAGCCGATCTGGCGATCTGCCGTGCCGGCGCCGGCACGGTGACGGAGCTGGCCGTGGTCGGGCTCCCGTCGGTCCTCGTCCCGCTGCCCAACCACGAGCATGACGAGCAGGGCCACAACGCCCAGCTCCTCGTGGACGCGGGCGGTGCGCTCATGGTCCGCGACGGCGACGCCTCGGCCGGTGTCGTCGGCCCCCTGATCGAGGGGCGCATGACCGACCCGCCCGACCTCGAGCGCATGCGCAAGGCCCTCGGCGCCGTGGCCCAACCGCACGCCGCCCGCGACCTGGCCGAGTGGGCACTCGACCTGGCGAGGGCCCGATGACCGCACCCGTGACGGCCGTCGTGCTCGCCGGTGGCGAAGGCCAGCGGCTGCGCCCACTCACCGACAAGGTACCGAAGCCGCTGCTGCGCATCGGGCGCACGACCATCCTCGACCGGGTGCTCGAATCACTGGCCCGCTCAGACATCGCCGACGTCTGTATCGCCGTCAACTACAAGGCCGACATGATCGAGGAGCACGTCGGCGACGGCGCTGCGCTCGGGCTGCGGGTCCGGTACCTCCGGGAGGACGAGCCCCTCTACACCGCGGGATGCCTCTCGCTGCTGCCCGACGTGCCAACTGGTCCGGTCGTCGTCACGAACTCCGACCAGGTGACGAACCTCGACTACGCGCAGATGGTGGCGTTCCACCAAGCCCAGGGCGCCGCCGTCACCATCGGCGCGTTCGACTACGCCATCGACGTGCCGTACGGCGTGCTCGACGTCAATGACGGCGTGGTGCAGGGCATCGAGGAGAAGCCCACGTTGCGCGTCCCCTGCAATGGCGGCATCTACGTGCTCGACCCCGACGTCCTCGGGCTGGTGCCGCCCAGGACCTACTTCGGCATGGACGAACTGGTACGAACCGTCATGGGTGGCGGGCGGCGCGTGTCCGTCTTCCCAATCGAGACCTGGATCGACATCGGCACGCCGGACGAGCTCGACCGAGCCCTGCGGCTGTTCGTCACCGGCGAGGAGCTGTAGGTGAACTGGAACGGCAAGCGCGTCCTCGTCACCGGTGGCGAGGGGTTCATCGGCTCCCATCTCACCGAACGGCTGGCGCAGGAAGGCGCCCGGGTGCGGGTGCTCGGCCTCTACAACCCGTTCGGTCGCTATGGGTGGCTCGACCCTGCCGTCCACGACGACGTCGAGCTCCTGCCCGGCGACATCCGTGACAGCGAGCGGGTGGCGAACGCGGTCGACGGCTGTGACGTGGTCTTCCACCTGGCCGCCCTGATCGGCATCCCCTACAGCTACGTGGCGCCTGAGAGCTACGTGCAGGTCAACGTGCAGGGAACGATCAACGTGGCGACCGCCTGCCGCCGCCACGAGGTCGCCCGCCTGGTGCACACCTCGACGAGCGAGACCTACGGGACCGCCATCACCGCGCCGATCAACGAGGACCACCCGCTCCAGCCCCAGTCGCCGTACTCCGCATCCAAGATCGGCGGCGACATGATGGCGCTGTCGTTCTTCCACGCCTTCGACCTGCCGGTCGCGGTGGTGCGGCCGTTCAACACCTACGGCCCACGACAGTCGACCCGAGCGGTCATCCCGACCATCCTCAGCCAGCTCCACAAGGGCGCCAGCGAGATCCATCTGGGGGCGACCTCGCCCACGCGCGACTTCAACTACGTCGATGACACCGTTGCCGGCTTCCTGGCCGTGGCCGGCTGCGACCGCGCCCTGGGCCAGGTGGTCAACGTCGGCTCGGGGCGGGAGATCAGCATCGGCGACCTCGTCCGCCTGCTCGTCGAGATCACCGGGACCGACGCCTCCGTGGTGACCGACGACGACCGGCTGCGGCCGCAGGGCAGCGAGGTCGAGCGGCTGCTGTGCGACAACACCCGTGCCCGGGAGTGGGCCGGTTGGGCGCCACAGGTCTCCTTGGAGGACGGGCTGCGCCTGACATCGGACTGGGTCAAGGCCAACCTCGACCAGCTCGACACGGCCGGCTACTCGGTCTAGGCGACCACCGCCCATGACACCGCTCTCAGGAGGCGCCATCCTCCTCGCGGGGCTGGCCGCCGGAACGATCAACACGATCGTGGGATCGGGGTCGCTCGTCACCTTCCCGACGCTGCTGGCCGCCGGGTACGCGCCGATCACCGCCAACGTCTCCAACACCCTGGGCCTGGTGCCCGGCTCGCTCAGCGGGGCGTTCGGTTACCGGCGCGAGCTCGAGGGGCAACGAGAGCGCGTGACGCGACTCGCCCTGGCGTCGATCGCCGGCGGGGTCACCGGAGCGATCCTGCTCCTGACCCTGCCGAGCTCGGTCTTCGAGGGCGTCGTCCCCATCCTGATCCTGGTCGCCTGCTTCCTCATGGCCGTGCAGCCCCGGCTCAGTCGGCGGTTGGCGACCCGGCAGGCGGCGGGACCCCCACACGGCGGCGCCGGCCTGTTCGCCACCGTCTACCTGACCGGCATCTACGGGGGTTACTTCGGCGCCGCCCAGGGCGTCATCCTCATCAGCCTGCTCGCCATCTTCCTGCCCGACGACCTCCAACGGCTGAACGCCGCCAAGAACGTGTTGGCCGGCCTGGTCAACGGGGTGGCGGCGGCGATCTTCATCTTCTTCGCCCATGTGGCATGGGGCGCTGCCGCCATCCTGGCGGTCGGCGCCGTCGCCGGCGGCCAGGTCGGGGCCCGGGTGGGCCGGCGCATGCCGCCGCAAGTGATGCGGGCGGTGATCGTCGTCGTCGGCGTCATCGTCGCCGTGAAGCTGCTCGCCGACTGATCAGCGGCGGGCGGCGCGCAGCACCGATGCGCTCAACCCAACGCCGACCGCGACCGGCAACAGGTACCACGCGTTGACGTGGTGATGGTGCACGAGGACCCTGGTCAGGGCGATGGCGATCACCACGCCCAAGGCGATCGTCCAGTCGTCGCCGACCACGAAGTCGTACCAGAACCGCCCGAAGCCGACCACGAAGCGCCTCATGCAACCGGCTCCGACGACTTGGCCCGGGCGTCGACGGCCGCCACGAGCACCAGCGAGAGCGTGAGCACGCCAGCCACGAGACCGAGCAGGGCGGCGTCCGAGCCGGGCCAATGGACGCCGGTCCCCTCGCCTGCCCAGAAGGTGCCGAAGCTGGTGAGCATCACGCCGACGGCGAACTTCATCGTGTTCTCGGGGACACGGCTCAGCGGCGCGTGCACCTTGAGGCCGACCAGCCCCACCACGACGAGGGCCGCCAGCGCGCCCAGCGCCGCCAGTCCGACCTTGTGCTGGCTCGACCCCAACGTGACCACGATGAATGCGACCTCGAGCCCTTCGAGGAACACGCCCTTGAAGGCGACCGTGAACGAGTACCAGTCGAGCCCGGCCCGCTCGCTGGTGCCGGCCCGGCGGGCCTCGGCCAGCTCCTCGGCGAAGATCTCCTCTTCGTCGTGCCTGGCCTTGGCGCCACCGGCGCGCAGGATCGCCTTCCGCAGCCACTGGAGGCCGAAGACGAGCAGCAGGCCACCGATGGCGACCCGCAGCGTGTCGATCGGCAGGCGACTGAGGGCCGGGCCGAGGACAGCGATGACGACTGCCAGCACGGCGGTCGCCGTTCCGACACCGATGAGGGTCGACCGCCAACCCCGGGTCACGCCGACGGCCAGCACGATGGTCAGTGCTTCGACCATCTCGACTGCCGACGCGAGGAACGCGGCCAGAACGAGGAGGCCGCTGCGCATGAGCCCCATTCTCGCCAACCCCGGGCGCTCGTGCTGGAAACGGCGGACGCTCCGCTAGAACTGCGGGGGTTCGCACCTGTCGGCGTGCAAGGAGATCCCATGGCTACCGAGTCCCGCCTCCCGACCGTGATGCGCGCTGGGTCGCGGCCTCGGTGGCTCGTCCCCGTCGCGGTGGTCGTGGGCATCGCGCTCTTGATCGTCCTTCCGTTGGTCGGGACCTACAACGGCCTCGTCGACAAGGACACTGCGGCCGACCAGTCCTTCGCCGACCTCGACAGCCAGCTCCAACGGCGCAACGACCTCATCCCCAACCTGGTCGGTGCCGTCAAGGGCGCGCTCAACCAGGAGCAGGCGGTGTTCGGCGAGATCGCCCGGGCGCGCGCCAACTACGCCGGCGCGTCGTCGCCGGCCGCCAAGTCCGAGGCCAACGGCCAGATCGAGGGCGCGCTGGCCCGCCTGCTCGTCATCGTCGAGCAGTACCCGCAGCTGCGCAGCAACGAGAACATCAAGGACCTCCAGGTCCAGCTGGAGGGCACGGAGAACCGCATTGCCCAGGCCCGCCGTGACTACAACGGGGTCATCACCGACTACAACCGTTCGATCCGCCGCTTCCCCCGCAGCCTGTTGGCGGGGATGTTCGGCTTCGACAAGCGGCCGCTCTTCGAGGCGCCCTCTGCCGCCCGGGAGAATCCGCAGGTCGACTTGAGCGTCACGACCACGGCGCCGCCGACCACAACCGGGTGAGGCGCCTCGCCGCTCTCGTCGTCCTGGCCACCTGCCTGGCCGTGGCGGTCCTGGCTGCCGGCCCGGTGGGCGCCGCGTCGAGCTCGTCGTTTCCACGCTTCACCGCGCCGGTGGTCGACGCCGCCGACGTCGTGCCGGGGGACGTCGAGCAACAGGTCGACGCCGAGCTGCTCGACTTCCAGCAGCGAACCGGGATCCAGTTGGCGGTCGCGGTCATCGACACCACCGGCGACGCTTCCCTGGAGGACTACTCGATCGACCTGGCCCGGCGCTGGGCCGTCGGCGAGAAGGGCAAGGACAACGGCGTGCTCCTGTTGATCGCCATGGGCGACCACAAGGTGCGCATCGAGGTCGGGCGGGGGCTCGAGGGCGACCTGACCGACCTCGAATCGGGCCGGATCATCCGCGACGTGATCATCCCGACGCTCCGCTCCGGCGACGTCGGCACCGCCGTCGAGAGCGGCACCCAGGCGATCCGGTCGACACTCGGTGACGCCGACGCCAGCGCACCCCTGGTCACCGAACCCCCCGCCAGCTCACCCGACAGCGGTAGTCCCTGGCTCGGCGTCGGCGGCCTCGCCGTCATGGTCCTCCTGTCGATGGCGGCCAGCCGCGCCATCCGCGGCCAGGGCATCGGCGGTCGGCGGGGCGGCTTCGGCGGCCCGATCATCTGGGGCGGGAGCTTCGGTGGCGGGGGCTTCGGTGGCGGGGGCTTCGGTGGCGGTGGCGGAGGGTTCGGCGGCGGTGGGGGCGGCGGCTTCGGCGGCGGGGGCTCGAGCGGTGGCTGGTAACACCCGCATCGGCCGGTCGGTCCGTCATGCCGAGGAGCGCACCGCGCTGCAGTTCTGCGTGTACCTCGGTCACGCCGGCGAGACCGATGCCCGCACCCACGCCCTCTCGCTCTTCCACCGGGCGACACCTGACGTCCTGCTGGTGGTCGCGCCGGACCAGCGCCAGGTCGAGGGCACTACGAGTGGGCCATCGTCGCCGGCCTGGATCACCTGTCGATGGTGGCCGGCCCGGGCCAGGCCCGCCCGGGCGCCGTCGAGCTGCCCGATGTCGTCGACGAGTCGGGCGAGGTCCGGACCGTCAGGGAGTGATCTCGCGGCGAAGGCCGAGCGCGACGTCGTCGCCGACGGCGTTCACGCCGCCGTAGACGAAGATGGCCGGCGGGTTGGTGAGTGCCGGCCGGAGATAGATGCGGGTCGAGATCGGGAGCGCCCCACTGGGCGGAGCGGCCAGGAGCGGGCCGCCGGTCATGGCGATGTGGACACCGCCGGACAAGGCGTCGGCGAACGACTTCCCGCTCACGACCCCGATCGTGGCCGGATCGGTGAAGAACTTCATGGCCGCCAGCACCGACGTCTCGTACCGGTCGGCCCCGACCACCGCGACAGCACTGCGATCGGCCTTGGCCGCCGGCCCGCCGAGGGCGAACCTCACCGGCTTGCGGCTGGTGAGGTACGAGAGCGTCGAACCGGGCATCTTGGCGCCGTCGGTCAGCAGCACCGCGCCCTTCGTCTTCGCCGCCACGGCGCCGGCCGCCAACGCGTCGCCGTAGTCGTTGCCATTGGTGAGGATCACGGTGGACGGCGAGCCCAGGCCGGACTGGGCGACCACGAGCGCGGTCTGGAAGCGGTTGGCGCCGAAGTAGCGGGTGATGCTGTAGCCCCAGCTCGCCAGCCGCTCGGCAACCGCATCGCTGAGCGCCTTGACGCCACCGAGGAGGTACACCGTCTTGCCGGCGGGCAGCACGCGCGTGATCTCGGCCAGCGTGGCGTCGTCGAGGGCGGCACCAGCGGTCAGCAGGAGAGGTGCCTTCTTGGCCACGGCCAGGGGCGTCGCTGCCAGCGCGTCGGCGAACGCGTCGGAGCGGACGAGGACGACGGCGTCAGCGCCCTTGTCGGCGAACTCGCCTCGGGACGCGGCGATTGCCGACAGGATGCGGGTGTCACCGAAGACCCGCTGCACCGCGGGCCGCGCTGCCGTCCAGGCGCTGGCCTTCGAGGTCAGCACCGTCATGGTGAGCTCGTTGCCGTCTCGGGCGCGGTTCACGATGCAGGGGTCGGGCTTCGCCTCCCGCTGCGAGGTGCACTCACCGGCGACCGCGCCGTCACGCAGGACCACGACCGACCCGAGCGGGAGCCCGCTGGCGACGCTCGACACGTCGATCGAGATGGCGATGCGCAACGGGTCGTCGACGGTGGCCGCCGGCGCGGTGACGTTGGCGGTGCCCAGGGTTCGGTAGCCCGCGAGGGTGGCCGTGCCACTGGCCACGAACCCGACCGTGCCCGCCACCGGCGAGGTCACCTTGAACACGAGCTTGCCGGCGCTGGCCTTGGTGCCGGAGGGCGCGCTGCTCAGCGTGCCGCCGGGTTGCACCGAGCCCGAGCTCGACTCGACGACCTCGTTGAAGACGAACGTGGAGGCGTCGCCAGCACCGTCGAGGGCTACCGAGACGAGATCCGGCGCCGGGCTCGAGACCACCCGGGCCGTAACCAGGGGGGCGTGGCCGTCGGCCTCGGGAGCCGGCCCTGGGGATGGGCGGTCGACAGTTCGGGCCGGCACGGTCCGATCATGGCCGCGCGGACCCCCGGGCGGGGGCTGGAACTGCCTGGCCATCAGTTACTGGATCGACCGAAAGGGTCGAGACCTTAGGTTCGGGACCAGATGGTCGATGCTTGGAGCACGATGACGGCAGGAGCTCGATGACGCCAGGAGCTCGATGGCGCCCGATCCTGGTCGTGACCGGCGCGCTGGCGCTGCTGGCGACGGCGACTGGGAGAGCCGCACCCCCGGCGGCCGCCGCGTGTGCCCGGCCGGCATGGGTGGCCGCCTGGGCCGCCGCCCCCCGCTCCGCGGGGGCCCCCATCTCGGGTGTCACCGTGCGCCAGGTGCTCCACCTGCACGGTGGCGGGTCGGCAGTCCGATTGCGGCTTTCCAACCGCTTCGGCACCCGCCCGCTGCGCCTCGACCATGTGACCGTTGGGATCTCCGCGGCGCCCGCCCTCGCCAGCTCCCCCACCGGCTGGCGCTTCGTCGCCAGCCCGGTCGTGCCGGCGACCAGGCGGGAGGTCCGGTTCGGCGGGCGGCCTGCCGTCACCATCGCGACGGGGGCTGACCGCGTCAGCGACCGGGTCGACCTGGTCACCAGCGGCAGCAACGACGTGGTCGTCAGCTTCTTCAGCCGGGACACGACACCGGCGCTCACCATGCTGGCCGGGTCGGCCCAAGCCAACAGCGGCTGGGTGTCGTCACCCGGCGACCACACCGCCGACGACGCCGCTACCACCTTCGGGACCTCGCCCGCCGGCTGGTCGGTCGTCAGCGCCGTCGACGTGCTGCCAGCCGTGCCCAGCGGCCTGGTCGTCGCCTTCGGCGACTCCCTCACCGAGGGCTACGGATCGACACCGGACGCGAACCATCGCTATCCCGACATCCTCGCCGACCGCTTGGCCGAGGCCTCCGGGGGCGACTACTGGGCGGTGAATGCCGGCATCAGCGCCAATCGGCTGGTGCCCGTCGCTGGATTCACCGAGAAGGTCCAGGGCGGCCCGCCGGGCGTGCAGCGCTTCGCCGCCGATGCCCTCGCCCAGAGCGGCGTCACCGACGTGCTGCTGGTGGAGGGAGTCAACGACGTCATCATCAGCACCCCTGTCGCCGAGGTCATCAACGCCTATCGAGACGTCGTCAAGAAGGCCCACGCCCGGGGTGTCCGCGTCATCGCCGGGACGCTCCCGCCCTCAGGCGACCTCGTCTCCGGCGACCCCCTCCACCGCGGGAGCGCGCCGACCGAGCAGGGACGGGCAGCGCTCAACGACTGGATCCGGCGCAGTGGCGCCTTCGACGGCGTGGTCGACTTCGATGCTGCCGTGCGCGACCCCTCGTCGCCGGGCCACTGGCGGGTGGGCCTGAGCATCGACGGGCTGCACCCCAACGACTTCGGCTACCGCGTGATGGCCGAAGCAGTCGACCTGTCGCTCTTCCGCGGCCCCCGCTGCCGCTGACCAATCGTTCTTTGGCGACTCGTGGGGCTGGGAGGCCCGCGAGTCGCCGAAGAACGGAAGAGATCAGTGGGAGGCGAGGGCGCGGCCGGCGGGGTGGTTGGCTGCTTGGCGGCGCCGGGTGGCCCCGCCGGCCGCGGCGATGTTGAGCAGGATCCCGGTCGACGCCATGGTCACGACCAGCGACGAGCCGCCGAAGGAGATGAACGGCAGGGTCAGGCCGGTGATCGGCAACACACCGACCACACCGCCGATGTTCACGAACGCCTGCGCCAGGATCCACGCGGTGATCCCCGCGGCGACATAGCAGCCGAACCGATCGGGCGCGTCGAGCGCCGCCTTGACCCCGAGGATGGCGAAGCCGACGAACAGGGCGATGACCAACAGCGCCCCGACCAGGCCGAGCTCCTCGGCGATGATCGCAAAGATGAAGTCGGTGTGGGCGTTGGGCAGGAAGCCCCACTTGGCCTTGCTGTTGCCGAGCCCGACGCCGAACAGTCCGCCCGACGCGATGCCCATGAGCGACTGGTTGATCTGGTAGCCGGTGTTGCCCGGATCGCGCGACGGGTGGAGGAAGGCGAGCAGCCGGTTGCGCCGGTAGGTCTCCGACAGGGCGAGGACGGTGGCCCCTGCGCCCGACAGGGTGAAGACGCCCGCCAGCCGGCCCAAGGGCATGCCGGCGACGAAGAGCACTGCGAACACGATGACGCCCATCACCATCGTCGAGCCCAGATCGGGCTGGAGCATCATCAGGAAGACGGTGATGCCCGACACCGCCAGCACCGGGTTGAGGGTGACCCGGGGATCGTCCATGAGGTGGGCCCGCTTGGCCAGCAGGTCGGCGCAGAACAGCAACAAGGTGAGCTTCACCAGCTCCGACGGCTGCACCCGGAGCGCCCCGCGCCCGAGCCACGACCGCGCCCCGTTGACCTGGATGCCGAAGCCGGGCACCAGCACCAGCACCAGCAGGAACATCGAGCCGGCCAAGAGGACTGGCACCAGGGCCCGCCACCGCCGGTAGTCGAACCGGGACGTGACCGCGATCGCCGCGCAGCCCAGGGCCGTCCACATCGACTGCTTCAGGAAGTAGGTCCACGTCGAGCCGGAGTCGCGCTCGGCCTGGACCGACGACGCCGACAGCACCATGACCAGCCCGACGACCACCAGCACCGCCACCAGGCCGGCCAGGGCGTACCAGGTCGTGGGCTTCGGTGGCCGGGGTACCTGGCGCCGCGGGCGCCGGGCCGGACGAGCGCCCTTCACTGGTGCAGCTCGGCGACGGCCCGGGCGAAGTCGTCGCCCCGCTCGCCGTAGTTCCGGTACCAGTCGAACGACGCACAGCCGGGCGCCAGGACCACGGCGTCACCGGGCTCGGCCAGGTCGGTGGCCACCGCCACCGCCTCGGCCATCGAGCCGGCTGCCCGGACCGGGGCCCGGCCGTCGAAGGCAGCCGCGATCTCGCCGGCCGCCTCCCCGATGGCCACCACGGCCCGGAGCCGACCCGCCTCGCTCGCCAGCACGCTCAGGTCGAGTCCCTTGTTGCGGCCGCCGGCGATGAGGACGGCGGAGTCGAATGACCGGATGGCGGCCAGGGCCGCGTGCGGATCGGTCGCCTTCGAGTCGTCGTAGTACCGCACCCCCCCATGCTCCCCGACCAGGCTCAGCCGGTGGGGGAGGCCCCTGAACTCGCGGAGCGCGGCGCGGATGGCCTCGACACTGGCACCGGCATGGGTGGCGGCGGCCGCCGCCGCCAGCGCGTTGGCGCAATCGGACGGGAGCGACCGCCACAGGTCGGCCACCGGCAGCAGCACCGAGCCGTCCGGCCGCAGGAGCTCACCGCCCGCAAGTCGCCAGTCGCCCTCGTCGAGGCCGAAGGTCACCACCTTCGACCGGGCATGGCGGGCGTACTGCACCACCACCTCGTCCTCAGCGTTCACGATGGCCACGTCATCGGGCCCCTGCGCGGCCCAGATCTTGGCCTTGGCGGCCGCGTAGGCAGCCATCGACGGATGCCAGTCGAGGTGGTCCTCGGCGAAGTTGAGCCAGACCGCCACCGCCGGGTGGAAGGTCTCGGTGAACTCGAGGCGGAACGACGAGGCCTCGACGACCACCACGTCGAGGTCTTCCTCGATGGCGTCGACGAGCGGCACGTCGTTGTTGCCTGCTGCCAACGCCCGGCGCCCGTCGGCGGTCAACATCGACGTGATGAGCGTCGTTACGGTCGTCTTGCCGTTGGTGCCGGTCACCGCCACCATCGGGATCGCGCTCCACCGCGACACCAGCTCGAACTCAGTCCAGACGGGAACGCGACGGGCCAGCGCTCGCTGGATGCCGGCATGCGCGATCGGGACGCCGGGGCTCGGCACCACCACGTCGGCCCCATCGACGAGACCCATGAGCGTCTCGTCGCTTGGCGCATCCACCACCCCCACCACGGGCAGCTCGGCGGCGCGGGCCCGCGACGCGTCGGACGGCCGGTCTTCGACCACCGTCACCTCCCAGCCCCGCTCCCCCATCCGCCTGGCCGCCGACGCGCCCGCCACACCCAGCCCGATGACCAGGGCGCGCATTACCTGAGGATCCCGGGGATCGACAGGTAGTCGGCATAGAAGATGCCGATCGCCATGGCGGTGACGATGCCGGCGAGGATCCAGAACCGGATGATCACCGTGGTCTCCGGCCAGCCCAGGAGCTCGTAGTGATGATGGATGGGCGCCATCCGGAACACGCGGCGGTGGAACAGGCGGAAGCTGGTGACCTGGATGATCACCGACGCCGTCTCGATCACGTAGATCCCGCCGATGACGGGCAGCAGGAGATGGGTGTTGGTCAGCAACGCCAGCGCCGCCAGGCCAGCACCGATGGCGAGCGATCCCGTGTCGCCCATGATGATCTGCGCCGGCGCGGCGTTCCACCACAGGAAGCCGGTGCACGCGCCCACCATCGACGCCGCGACCAGGGCCAGGTCGAGCCCTTGGGGGATGCGGTAGAGCCCTTCATGGCGAAAGGCCCAGAAGGCGATCACGACGTAGGCCGCGTACGAGAAGCTCGCTGACCCGGCCGCCAGGCCGTCGAGCCCGTCGGTGAGGTTCACGGCGTTGGCTGCCGCGTAGATCACGACGATGGCCAGGATCGACCACAGCACGGGGCCAAGGTCGATGCCGATCGAGTGCACGCGCGTGAACGAGAGCTCGGTCGACACGTGGGCCTGCCAGCGGGCCAGGACGACGAAGGCGACGGCGACCAGCAGGAGGCCTGCCGTCTTCGTCCGCTTGTTGAGCCCGAGGTTGCGGGCGTTCTTGACCTTGATCCAGTCGTCGAGGAACCCCACGGCACCGGCCCCGGTGATGGCGAGCATGCAGACCAAGCCGCCCCAGGTGAACACCGCACCCTGGCGAAGGTGGGCGGAGAGGTACCCGGCCACGGTGCCGGCGACGATCGCGAGGCCGCCCATGGTCGGGATGCCGGCCTTCTCCCGGTGGGTGTCGGCCAGCTCCTCCAGGATCGGCTGGCCGAGGCTGTGGGCGCGCAGCCAGGAGATCAAGAACGGCGTGCCGACCAGCGACACGATCATGGCGACGCCGGCCGCGACGAGGAGGGCGATCATCGGCGGCCGAGCTCGTCGCGGACGACCACCCGGTCGTCGAACGCGATGGTGCGGTCGGCGAACTCCTGGGTGGTCTCGTGGCCCTTGCCGGCCACGACCACGACGTCATCCCCGGCCGCCTGCGAGAGGGCGAGCGCGATGGCGGCCCGCCGGTCGGGCTCGACCAGCACGGTGCCGGGCGACCGGTGCATGCCCGCCCGGACCTGGTCGATGATCGCCATGGGTTGCTCGCTCCGCGGATTGTCGGAGGTGAGGACGATGATGTCGGCCAGCCGGGCGGCCACCTCGCCCATCATCGGTCGCTTGTCCCGGTCCTTGTCGCCGCCCGCTCCGAACACGACGATCACTCTGCCCGCTCCGGAGCGAGCCGCCCGCAACACCTGCTCCAACCCGTCCGGGGTATGGGCGAAGTCGACGACGACCGTGAACGGCTGGCCGGCCTCGATGACCTCCAACCGGCCGGCCACCGGCGGGGTGGCGGCCAGTCCCTGCACGGCCACCTCCGGCTCGATGCCGAGGCTGGCAGCAGCCGTGAGCGCGGCCAGGGCGTTGGCCACGTTGGCTGCCGCCGAGCGGCACCCGGAAGGGCGTCCCTCGCCAGCGGCCAGTGCTCGAGCGGACCCCGACATCGAGCGCCTCCACGTCAGCCAGCGAGTAGCCGACGGTTGGAACTCGTGACGAGTCGGACAGCAACCGGCCCCGGGCATCGTCCATGTTCACGACGGCGCGGCTGGCCAGCTCGGGCTCGAACAGCCGGGCCTTGGCCGCGAAGTAGCGCTCCATCGTCTCGTGGAAGTCGAGATGGTCCTGGGTCAGGTTGGTGAAGACGGCGACGGCGAAGCGAGTGCCGTCGACGCGGTGGAGGGCCAGCGCGTGGGACGAGACCTCCATCACGACCGAGTCGTAGCCCTCCTGCTGGAACCGGGCCAGGGCAGCTTGGAGGTCGGTCGCGTCCGGTGTGGTCCTGGTGCCTGAGAGCGTGCCGATGGTGGCGGCAACGCGACCGGCGCCGGTGAGGATCGACCGGAGGAACGCGGTCGTGGTCGTCTTGCCGTTCGTACCGGTGATCCCGACGACGTCGATGGATCGAGAGGGATGGCCGTGGAAGGCCGCCGCCGCCGGGCCCATGGCGGCGCGAGTGTCGTCGACGACCAGCTGCGGCACCTCGATGTCGAGGGCGCGGTCGACCAGCAGCGCAGCGGCACCGTGCTGCACGGCGAGACCGGCGAAATCGTGACCGTCGAGACGCAGGCCGCGCACGCAGCAGAACAGGGCGCCCGGAACGACCGCGCCCGAGTCGTGGGTCACCGCTGTGATCTCCACATCACCGCCGCCGCCGCTGCTGCGCAACTCGGCCCGAACCTCCAGCTCGTCGAGGAGCTGCCCGAGTCGCACCGCGTCAATCTTTCATCGACGCCGGACCGGACTGTGCCGCCGGTACCTCGGCCAGACCTGCAGCCTGGCTGGGAGGTGGGATCTTGAAGAGCCGTAGGGCGTACTGGTTGATGCGGGCGAACACGGGTGCCGCCGACTGGGCCGCGTAGTACGGGTGGGGATCGTCGAACGACACGATGGCGGAGAGCCGTGGCGACTCGGCGGGCACGAAGCCGGCGAAGGAGGCGACATAGGCGCCGCTCTCGTAGCCGCCGTGCCCGTCGGGCTTGCGGGCAGTGCCGGTCTTGCCAGCAACCGTGTAGCCGGGGATGGCCGCGGGCATGCCGGTGCCGGCCTTCACCACGTTGACCAGCATCGCCGTCATCTGGCGGGCGGTCTGCTCGGAGACGACCCGGCGCTGGGCACCGACCGGCGTCGTCGCCTCGTGGCCGTTGGCGTCGACCACCGAGCGGACCAGGCGAGGGGCCACCCAGACCCCACCATTCGCCAGGGTGTTGTACATCTCCAGCATCTGGAGGGCGGTCACGCCGAGTCCCGATCCGATCGGCACCGAGCCGATGTCGGTGCCGTTCCAGTGGTTGGGCATGATGCCGCGCGTCTCGTTCGGGAAGCCGAGCCCCGTCGGCTCGCCGAGGCCGAATCGGTGCAGGTACGACGCCAACCGAGTGACGCCGAGCGACTGCGCGACCTTGATCGTGCCGATGTTGGACGACTGCGTGAGGATGTCGGTGATCGACCACCGCATCGGCGGGTGGTTCTCGTGGTCGGAGAACGTGTGGTCGTAGATGCGCAGCTTGTCCGGCACCGTCAGCACCGTGTTGGGATTGACGAGACCCTCCTCGAGGGCGCCGGCCATGGTCACGATCTTGTTGACCGAGCCGGGCTCGAAGGTCGCCGTCACGGCGCGGTTCTCGCTGATCGTCACCGGCTTGCCGGCGTCGTCGCGCCCCAGGTTGGCCATGGCCAGGATCTCGCCGGTGGTCGGGTCCATGACGACGGCAGTCGCATGCTTGGCTCGGAACTTCTGCATCTGCTCGGCCAGCGACTGCTCGACGGCGAACTGCAACGAACGGTCGAGGGTGAGCACGAGGTCCTTGCCCCGGAGTGAGGCCGTGAGGTGGTTCTCGCCACCGGCGATCGTCCGGCCGTCGGGCCCGCGCTCGATCTCGAGCGTTCCCGGTACGCCAACCAACGACTTCTCGTACTGGAGCTCGAGGCCGGAGATGCCCCGGTTGTCGACGTCGGTCGAACCGAGGACGGACGTCGCCAGCCCGTTGGCCGGTTCGAACCGCTTCGATTCGTCCATCAGATACACGCCGTCGAGCTTCAGCGCATCGATGGCAGTGGCGGTCGCGTCGTCGACCTGGCGTGCGAGATAGGCGAAGGCGGCGCCGGGCCGACCGAGAGCGTGCTGCAGGGTCGCCGGCTCGACACCGAGGACCGGCGCCAGCAAGGCGGCAGCGCGACCCTTGTCGACCACCTTTCGCGGATCAGCCCACACCGTGTGCTGACCGACCGACATGGCGAGCTCGATGGCATTGCGATCGAAGATCGAGCCCCGCTCGGCTGGCAGCACGACCTTCCGGAGGCCCTGAGCGGCGCCGCGAGCGGCGTAGCCCTCGGGCGAGAGCACCTGCAGCTGGACCAACCGGGCGCCGACTGCACCGAACGCCAGGATCAAGGCAGCCAGCAGGCCGCGGCAGCGGCGCCGAGGGTTGGCGGCGCGGCCTGTGGCCCGAGCCGGCGGCGCCGGAACCCGGCGGAGCGGCGGGCGCTCGCCTGACCGAGTCGGCGGCCGGCGCCCCGGTGCCCGGCCCGCCGAAGGACGAGCGGGCGGGCGCCCACCTGCCGGCCGGCGGGGGGGTGCCGGCCGGCGGGAGGGCGTCCGCACCGATTCGCGGGGGCGCTCAGGCGAGCGGGTGGTGGAGGACGACGGCCGGCGGCCGCGGTCGTCGGTCATC
>JAEKLB010000002.1 GCA_019510095.1 Acidobacteriota bacterium | reverse complement strand
CTGCCACGCTCGACGTCGTCTCCGGCGGCCGCTTCGTGCTCGGGATGGGTGCCGGCTGGCTGCGCTCCGACTACGAGACTGCTGGGCTGCCGATGGACGAGCCCGGCGTGCGGGTGAGCAGGCTCGAGGAGTCGATCGCTGTCATCAAGGGGCTCTTCGGCGACGAGCCCTTCAGCTTCGCGGGCGACCACTACCGGATCGAGGAGCTCGACGGCCTGCCCAAGCCGGTCACGCGGCCTCATCCACCGTTCTTCATCGGTGGCGGCCGGCCGCGCGTGCTGCGGATCGCCGGCCGCGAGGCCGAGATCGTCGGGATCGGGGCCAGCCTCCGGGCGGGTGAGCTGGGGGCGCATGCCGTCGTCGACCTCGTGCCCGAGCGGATCGACGACAAGCTGGGCTGGATCGCCGAGGGCGCCGCCCAGTCGGGGCGGGCGATCGGCGACCTCGAGCTGGAGCTGAACCACTGGCTCGTGCGGGTGACCGACACCTCGGCCGAGGCGGACCAGTTCCTCGTGGGCCAGATCGTCGAGAAGCTGGCGGCCGACCGGGAGCGGTTCGGCATCAGCGCCGTCCAGCTCGACGCCGGCTACCACCCCAAGGACCTCGACCAGCTCGCCCCCATCGTGGAGGCGTTGGCGGGGACCTGACCGGCCCGCCGGTGCCCGGCACCGCTCGGCGAGCTCCAGCGAGCGAAGAACGGCCGGCGCGCCAGGAATTCGCCGGATGACCTCGCGCCGTGTGAGGGCTTCGTTACCGTTCGTGTCATGACTCGCTTGAAGTCCCTTGGTGTCGTCGCGGCCGGCCTCGCCCTCGTCCTGACCTGCTTCGCGCTGCTCCCGGCCGCCAGCGCGTCCACCCCGGTCACTGGGTCGGCGTGCACGGGCTGCCCCGAGCCGCCCACGACCACCCCGCCACCGCTGCTGCCGACGCCCGGCAACACGACCACCACCGCCGGGCCCAACGGGTCGGCCCCGACCAGCTCGGCCCCCGTCGTCCTGCGGGCCACCCTCGGCACCGGCCAGGTCAACCCCAAGCCCAAGGGCGTGCCGGTCGGCGCCGCCGCCCAGTTCGCCGCCGTCGTCACCGACGGCCGCCTGTCGTGGGCCCTCAGCAACGTGAAGCTGTCGGGCGTGCCGAACGCCCGCCTCGAGTCGGGCAAGCCGGGCAAGAACGGGGCCACCGTGGTGACCCTTTGTGGCAAGTGCGGCTCGGCCCTCGCTGGCAACCTCGCCCTCACCGACGACCAGGAGGACGACCTCCGGGCCGGCCCCCTCTACATCGAGCTCAACACGCCGAAGAACCCCAAGGGCGAGCTGCGGGGCCAGATCCGGGGCTGATCTCGTCGCCACGGTCGTTTGGGACACGCGGCTTAGAAACGTGCCATCATCTCCCTACCAACGCGTAGAGGGGGCAGGGGCATGCGTGACTACGAGATCATCTCGACCGACTCACATCTCGAGGTCTCACCCGACCAGTGGCGGCCGTTCGTGGACAAGGAGTTCCACGAATGGGTGCCCAAGGTGGTCCAGCTGCCGACCGGGGGTGATGCCTGGCTGATGCCAGGCAAGAGCCAGCCGGTGCCCCTCGGCCTCAACTTCTCGGCCGGCCTCGGCTTCGAGAACCTCAAGACCACGGGTCTGTCGTACTCCGACGGCCTGGTCGGCGCCGGTGACGCCAAGCAGCGACTCACCGAGATGGACCAGGACGGCGTTCACGCCGAGCTTCTCTTCCCGGCTGTCTCCGGCCAGCGCACGCTCGACGCCTCGGCCATCCCGCCCGAGGCCTACGTGGCCCTGGCCCGGGGTTACAACACGTGGCTCTCCCAGGAGTACACCGCCGAGGACACCGACCGCCTCCTGGGACTGGCGATCCTGCCGTGCTCGACCGTCGACGACGCCATCGCCGAGCTGGAGCGCGTCGCCACCATGCCCGGGATCCGCGGCGTCGTGATGCACCAGTGGCCCAATGGCAAGCCCTATCCGGTCGCCGACGAGGACGACAGGTTCTGGCAGCGCGCCATCGAGCTCGACGTCCCCCTGACCGCCCACGTCAGTCTGGGTGGTGGTCTCGACGCCGAGAACAAGGCGCTGGCCGAGGCAGCGGCGTCGGGTGTCTCCCTCATGAACTTCGCCCCGATGACCCGGATGCTCTCGAAGACGGTGACGCACGGCTCCCAGGTCATCCAGTTCATCCAGAACGGCTACCTCGACCGGTTCCCCGAGCTCCAGGTCTTCTTCGCCGAGACCCAGATCGGCTGGATCCCCGAGTTCAAGGAGGACGCCGACGAGAACTGGAACCGCCACAAGTTCTGGAGCGGTGCCGACGAATGGGCGCACGAGCCGAGCTGGTACGTCGACCGCCACTTCCATTGGGGCTTCCAGGTCGACCGGTTCGGCGTGAAGGTGCGCCACGACATCGGTGTCGACCGGATCCAGTGGTCGACGGATTTCCCGCACGTGCAATGCGACTGGCCCGACTCCCAGAAGATCATCGAGATGCAGTTCAAGGACGT
>JAEKLB010000180.1 GCA_019510095.1 Acidobacteriota bacterium | reverse complement strand
AGCCAGTGGCTTCGGCAAGGGCGGTGACGCCGTCGGCGTCGCCCACCCACGAACCGGCCACGATCAGGCCGCGGCTGGCGCCGAGCAGGGCCACCAGCGACGCATCGGGCTCGGCGCCGACGGCCGGCCAAACCGGCAGGTGCCAGGGTGCGTCGCCGGGGCGGCCGGCGGGCAGCTCCCCCGCCTCGCCCACCAGGGGCTCCCGGAACGGCAGGTTCAGGTGCACCGGGCCGGGCACCGCACCCATCGCCTCGGCCACCGCCCGGGCCGCCAGCGGCCGCCAGGCCAGTCGGTTCCCGTCGTCGGCGAGGCCGGCCTCGGCGAACGACCGCACCGCGTGCCCGTAGAGATGGTCCTGGTCGATGGTCTGCGGCGCGCCGACGCTGCGCAGCTCCGGCGGGCGGTCGGCAGTGCAGACGAGCATCGGCACCGCGGCCATCGAAGCTTCGACCACGGCCGGGTGGAGCTAGACGGCCGCCGTGCCGCTGGTGGTGAGCACGACGGCGGGGCGGCCGCTGGCCAGGCCGATCCCGAGCGCCATGAAGGCGGCGGCCCGCTCGTCGTGGTGGACGTGCAGGCGTAGCCGGCCGTCGGCCGCCAGGGCCAGAGCCAACGGCGTCGACCGGGAGCCAGGGCAGACCACGGCGTCGGTCACGCCGGCCCTCGCCCACTCGTCCACCAGGGTGGCGACGAAGGTCGCTTGTACGTTGGCCGGCGATGTCATCGGGACTCCACGTCGAGCGCCGGGGCACCGGTCCCCGCGTGGTGCTGGTGCACGGCTTCACCCAGACCCGTCGTTCGTGGGACGGCGTGGCCGACGACCTTGCCACCGACCACGAGGTCGTGGTGGTCGACGCGCCCGGCCATGGCCACTCGGCCTCCGTCGAAGCCGACCTCGACCAGGGCGGCCGGCTGTTGGCGGCCGCAGGCGGGACGGGCACCTATGTCGGCTACTCGATGGGCGGACGCCTGTGCCTGCATGCCGCCCTGGCAGCGCCCGAGGTCGTCAGCGGGCTGGTGGTCATCGGTGCCACCGGCGGCATCGACGACCCGGGCGAGCGGGCCGCCCGGCGAGCCGACGACGCCGCCCGGTCGGAACGACTGGCGTCGATCGGCGTCGCCGCCTTTCTCGACGAGTGGCTGGCACAGCCGCTCTTCGCCGGCCTCGACGAGGCGGCGCAAGGTCGTGACGCGCGCTTGGAGAACACCGTCGAGGGACTCCGGTCGAGCTTGGCATTGGCGGGTACGGGCGCCCAGCGACCGCTGTGGCCCGAGCTCGCCGCGTTGACGATGCCGGTGCTGGTGCTCGCCGGCGCGAACGACACCAAGTTCTGCGCCGCCGGGCAACGGCTGGCCGCCACCATCGGCACCAACGCCAGCTACGACGTCGTCCCCAATGCCGGTCACACCGCTCACCTCGAGGAGCCTGCCGCCTTCCTCGGCCTGCTGCGCGACTGGCTGCGGCGCCACGGGCGCTGAGCCGGTCACACGGACACCGCCAGGCCAATGGCGAGCAGGGCGCCGAACACCAGCTGCAGCCGGCTGGTCTCGGCCAGCACGGCCACCAGACCTGCTCCCGTGGTTCCCGCGGCGATGCGGCGGAACGGCAGGGCGGCAACCGGCAGGGCCAGCAGGGCGAGCAGCGCCCACGGCCGGCGGAGGGCAAGGAGCGGGAGGGCGGCAAAGGCGCCGGCGATGAGCGCGGTGTAGAGCACCCGCGTCGGCCCGTCACCGAGGCGGACAGCAACCGTGCGCTTGCCGCTCAACGCGTCGGTCGGGATGTCGCGAAGGTTGTTGACCACGAGCAGGGCGGTGGCCAGGAGACCGACGGGCACTGCCGCGCCCACCGCGATCCCGGTCAACCGCTCGCACTGCACGTAGGCGGAGCCGACAGTGGCCACGACACCGAAGAACACGAACACGAACACCTCGCCGAAGCCGGCGTAGCCGTACGGCTTGGGGCCGCCCGTGTAGAAGTAGCCGGCGGCCAGGCTGGCGGCACCGACGACCAGCAGCTCGGGTCCCACCGCGAACGCAAGGGTCAGACCGGCAGCGGCGGCCACCAGCCCGGCCACGAGCGTGGCCATCCGCACCTGGTCCGCGGTTGCCAGCCCACCGGCGACCAGGCGCACCGGGCCAACGCGACGCTCATCGGTACCGCGCACACCGTCGGCGTAGTCGTTCTGGTAGTTGGTGAAGATCTGGATGGCGAGCGCCACCACCATGGCCGCAACGGCTCGCCACCACGAGATGCCCGAGGCCGACTCGCCAACCGCGGCGGCGGTGCCGACCACGACCGGCACGACCGCGGCCGGCAGCGTGCGCGGGCGGGCGCCGGCCACCCACCGGTTCACGGGCGACGCGGAAACTTCGAGAAGTCGGGCGTGCGCTTCTCGCGGAACGCGTCCCGCCCTTCGTGCGCCTCTTCCGACATGTAGAAGAGGAGGTTGGTGTCGTGCGCCAGTTGCTGGAGGCCGGCGAGGCCGTCCTCGTCAGCGTTGAAGCTCGCCTTCAACAGGCGGAGGGCGAACGGCGACAGCGCCAGCATCTCCTGGCACCACTGGAGCGTCTCCTCCTCGAGCCGTTCGAGCGGGACAACCGTGTTGACCAGACCCATGGCAAGCGCCTCCTGCGCCCCGTACTGGCGGCAGAGGAACCAGATCTCCTTGGCTCGCTTGGGCCCGACCAAACGGGAGAGCACCGAGGCGCCGAAGCCACCGTCGAACGAGCCCACCCGCGGGCCGGTCTGGCCGAAGCGGGCGTTGTCGGCGGCGATCGTGAGATCGCACACGACGTGGAGCACGTGGCCGCCACCGATCGCGTAGCCAGCCACCATGGCGATCACCGGCTTGGGCAGGCGGCGGATCTGGACGTGGAGGTCGGTCACGTGGAAGCGCCCGATCCCCTGCTCGCCGAGGGCATCGTCGTTCAGGTAGCCCGAGTCGCCGCGAACCTTCTGGTCCCCGCCCGAGCAGAAGGCCTCGCGCCCCTCGCCGGTCAGGATGACCACACCGACATCGGGATCCTCGCGAGCGAGCTCGAACGCCCGCATGAGCTCGATGACGGTGTGGGGCCGGAAGGCGTTGCGCACCTCGGGACGGTTGATCGTGAGCTTGGCCACGCGAACGCCGGCGTCGGTCACCGCCGCCGTCTCGTAGCGGATGTCGGACCACTCGCCCGTCGCTTCCCAGGTCACCGGCACGGCCTGGGACATTAGGGCGCACGGCGCCGCTCGCCACTCTCCTGCCCTGACGCGCGACGATCGGCGCATGACGGAGACCTCGAACGCCACCACCGCCGCCCGCGCCAGCCTCGACACGTTCATCGCCGCCTTCAACGGCCGCGACCTGGCGGCCGTCCGTGCGTCGTGCCACTACCCCCACGTGCTCGTCAGCGGCGGCCGGGTCGTCGTGGCCAACTCCGGCGAGGAGCTGAGGCTCGACTTCGACGACCTCGTCGCCAGCGAGGGTTGGGACCACAGCACCTTCGACGACATCGAGGTGGTCGATGCCGCTCCATCGATGGTCGCCCTCGCCTTCAACTACACCCGCTACCACGCCGACGGCACCTCGTACCGCACCGGTCGGGCTCACTACATCTTCACCAGCCAAGACGGTCGCTGGGGCCGCCAGGGCCAGCTCCTCTTCAACTGAGCCGACGCTAGGGTCGACGACAGACAAGGGGGACCCACGATGACGACAACCGACTCCGGACTCAGCGACGCGGAGCTGCGCGAGGCGCAGGCAACATGGCGCGAGGTCGCGTCCCGCCTCATCTCCTACCGCCATCTCGGCACGTTCTCCACCGCCCTCGGCCGCCACGAGGCACTCGGCGAGATGAAGATCCGCCACGACCTGCGAGGGCCGGTCGGCCTCCTGGCCGCACCGCTCGGCGTCGCGCTGCTCGACACCGCCGGCATCAACGTCGATGCGATCGCGATCGTCTCACCCACCCGGATCGACATGCACATCTTCGAACCGGCTGCTGATGTGACCGAGATCCGCCTCCAGGGAAAGATCGTCCGCGAGGCGAAGACGCAGTTCTTCACCGAGGCCCGCATCACCGACGCCGCCGATCCGGGCCGGGTGATCGCCGTCGGCGGCACCCACTGGTCGGTCGGTGCCCCCAACCCCGGCTTCAACTACGTCGACCAGCGCGCCAACATGCCGACCACCGCCGACCTGCCACTCCTCTACGAAGCGTTCGGCGCCCGTCTGCGCGGCGACGGCAATCTGGAGATCCCCGACTTGCCGCCCGAGCTGGGCCGCTACAGCCTGCACCAGGGCCCGCTCCAGGTCGTCCCCGAGGCAGCGGCGATGATGGCGGCCCGCGAGATCGCCGGCACCGACCAGTTCTGGATCGAGCACCAGGGAACGTCGATCATCGCCCGCGGCACGGGCGCACCGCTTGTCACCCACGCCGAGGTGCTCCGCATTGCCGAGGGGTGCATCAACGTCCGGGTCGAGCTCCGCGCCGAGGGCAACGACGACCGGGTGATCGCCACCACGATCTGCCGCTTCCGCCTCGTCTGATCGGAGGATCACCCCGCTCGTGCCGGCGCCTGCCACCTTCCGGTCGCTCCGGATCAGGAACTACCGGCTCTGGTTCATCGGGCAGGTCATCTCCGTCGCCGGGACCTGGACCCAGACCGTGGCCCAAGCGGTGCTGGTGCTCGACCTCTCGCATGACAACGGCGTCGCCGCGGGAGCAGCTGTCGCGCTCCAGTACCTGCCCACCCTGCTATTCGGCCTGTGGGGTGGCCTGCTGGCCGACCGCATCGACAAGCGCAGGCTGCTGATGACGAGCCAGGTCGCCCTCACCGTGATGGCCGCGCTCCTCGCCACCCTCGACCTCGCCGGCGTGATCAACCTCTGGACGGTCTACCTGCTGGTCACCTTGTCGGGGTGTGCCACAGCGGTCGACCAACCGGCGCGGCAGTCATTCGTGACCGAGCTGGTGCCCGCCGACGATCTCCCCAACGCAATCGGGCTGAACAGCACGGTGTTCAACAGCGCCCGCATCTTCGGGCCGATGATCGCCAGCGTCGTGATCCTCGTCTCGGGGACGGGCGTGTGCTTCCTCGTCAACGCCCTCTCCTACGTCGCCGCCCTTGTCGCCCTCGCCCGCATGCGGCCCGACGAGCTCCACCGGAACGCCAGGCTGCCGAGAGGCAAGGGACAGGTGCGCGAGGGCATCCGCTATGCCTGGTCGCAGCCACTGCTCCGTTCCAACCTCCTGCTCATGACCGCGGTGGGCACGCTCGCCTTCAACTTCCCGGTCGTGTTCCCGCTGATGGCCAAGGTGACGTTCCACGGCGGCCCCGGCGCGGTGGGATCGATCTTCATCGCCAACGGCATCGGCGGCCTGATCGGCGCGCTCGCCATCGCGTCGCTCCGGCGCACCGACGGGCGGCGCCTCATCATCGCCGCCATGCTCTTCGGGATCGTCATGTGCGCAGGCGCCGCTGCGCCGTCGCTGACCGCCCTGCTGCTGATCCTGCCCCTGGTCGGCATCGGCCAGAACTTCACGGCATCGAGCTCGAACTCGATGATCCAGCTCGACGCCACGCCGTCGATGCGCGGACGGGTGACCTCGTTGCGCACGCTCACCGTCCTCGGCAGCACCCCGATCGGCGGCCTCATCGCGGGAGCCGTCGCCCAGGCGTACAGCCCCCGATGGGCGATGGCGATGGGCGGCCTCGGCTGCATCGTGGGCGCGCTCGCGTTCGGCCGCCCGCTCCTGCTGGACGCCCGTCTCCAGCTTCCGCCGCCGACCGAGGACGTCCTCGAGACGGAGCCGGCGGCCGGGGCTGGTAGGTAACAGGGGTGAATCGCCTGGCGGACGAGTCGAGCCCCTACCTACGGCAGCATCGCGACAACCCGGTCGACTGGTACCCCTGGGGAGACGACGCCTTCGCCGAGGCTCGTCGCCGGGACGTGCCCGTCCTCCTCTCGGTGGGCTACTCGGCCTGCCACTGGTGCCACGTGATGGCGCACGAGTCGTTCGAAGATCCGTCAGCGGCCGCGGTGATGAACGACTTGTTCGTCAACATCAAGGTCGACCGCGAGGAGCGGCCCGACGTCGATGCCATCTACATGGAGGCAGTGCAGCAGCTCACTGGTTCGGGCGGTTGGCCCATGACCGTGTGGCTCGACCACGACGCTCGGCCGTTCCACGCCGGCACCTACTTCCCACCCGTGCCCCGTCACGGCATGCCCGCGTTCGTCGAGGTCTGCCGCGCCGTCGACGAGGCATGGCGCGAGCGGCGCGGCGCGCTGTTGGAGCAGGCGGGCGGCCTCACCGACGCCATCCGGCGGGGCGCGTCGATCGGTGGCGGCGGCGCCGTGCCACCCCGCGACGCGGTGGTGGGTGGGGCCCGCCTGCTGCTGGCGCAACACGACGACGACTGGGGCGGCTTCGGCCGGGCGCCCAAGTTTCCCCAGACCATGAGCCTCGAGCTCCTGCTCCGGGCACATGCCCAGGTCGGCGACGCCGGCCTACTCGCCGCCGTCCGGCGATCACTCGACGCCATGGCCGCCGGCGGCATCTACGACCACCTCGGGGGCGGCTTCGCCCGCTACGCCACCGACCATCGGTGGTTGGTGCCGCACTTCGAGAAGATGCTGTACGACCAGGCGCTCCTGGTGCGGGCCTTCCTCCACGGCTGGCAGGTGACCGGTGACGACCGCTACCGACAGGTCGTCGAGGAGACCGTGGGTTACGTGCTGCGGGATCTCCGGTCTCCTGGCGGCGGGCTGTGCTCGGCCGAAGATGCCGACTCCGAAGGCGTCGAGGGCAAGTTCTACGTCTGGTCCTTCGACGAGGTGCACGAGCTCGGTGGCGATGCAGCGGTCGACTGGTACGGCGTCACCGGTGCCGGCAACTTCGAGGGCGCCAACATCCTGTCCCGCCCCGTGGGCGGCGAGCTGATCCGGCCCCCGGAGGTGGAGCGTGCTCGCCAGGCGATGTTCGATCGGCGTGAGCGCCGGGTCCGGCCCGGGCTCGACGACAAGGTCCTCACCGAGTGGAACGCGCTCTTCCTCTCGGCCCTCGCCGAGGCCGGCGCCGCCCTCGGCA
>JAEKLB010000044.1 GCA_019510095.1 Acidobacteriota bacterium | reverse complement strand
CACCCTGACCGACACACTGCGCCCGTTGCGGTCCACGGCGGCCAGCTCGTCGCCAACCGCCAGCTCGCCGCCCCCGAGCGTCCCGGTCACGACCGTTCCCGCCCCCTTGATCGAGAACGACCGGTCGACCCAGAGACGGGGTCGGCCCTGCTCCACTGGTGCGACTGCCCGGTCGAGCAGCCCGTCGAGGGCGGAACGCAGGTCGTCGAGTCCGAGCCCGTGCGCACCGTCGACCTCGACCACCGGGCAGCGCTCGAGGAAGGTTCCGGCCACCCGCTCGGCGATCTCGGCCTTGGCCAGCTCGAGCAGATCGCTGTCGACGGTGTCGACCTTCGTCACGGCGATCACGCCGGCGGTGGCGCCCACCAGCTCGAGGATCCGCAGGTGCTCCTCGCTCTGGGGCATCCAACCTTCGTTGGCAGCGACGACGAAGAGGCACAGATCGACGGTGCCGACACCAGCCAGCATCGTCCGCACCAGCCGGGCATGACCGGGCACATCGACGAAGGCGATGCCCCGTCCGGAAGCCAGGGTGGTCCAGACGAAGCCGAGATCGATGGTCAAGCCCCGCCGGCGCTCCTCTTCGTACCGGTCGGGCTCCATCCCGGTCAGCGCCCGCAACAGGGTCGACTTGCCGTGGTCGACATGACCAGCGGTTGCGACCACTCGCATCGGGCCGCTCATCGACCGGGCACCCTATTTCCCGCCCGGGCGGGATCGACCGCCCGAAAGAGGCGTACGGATGTTCGCCCGGCGGGATAACCTGTCGTCGACTCCGGGGCGGACCCGATGAGTTTGGTGCCGCCGAACCGTCGAAGCCCTGACACGACATCTCTGGGAGGCTCTGTGTTCTCGCGACTCGGTCCTTGGTGCCACGACCGGCGGAAGCTCGTACTCGGGCTCTGGCTTGCTGCGCTCGTGCTCAGCGGAGCCGTGTCGGGCGTGGTCGGCAACGCCTTCCGCGACGACTTCAACCTTCCGGACGTCGAGTCGAAGACTGGTCTCGACATCCTCGACGCCAACTTCGGCGGCCAGGGCACGGGCTCGATCGGCACGATCGTGTTCCGCGCCGACAAGGGAGTGAACGACGCAGCCGTGCGCGCGGCGATGGAGGCACTCTTCGCCAAGGTGGCAGCGACGAAGGACGTCACCCGTGTCGGCAGCCCGTATGCGAAGGACGGCGCCCAGCAGGTCGCGTCCCGAGGTGGTGACGCCGGCAAGATCGCGTATGCCAACGTCGAGCTGCCCAAGGATCTGCCCTATCGGCGGGCGGGCGAGATCCGAGACACGATCCTCGCGGCCGCGCCGCACATCAAGGGCCTCCGGATCGAGCTCGGCGGGTTCATCTTTGCCTCCTTCGAACAACCATCGTCGGAGGTGCTCGGGGTCGCCTTCGCCATCGTCATCCTGATCGTCGCGTTCGGCTCCGTCCTGGCCATGGGCTTGCCGGTCGGCGTCGCCTTGTTCGGCATCGGCATCGGATCGTCGCTGATCGCCTTGCTCAGCCACGTGCTGGCAATCCCTGACTTCGCAACGTTCCTCGGGCTGATGATCGGCCTGGGTGTGGGCATCGACTACGCCCTGCTGATCGCGACTCGCTACCGCGAGCAGCTCCATGCCGGCCACACCGTGCGTGAGTCGATTGCCATCGCCATCGACACCGCCGGGCGCTCTGTGCTGTTCGCCGGAACGACGGTGGTCATCTCGCTGCTCGGCATGCTGCTCATGGGGGTCACCTTCGTCCAGGGCCTTGCGGTTGGGGCGGCCGCGGTGGTGGCCGTCACCGTTCTGGCCTCGCTGACCCTGCTGCCCGCGCTCCTCGCCTTTGCCGGTGAGCGAATCGAGCTGACTCGTCGGCGCGGGCTGATCGCTGCTGGTCTCGTTGCAGTCGCGTTGGTCGGCATCGGCCTCAAGATCACCCCGCTGGTCGTTGCCCTGCCCCTGGCCTTGGTCGTGCTGGTTGCCGGCTTCTTCGTCGGCCCGCTCAAGCGAGAGGTGCCCCGGCGGGCGCCCAAGCCCCGGCAGCAGACGGCCGCCTACCGCTGGAGCCGGATGATCCAGCACCGGCCGTGGCGCGCGGCGATCGGGGGCGCGGTGGTGCTGCTCGTGATCGCGGTTCCCGTGCTCAGCCTCCGCCTCGGGTTCTCCGACGAGAGCAACTTCGCCCAGGACACCACCACCAAGCAGGCCTACGACCTCCTGGTCGACGGGTTCGGCGCCGGCTTCAACGGCCCGCTCCTCCTTGTCGCCGAGCTGCCGAAGGGCACCAGCGTCGCCGGCCTGAGCGTCATCACGAAGGCCGCGGCCGCCGATCCGGGCGTGGCCTTCATCTCCGAGCCTCGCCCGAACGATCCCGTCGCCCCGACGGCGGCGGTCTGGAACCTGGTGCCCACGACCGGACCGCAGAACGCGGCCACCACCGCACTCGTCAGCCGGCTGCGGCACCACGTGCTGCCATCGGTCGAGCGGGCAACGGGTGTCGACGTCGCGGTCACGGGGACGGTGGCGGTGAACGTCGACTTCGCCAACTTCCTCGGCTCACGGTTGCCGTACTTCTTCGGGGCGGTGCTGGCCTTGTCGTTCCTGCTGCTGATGGTGGTCTTCCGCTCGCTGCTGGTTCCATTGAAGGCTGTCGTCATGAACCTGCTGTCGATCGGCGCCGCCTACGGCATCGTGGTCGCACTGTTCCAGTGGGGCTGGCTCAGCAGCGTGACGGGCGTGCAGCCGGCACCGATCGAGCCTTGGATGCCGATGATGCTGTTCGCCATCGTGTTCGGCCTGTCGATGGACTATGAGGTGTTCCTCCTCTCGCGTGTGCGGGAGGAGTGGCATCGCAGCGGCGACAGTCGCACGTCAGTCGCCGACGGATTGGCCGCTACCGCCAAGGTCATCACCGCGGCGGCGGCGATCATGGTGATGATGTTCGGGAGCTTCATCCTCGAGAACCAGCGAGTGGTCAAGATGATGGGCACCGGGTTGGCCACCGCCATCCTTCTCGACGCCACGATCGTCAGGATGCTCCTGGTGCCGGCGACCATGGAGCTGCTGGGTGACAAGAACTGGTGGCTGCCCCGCTGGCTCGACCGGCTCCTGCCCAACATCGACGTGGAGGGCCATGCCGATCCGCTGCCGCCCGACGACGACGACGATCTCGACCCTGTGCTCGCCGGCGTGAGCTGAGGACCTGCGCGGTGACGCCCGCGGATGCCGGCCGGGCGGAAGGTCGGCCCACTCCCGACCTCGGCATCGTCGATGCGCTTGCCCGATTGCAACTCGAGGCCCACCGGTTGGGGTGGTCGGTTCGCGTCAGCGAGCCCGTAGCCGAGCTGCGCGAGCTGGTGGACCTCTCAGGACTGAGCGAGCTACTCCTCGAGCCGCGGCGGGAGACCGAAGGCGGCGAACAGCTTGGTGTCGAGGAAGTGGTGGAGCGCGGTGATCCGCCCGCCTGAGACCTCGATCACCTGCAAGGCCCACGGCTCGCGGAGGCCGGGCCGACTGAGCTTGTAGGAGCCGAATGCCGCGCAGCCATTGGCCGCGGTGGCGACGAGCCGGGAGTCCTTGCAGGCGATGCCCTGGCCGACGTACCACTTGCTGATCTCGACCGGGCCCTGCAGCCAGAGCGCGAACGGTGGCATCGAGAAGGTGGCGTCCTCGTGCAGCAGCGTGACCAGTGAGTTGATGTCGTACCGCTCGAAGGCGTCGACGTAGCGGGCGAGCAGGGCCTGGTGGTCGGCGTCCATCGCTCCGGGATCGACTGCCTCCAGGTCGCCGGACGCCAACGTGGCCCGCGCCCGCTGCAGCGCGCTGTTGACCGACGCGACGCTGGTGTCGAGCAGCTCGGCCACCTCGGTCGCTTGCCAGCGCAGCACCTCACGCAGGATCAGGACAGCCCGCTGCCGGGCCGGCAGGTGTTGGAGGGCGGCCACGAATGCCAGCCGGATCGACTCCTTGGCCACCGCCAGCTCGGCGGGGTCGGCGTCGGACGGCATCACCCGCCCGTCCGGGATGGGCTCGATCCACGTTGCTTCCGGGAGTCCCGGCGCGAGATAGGAGTCGGCGGTCGACGACGGCCCCAGATCCATCGGCCGGGCCCGGCGTTGCGGTCCCCGGAGCATGTCGAGGCACACGTTGGTGGCGATCCGGTAGAGCCAGGACCGCAGGGCGGACCGACCCTCGAAGCTGTCGATGCCCCGCCAGGCGCGCACCATCGTCTCCTGCACGGCGTCTTCGGCCTCGAAGCTCGAGCCCAGCATTCGGTAGCAGTAACCGGTTAGCTCCCGGCGGTGGGATTCGACGTCGAGCTCGATCGTGGCGGCGTCGGGTGCCGCGTCAGGACGCACGCGCATGCCCAGGGATCCTAGGACGGTCTCCGCGGCCATCCTCGGGCGCGCCGGTACCCTGCGCCGGGTGGAGGAGCAGTGCGCCGAGTGCGGCCTGGACGCGTCCGGGCTCGACATGGTCGCCACAGCGGCGCGCCTGGCCCCGCTGCCGGCCGCCTACCGCGACGCCGTCGCCGGGCTCGACGATGCCGAGCTGCGGAAGCGGGCTGACGAGCGGACATGGTCAGTGGTGGAGTACCTCGCCCATGCTCGCGATGCCGTCCGCTATCACGGCGCGCTGATCCGCGACGCACTCCGGGCCGAGGCCGATCACGCCGGCGAGCGGCGTGTCGCGGCGATCGATCCCGACGCCGCCGCGATCGAGTTGGCCTACAACGACGCCGACGTGACCGAGGTGCTCGACGGCATCGAGGCCAACTTCGCCCGGTTCGGCACGAGGATCAGCGAGCTCACGCCTGAGGAGCAGGCGAAGGGCCTGGTTCGGGACGACCGCCGGGTGTCGGTCGCCTTCCTGGCCCACAGCGCGCTCCACGAGGCGTGGCACCACCTGCTCGACGTGCAGCGGCTGGCCGGCTCGCCGAGCGGCGCCGCGGTTTCGCAGGGCGACGACGTCGAGCCCGGGTGACGTCAACCCGGGGCGGGCCAGCGCTGATCCTCGTGGTGGTGCTCGTCGGCGGCGCCCTCGGCTTCCAGGCGCTCCGGCCCCACGACGCCGGCCTGGGTGGGGGATCGTCGTGCGACCTGGCGCTGAAGGCCCACCAGCGGGTGGCCAGCATCAAGACCGGACGACCGATCGCGACCTCCTCCGACTACCTCGACTCAGCCCACGACATCCGGCGGGCGGCGGTGACCGCGTCGGCCGACGTGGCCCCGACCCTGCACGCCATCGCCGACGCCTACGGGTTCCTCTCCACCTACTTCACCGGCTTCGACCCTTCCGACGGGTCGACCTACGGCGTCGTCGAGCTGCACGCCGCTGAGATCGAGCGGCAGCAGGGCCTGGTTGACCAGGCCGACGCCAACCTCGCGTCGTGGCTGGACCGGTCGTGCCGCTGACCGTTCCTCCGACAGAATGGCGGGAACATGCCTGACCCGCTGTCCGTCCTCCTCGAGGTCCAAGGGCTCGACCTCGCCGCCGACACCCTTCGCCACCGGCGGGAGACGCTTCCCGAACGGGCGCTCCTCGCCGCCGAGCAGGCCGCCATCGCCGGCCTCGACAGCCAGCTCAAGGCCCTCGATGCCCGGCTGCACGAGTTGGGCGTGGCGCAGCGCCGGCTGGAAGACGAGGTCGCGGCGCTCGCCGCCAAGGCCGACGCCGAGAACACCCGCCTGTACTCCGGGTCGGTGAAGGCGATTCGTGAGCTACAGGCGATCCAGGAGGAGATCGACGGGCTCGGTCGCCGCCGGTCGGCGCTGGAGGACGATGTGCTCGTCCTGATGGAGGAGATCGAGCCGCTCGCCGCTCAGTCGACCGCCCTCGCCGAGGAGCGAGTTGCCCGGGAGCGGGAGGCCGCCAGGCTCATCGGCGTCATCGGCGAGGGCGAGGCGGCCATCGACGCCGAGCTGGCCACCACCCTGGCGGCCCGGGCCGCGCTGGTCGACGCCGTGCCGGCCGACCTCGTGGCCACCTACGAGAAGGTGCGGGCCCAGCTCGGCGGGGTGGCGATCGCCCGGCTGGAAGGGACCCAGTGCGGCGGCTGCCACCTGACGCTGCCGGCAATGGAGCTCGACGCCGTGCGCCACGTGGCCGAGGGCTCGCTCGTGACCCATGAGGAGTGCGGCCGGATCCTCGTGCCGCGCTAGCGCGCCGCCATGTTCCTCTGGTTCGTGGGGATGGCGTTCGTCATCGTGTGGGTCGTCTTCCACGATCCGGCGATCGACTACCGGATGGTGATGATCGGCGCCATCGCCCCCGATCTGCTCGATGGCGTCACCGGTCGGCGGTGGCTCGCCCACACCCTCCTGGCCAGTGTCGTCGTGCTGACCGCGGTCATGCTCGGTACGCGCGGTCGTCGCCTCCTGCGCCGCCGGCTCCTCTTCCTCCCGATCGGGATGTTTCTTCACCTCGTGCTCGACGGCATGTGGACCGATCGCGACGTGTTCTGGTGGCCCGTCTTCGGTGGGCACCTCGGCGGCCGGCTGCCCAGCCTCGAGCGCGGTGAGCTCGACGTTGTGCTGGAGCTGATCGGTCTGGCCTGCCTGCTCTGGGCATGGCGCCGCTTCGACCTGGCCGATCGGGAACGCCGACGGCGGTTCCTGACCACCGGCCGGTTGCCCCGTGAGCTCGTGTAGCTGAAAGGCTGGTCGACCCATGGACCAGATTCCCCTCGAGGGCCGGGCGCCGGGCGCGCTCTGGTGTGCCTCGTTCACCGATGTCGGACCCGATCCCGATGGCGCGCTCGCCAAGGCCGGCGCCGACATGCTCGTCTCGCTGGTGGAGACACCCGAGATCCACATGCGCTTCCCCGAGTTCGAGCACTGGCTCGCCGATCACCCCGACCGGGCCCGCCGCCATCCGATCCCCGACTGGGGCGTCGTCGGCGACGACGAGCTCATCAACACCGTCGACCAGCTCACCGGCCTCGTCCTCACCGGCCACAAGCTCATCCTCCACTGTGGTGCCGGCATGGGCCGGACCGGTGTGCTGGCCACCCTCATGCTGGTGACCCTCGGCATGCCCTATGAGGAGGCGGTCGTCCACGTCCGCACCCACCGGGCCGGCGCCGGCCCCGACTCCGAGGTCCAGCGCGACCAGCTCGACCGCCTGGCCGCCCGCATCAGCGACAACCGCCCTCAAAACTGACGAACCCGCGACGGATGGTCAGCAAAAATGCTGACCATCCATCGCGGGTTCGGGGCAGAACGCGACCCGGCCCGGCTAGGCGCCGGCGCGGACCGTGGACTTCTCGCTCTGGACGATCGGCGGGGCGTCCTTCCAGTTAGGCGTGCCGTCCTCGGGCTCGGCGAGCGGGTACTTGCTCTCGTGGATCTCGGCCCAGTGGCTGTGGTTCAGCTGGTGGAGGGTGAAGCAGGCCTGGAGGGCGTTGTAGAAGCCCATGTTGTCCTGCGTCTGGTTCACCGACTCCTTGATCAGCAGCGACGCCATGGTCGGCACCGACGCGATGCGCTTGGCGAACTCGAGGGTCTTGTCGGCGAGCTCGTCGTTCTTGAACACCTTGGAGACCATGCCGATGCGGTGGCCTTCATCGGCGCCGATCGAGTCACCGGTGAGCATGAGCTCCTTGGTGCGACGGACGCCGAACTCCCACGGGTGGGCGAAGTACTCGACGCCGCACATGCCGAGGCGGCTGCCGACCACGTCGGCGAACTCGGTGTCCTCGTCGCACACGATCAGGTCGCACGCCCACATGAGCATCAGCCCGGCGGCGTAGACGGTGCCGTGCATCTGGGCGATGGTGATCTTGCGGAGGTTCCGCCAGCGCAGGGTGTTCTGGTAGAAGTGATGCCACTCCTGGAGCATCCGCTTCTCGGCGCCGACACGGGTGCCGCCGTTGACGCCGAAGCTCGGATGCATGTCGGGCCCGGGCGTCCGCTCGGCGATCGACACCTTCGAGCCCAGGTCGTGGCCGGACGAGAACATCTTGCCGTGGCCCCCGAGGATCACGACGCGAACCTGGTCGTCGGCCTCGGCCTCGAGCATCGCCTGGTCGAGCTCGACGAGCAGGCCCCGGCTCTGGGCGTTGCGGCTCTCGGGCCGGTTCAGCATGATGCGGGCGATCGTGCCGCCCTCGAGCGTTTCGTAGGTGACGTACTTGTAGTCGGTCATGGTGGTTCCCCCTAGCGGGTTGCGCGGACGGTTGACTTCTCGGCGGGCACGGTGGGTGGGGCGTCCTTCCAGTTGGGGACGCCATCCTCCGGATCTCCGGTCGCCTTCTTGCTGTCGTGGATCTCGGCCCAATGCGAGTGGTTGAGCTGGTGGAGCGAGAACGAGGCCTTCATGGCGTTGTAGAAGCCCATGTTGTCCTGCGTCTGGTTCACCGACTCCTTGATGAGCAGTGATGCCATGGTGGGCACCGAAGCGATGCGGCGGGCGAACTCGGTGGTTCGCTCCTGGAGCTCGGCCCGGGGGAACACCTTCGAGACCATGCCGAGGGCGTAGGCGTCGTCGACCGACAGGGAGTCGCCGGTGAGCATGAGCTCCTTGGTCTTGCGGAGGCCGAACTCGAACGGGTGGGCGAAGTACTCGACGCCGCACATGCCGAGGCGGGTGCCGACCACGTCGGCGAACTCGCAGTCATCGGCGGCCACGATCAGGTCGCACGCCCACATCAGCATGAGACCGGCGGCGTAGACGGTGCCGTGGACCTCGGCAATGGTGATCTTGCGGAGGTTCCGCCAGCGCATGGTGTTCTCGTAGAAGTAGTGCCACTCCTGGATCCACCGCTTCTCGGCACCCTCGCGCGTGCCACCGTTGATCTTGAGCGAGAAGTGCTGGTCCGGTCCCGGGGCACGCTCGGCGATCGACTGCTTGGAGCCGAGGTCGTGGCCGGACGAGAACAGGGCCCCGGTCCCGCCCAGGATGACGACCCGCACCTGGTCATCCGCCTCTGCCTCGAGGAACGCGTCGCCCAGCTCGACGAGGAGGCCACGGCTCTGCGCATTCCGGCTCTCGGGCCGGTTGAGCATGATGCGCGCGATCGTTCCGTCGTCGATGGTCTCGTAGGTGATGAATTGGTAGTCGGCCATGCTCACTTCCTCATTGGGTTCTGCAGTATGTCCTTGAAGGGGATGTCTCTGTCGTTCGACGGCTCACGAGGAAGGCCGAGGACGCGCTCACCGATGGTGTTTCGTTGGATCTCGCTCGTGCCGCCGGCGATCGCGGTCATGGGGGAGAAGCTCGACGCCTCGGCCAGCTCCCCGCCCGACTGATCGGTGGGATCCCAGGCCTGGGCGGCCGGTCCGCCGAGGACCATCCCGAGGTTCGACGCGTGCCTGGTGAGGATGGCACTGGCCAGCTTGGCCACCGATCCCTTGGAGCCGACGGTGACGCCGGCGGCGATCTCGTCGCGCATCTTCTGGCCCATGAGGGCCTGGATGCGCTCGAGGACGACGATCCGGATGATGTCCTGCCGGGTGGCCTTGTCCTGGTCGAGCCCTCGGCGACGGGCGAGGTCGATGAGCCTTCGGCTGTCGGACCGGGCCCAGCCGGCACCCGCGCCACCGGCTCCGGTGCCGGCACCGAGCGCCAGTCGCTCATGGGTGAGCATGGCGGTCAGCGCCCGCCAGCCGTTGTTCTCGTCGCCGACCAGGTTCTCGATCGGGATGCGCACGTTGTCGAGGAAGACCTCGTTGAAGTGCGAGTCGCCGGTCATCTGCTTGAGCGGCCTGATGGTGACGCCCGGGGTGCCCTGCAGGGGAACGATGAACATCGAGATGCCGGCGTGCTTCGGGAGGTCGGGGTTGGTGCGAGCGACGCAGAGGGCGTAGTGGGCATTCATCGCCCCTGAGGTCCAGACCTTCTGGCCGTTCAGCACGTACTCGTCGCCGTCCCGGACCGCCTTGGTCTGGAGGCCGGCGAGGTCGGAGCCGGCGCCGGGCTCCGAGAGCAACTGGGTCCAGACCTCCGCGCCGCGGATCATGTTGGCGATGTGGGCCTTCTTCTGCGCCTCGCTGCCGAAGTCGAGCAAGGTGGGGGCACAGATCCCGGCGGTCACCGAGTCGGCCACGGCAGGCGTCCGGCGGCCCCGGATCTCCTCACGGAAGACCTTGTCGTACTCCGAGCCGAGGCCCCGGCCGCCGTAGGCGGGGTCGAGGGTCAGCCCGAGGAAGCCGGCGTCCCACAAGGCCTGGCGGAACTGCTTGCTGCTCTCGGCCTCGCGGCCCTCGTAGCTGGGCAGGGTCTCGTCGAGCCACGCGCGGAGCCGCTGGCGGAAGTCAGCCAGCTCTTCGAACTCCATCGTCGTGGCGGTGGCCTCGGCCACGGTCCCTCCTCCTCGCGCACCCCCGGCGATCCGACCCTAGCCGTCATGCCCTTCGGCGTCCGAAGCGGCGTTTGTCCACCGTCAGGTCCCCCGCGCGCGACGATGGTGCCTGGTGGTCGACGGCGTGCTGTTCGACGTGGGCGGGGTCCTGGTGCTTCCCGATCCGGGACGGGTCGCCGACGCGGTGGCCGGCCTGGCCTGCGTTCCTGTCACGCCGGCGAAGGTGCACCGGGCGCACTACCGCGGCGTCGCCGTGCCCGTCGAGCTCGCCGAGGAGCACACCGGCGACCATTGGCCCATGCGGTTGGAGAATTACGTCGCCTGCTTCATCGACGAGCTCGGCATCCGCCCCGAGGAATCCGAGGCAGCCCGCAAGGGCCTGGTCGACCTGTTCGAGGGGCCGGCCTACGGACTGTGGTGCTGGGTCCAGGAAGCTGCGGTCCTGGCGCTGCACGGCCTGGTCGAGCGGGGCGTCCGCCTGGGCGTGGTCAGCAACGCCGACGGGTCGATCGAGCGACAGCTTGCCGATGCCGGCATCTGCCAGCTGGGCCCCGGGCCCGACGTCGAGGTCCACAGCATCATCGACTCAGGGGTGGTCGGGGTGGCCAAGCCCGACCCGGCGATCTTCGCGTTCGCCCTCGACGAGCTCGACCTGACCGCCGACCGGGTCCTCTTCATCGGGGACACGCCGGCGGTCGACTTCGCCGGTGGGACAGCCGCCGGCATCCGGACCGTGATCATCGATCCCTACCGGCTGTCCGGCCTGCCCGAACAGGACACGGTGCATTCGGTGGCCGACCTCCTCGAGCTCATCTGACCTACCGTCGGCGGTCATGGGTGGGCTCTCGATCGACCAGCTTCATGCCGACGCCTCCGCGCTCGCCGGGGGGCTGACCGACTTCGGAACCGACGACTACCTGGCTGGGCTGCGGGCCCTGGTCGAGGCTGCAGCAGCCAGCCCCCACGCCGGCGACGCCCTCGACCGACGGGTCGGTGGCTCCGCCACCAACGCCCTGGCCGGCCGGCTCTGCTCGCAGGCCGGCTGGACCGCTCGCCCCGAGTGCCTGCAGGCACCGCTGGCGCCCCAGGTCGTCGTGATCGGCCTGCCCCGATCGGGCACCACCGCCCTCCACCAGCTCCTCGGTGCTGATCCACGGTTCCAGTGGATCCCGGCCTGGATGGCCAACCGTCCCCGGCCCCGACCCGACCGGGACACGTGGGACGACGACCCCACCTACCGCGCCCGCATGGAGGCCTACCGGACCAACGGGCCCAACATCCTCCACGACGTCGCTCCGACCGATCCGGAGGAGTGCATCACGGTCATGCAGCAGTCGTTCGTGAGCATGACCTGGGTGTCGTCGCAGGCGGTGCCGGCGTACCACGACTGGTTCATCGACACCGATGAGCGCCCGTCGTACCTGCGGTACGCCGACAACCTGCGGCTGATCGGGGCCGATGCCGGTGACGCGCCCTGGTTGTTGAAGAACCCGAGTCACACCTTCGGGCTGGCCGCCATGCTCGAGACCTTCCCTGATGCACGCTTCGTGCACATCTACCGCGACCCGGCAGCGTCGATCGTCTCGGGGTGCAGCCTCATTGCGTCGATGGGCATCGGTGAGGGAACGTTCACGCCCGAGGAGCTCGGCGCCCATCGCCTGCGGATCTGGTCGCTCGCCGCAGAGCGGATGGATGTTGCCCGGGCCGGCCGCCCCGACCGTCAGTTCTGCGACGTCGACTACCGCGACTTCGTCGCCGACCCGCTGGCTGCCGCCCATGGCATCTACAAGCAGCTCGATCTCGAGCTGACGCCGGCAGCGGAGGCGGCGATGCGTCAGTGGATGGACGACCGGCCCAAGGACAAGCACGGCGCCCACCGCTACACGGCCGAGGAGTTCGGGCTCTCGACCGGGGAGATCCGGGAGCGCATGGCCGGCTACATCGACCGTTACGGCATCTCGTGATCGACGGGATGCTGTACCACCTCGGCATGGCCGTGGCCGACATGGATGCCGCGCTCGAGCGCTACGGCAACCAGTTCGGCGTCGAGCGGTGGGCGACCCTCGACGTCACCTACGACGCCTGGTGCCGCGGCGTCGAGAGCGTCGTCACCCAGCGGATCGCCTTCGCCCCGTGGCCGATGGGCGGGTACCTCGAGCTGGTCGAGGGCGGGACCGGGACCACCTGCGCGTCGGACTTCCTGAAGGAGCGCGGCGAAGGGATGTTCCACGTCGGCTACTCGACGACCGACCTCGCCCAGCGCCCGGCGCCGGTGTGCTTCGAGGTTCGCAATGGCACCGGCATCGTCTACCTCGACACCTTCGCCGAGCTCGGCTACTGGGTCGAGCTGGTGCCGGCCGATCGTGCCGACGCGCTGACCACCTGGATCGACCAGGTCGCGGCCGGCACACCTGGCATCCCCGCCCACCGCTGACCGGCAAGGCGGGGATGCCCAGGGCGGCTAGAGGATGATCTGGTCGTCGAGCGACCAGTTCTCGGGGATCGGGATCGATGTCCGGGCGAAGTTGCCGCCATCGCACGACGGGATGGTGATGCCCGACATGTAGGTGGAGTCGTCCGAGGCGAGGAAGGTGGCGACCGCGGCGTTGTCACGCAGGCTGGGCGGCCGGTTGACCTTGAGCGGGCCAGGGAACCGGGTGTACGGGTCCCAGGTGGCGCCTTCCTGCGCCAGCGCATACTCCTCGTAGGACTGACCGACGACGGCCGCGTCCTGGGGCATGCCGAAGTTCGGGGACATGCCATGGGTCGGCGACAGCGCGTTGACGCGGATGCCGTACTTGCCCCAGTCGGTTGCCATGGCCTTCACCAGGCCGATGCAGCCGGCCTTGCCGGCGCAGTACGGGCCGAAGCCCGGATACTGGTTGTGGCCGCCGGCGGAGATGGTGACGACGATGTTGCCGCCCGTGCGGCTCTCCTTCATCACCCGGCAGGCATGCTTGCCGGCGAAGAACACGCCCTTGTACACGACGTCGTTGACGTCGTCCCACTGCTCCTCGGTGAAGTCCTCGAGGGCGATGGAGCCCATGCCGGCGGGAGCCTTGCCGGCATTGGCGAACATGATGTCGAGCTTCCCGTAGCTCCCGACCGCCTTGTCGACGGCGGCGGCCACCTCAGACTCCTTGGTGACGTCGGCCTTGAGGCCGATGGCCTTGCCACCCTTGTCGCTGATCTGGGCGGCCACGTCGAGGGCCCGCTGCTCGATGAGGTCGGTGACCACGATCGAGCCGCCTTCTTCTGCCCACGACAGCGCGCACTCGCGGCCGAGGCCGGAGCCGCCGCCCGTGACCACGATCGACTTGCCTTCGAACCGACTCACTTGTTCTCCCCTCCCCACCGGCCCACGCCAGCAAGGCGCCCATCTTGTCAGGACGGCGAAGGAGGTTGCTCCGCCCGGTGACTCAGGCGGCGACCCCGCGAGTGCCGGATCAGGTGGTGCCGACGGCGGCCACCTCGGCTACCTCAGCCGGTGAGAGCTGCCATGCACCGGCGTTGGCGTTCGCCTGCACCTGTGCGGCTGACGTGGCCCCGGCGATCACCGAGGCGACGACCGGCTGCGAGGCCAGCCAGGCGATGGCCAACTCAGCCATCGTGTGGCCGTGATCGGCGGCCCAGGCGGCGAGGGCCTCGACCCGGGCGCCGTCGCGGTCGATCATGTGGGCGGCCTGGGTTGGGTCGAGGTGCTCGGCGAAGCGGGTGCCGGGCGGCAGCGGTTGGCCCCGCTTGTACTTGCCGGTGAGCATGCCGCTGGCGAGCGGGAAGAAGGGGAGCAGCACCATGTCGTAGCGCTCGAGGGCCGGGATGAGCTCGGTGCGGGCCTCCTGGCGGAGGAGGTTCAGCCGGTTCTGGGCCGAGGCCAGGCGGTTGATGCCGCGCTCGGCGGCGAGGGTGGCGCGCTCGGCGAGATCGGCGGCGGTGAGGTTGCAGCACCCGATCTCCAGGACCTTGCCGTCCTCGACCAGCTTGTCGAGCGCGGTCATGGTCTCCTCGGCGGTGACGTCGGGGTCGGGGAAGTGTTGTTGGTACAGGTCGATGTAGTCGGTACCGAGCCGTGTGAGTGAGTCCTCGACTGCACGGGTGATCCACCGGGCGCTGGCCCCACCCCGCAGTGGGTCGCCGTCCATGTGATGGCCGAACTTGGTGGCGATCACCGCCTCCTGGCGGCGACCGGCGAGGGCGCGGCCCAGGTACTCCTCGGAGACGCCCTCGGGGCCGTACTCGTCAGCGGTGTCGAAGAAGTTGATGCCGCTGTCGAGCGCGGCGCTGACGATGGCGTGGGTCGCCGCCTCGTCGGCGCTGGGACCGAACTGGTTGCAGCCAACGCCGATCACCGAGACCGACAAGGCGCCGATCGATCGCATCTCCATGGTCAGACCGCCCTCGCATCGGTGGCCGCGACGAAGCCGTGGGGGCACGGACGGAGGTCGTCACGGCGGAGCACGTCGTGACCGTATCGAGCCGCAGGCCGCTGTAGTCGAGATGTTGCGCGTCACGGGCTAAAGAGGCAATTGCGGCTGTCCCGATACATGGGTGACCGCCCCAAGCTCGGGGGTGACCCACGGAAGGGTCGGAACATGAGAGCACTCCATCGGAAGCGGATGCGGGTCGTCCTCGCCGCAGGAACCCTGGCGCTCGCCGGATCGGTTGGCTTCACCTGGGCGGCATGGACCTCCAGTGCCAACGGCAGTGGGCGAACGAGGTCGAGCCAGATGACCTTCGCGGTCGCGGCGTCGACACCTGCCAGTGGTGCCGGCACGCTCTATCCGTCGGCGTCAGCGACCGGCAGCATCAGCTTCTCCATCACCAACCCCAACTCGTACGCGATCCACATCGGCGGGGCCTCCCTGCAGGGCGGCGGTTCGATCACCTCTGACAGTGAGGCGAGCTGCCCGGCGGCGAACGTGACCATGACGAACGTCAGCGGGCTCGCCGGCGCCGCCTATGACGTCGGCGCCGGTGCCACGGTGACGATCACGGTGCCGAGCGTGCTCACCATGGCGTTGGCCGCGCCCAACGCGTGCCAGGACGTGGCCTTCACGATCCCGGTCACCGCGTCGGCGTCTGCTTTCTAGGCAGTCCGATGCCGCGGCGTCGTCATGGGCGAGCAGCCGTTGCCTTCATCGCCATCGCGGGCGCCCTCTGCTGGCAGTCACCCGCCGGTGCGACGTGGACGACGATGTCCTCGGGATCAGCCAGAGGACGGGCCAGCGTCATCGCTCAGGTCGCCAAGCCGTTGCCGGTGCGCGACACCGGGAACCGGGTGACGGTGAACTGGTCGGCACTGGCGTCACCCGGTGTGAGCTATCAGGTGCTCCGCGACAACGGCACCGCCATAGGCAGCGGTACGTGCTCCGTCGTCGTTGCCGGAACGAGCTGCACGGACACGGCGGCCCATGGCACCCACACCTACACCGTCACCGCCACGCTGCAGCAGTGGCGTGGCCCGACCAGTCCGGCATCGGATCAGATCTGATCTGATGCCCGGCCGCTAGCGGTTTGGCTTGGCCATCTCCTCGAGGAGCTCCTGCTCGCGCACGATGAGGTGCTGCTGGTAGCGCTCCTGTGATGCGGTGAGGGCGCGGACCTCGCGTGCAGCTGCCAGGTCCTCGAGCTCGCTCCGGACGGCTGCCAGTCGCTGTTGGACGGGTGGTGCCCACGCTGTCCACACCCGGCGGTCGACCTCAGGCCCAGCCGGTGCACCAGCGGGGACGAGGCGCGGCAAGCGATGGCGGGCGGTGTCGCTCATCGGATCTCTCTCCTCGTCACGCTGAACTGTCGTGTCGGTGTCACGGTATGTGGTGAATCGACAGCTCTCCGTCGATGTTGAGGGGATTGCTGGTGTGTGGTGATGCCCGCCCGCGTCAGGCCGGCGCTGGCTCGGGCACCGGCCGAGTCGGTGGATCGATCGGCTCGGGACGCGGCTCAGGAAACGGATCGGGTGGGAACGGGGTCGGCTCGGGAGACGGTGCCGGGAACGGATCCGGCACCGTCTCCCCGCGGCTCGTCATGTCACGCGTTCGCCGGCGCCATGCTGATGTCGGCCAAGGCCGATGCAGAGTCACGGGCGATGGCAAGATCGCCGATCGAGACGACCCCAACGGGGCGGCCGTTCTCGCAGATCGGCAGCCGCCGAATCGCCCGCTCACGCATGAGCTCGACGGCCTCGTCGACCGTGTCGTCGGGAGCGAGCACGGTGAGGTCCGTGCTCGAGATGTCAGCGAGCCTGACCTGCCGAGGATCGCGCTGCGCGTCGGCGAGCGCGCGCACGACGAGATCGCGGTCGGTGACGATGCCGTGCAGGCGACCGTCGACGCAGACGAACACATCCCCGATGTCGTCCTCCCGCATCAGGCGAGCAGCATCGGCCGCCGTGTCGCTGCTGTCGAGACACCGGGGAGCCGGCGTCATGACTTCGGTGAGGGCTTGCACCATGTGCACCTCCTTGGTTCGGGCAGACCTGACCGGTACCCCGGTGCCCCGCCGCCGACACCGGCGTCCGTTGCGTCGCCTGGGTCTCGCCGAGTCTCGTCGCCGCCCGAGTACGTTCGGACGCATGTCTCAACTGGGGAATGGTGGCGGGTCGCTCGCCGGGTCGGTCGTGGTCGTGACCGGCGCGACGCGAGGGATCGGCAAGGCGGCGGCGGTGGCGCTGGGTCGCCGTGGGGCGAACGTCGTGATCGTCGGCCGGAGCACGGCCGATGCACCGAACCGCGGTGGGTTGCCGGGGACGTTGGAGTCGGTGGGCGAGGAGCTCGCCGGGCTCGGCGTCGACGTGCTGGCGGTGCCGGCCGACCTGTCGAAGGGCGAGGACATCGAGCGGGTCGTGTCAGCCACCAACGATCGGTTCGGGCGCTGCGACGTGCTGGTCAACAACGCCGCGATCAGCTTCCTCGGCGACTTCCTCGACGTGCCGCCCCGGCGGTGGCAGCCGGTCTTCGCAGTGAACCTGCTGGCGCCGGTCACGCTCATCCACGCTTTCCTGCCGGGAATGATCGAGCGGGGCGAGGGCCGGATCGTCAACATGACGTCCGGGTCGGCCGACACCAGCGACCCCGGCGGGGTCCGGCAGTTGCCCTACTCGGCGACGAAGGCCGGGATGGACGCCATGTCGATCGGGCTGGCCCACCAGGTGGCGGGGACCGGGGTGGCGGTCAACCTCTTGGCACCCTCGGTGCTGACCGAGGCGGTGACCTTCAGCATCCCTGACCAGGTCGAGGAGCTGGCGAAGCGGATGGCACGGCCCGAGCGCTACGGCGAGGCACTGGCGTGGGTCGTCGAGCAGCCGACCTCGTTCACCGGCCAGTACCTGACCAACGACGACCTCGCCGGCCTGGGGGCGCTGGTCGCCTGAGCGTCGGAGCGCCTAGCGCTTTGGCGTGTTCACCTTGTCGGCGGCGATGACGAGCATGATGCGTCCCTCGGGTCCGATCGGGTTCTCGTACTTCTTGCCGAGGTACTTCTGCGACAGCTCGTCGATGTGCTCACGCGCACGCGGTTCGCCGATGGTCTCCACCACCCGTCCACGGATCTCAGCCCAATCCCATGGGTTGTCCTTCGCGACGACCAGGACGGTGATCCGTGGGTCACGTTTGACGTTCCGCGCCCGTTGCCGCACCGGCTCGGTGTTGACGAGGATGTGGTCGCCGTCAGTGTCCACCCACGTCAGTAGCGCTTGGGGCTGGCCGTTGGGCATGAGTGTGACGACCGTCGCGAAGTTGGCTCCCTTTGCCAGTCGGACAGCCTCAGGATCGAGTGGCATCGTTCCTCCTCGGGTCGAGCAGTTCGCTACGCGGCCTCGGCCGCCGCTCGCCGGTCGATGGTCGCGACCAGCCCGGCGACGTCCTGCACGGTGACCGTGAGGCCGGGATGACGAAGCAGTCCAGTCGGCTCGACACCAGCGACCGGCCGCCGGAAGCGGATGCAGACGCCGCGGCGGGCATTGGTGGCGAAGGTGAGGCCGCGGTCGGCGATCGAGACGTGCGGTGGTCCGATCACCTTGAACCACTTGTACGGACCGGTGAACTCCGCCCCGGCGATGTTGTCGAGCGGTGTCTCGATCCGCCACAGGCCGAAGCGGGCGCGGAACACCTTGTCGTCGACGTCGACCCATGCCGTCAGCGGGGTGACGCCGAATGCCGCGGCGGCCGGCAGGTGCAAGGCGTCGAAGGCGAAACCGAACCGGTGCCGGGCCGGAGCGCCCGGCTTGTGCCGCGTGGGCCGGTCGGTGGTGGCGCCGCCGTGGGTGGCGGCCGCCGATGTCTCGTCGGAGGTCGCGGGCGGGGCTTGCTCGCCGCGTGACGAGGTGATCTCGTGGCGCGCACGGACCTGCGGCTCGTCCTGCTCGACCTCGGGATGGTGCCCGGGTTGGTTGGCCTCGGGCACGGGGGCGAGCCCACCACTCGCGCCGCCCCCGCCGCTGACCGTCTCCTTGGCGTGGGCCGGGTCGACCGGCGTGTGGCCGCTGCGATGCAGCTCCGGTTGTTGAGGCTTGGACACGGATCCTCCCTCCGCCGACAGCAAGACCGCTACCCCGACCACCGGTGAGGCGAACGTCGCCGATGGCCGGCGCCGTCCCCGCATCGCCGCCGGTCGTCCCTCAGCTGGCGATGCTCCGGCGATGCTGGTCTTCGATCGGGAGGAACCGGTCGAGCTGGGTGACCGCCAACGCGACGATTGGCTCGCCGTCGAGGTTCCGCAGAACCAGTTCGCCACCGTGGCCCTCGACGGCCTGGCTGGCTTGGACGATGGCGCCCAGGCCGGCAGCGTCGATGAACGAGAGGAGGGCGCAGTCGAGGACGATGCGCCGGTGACCGTCGTCGAGGGCCCCGGTGATGGCAGTGGTGAGCTTCGCCACGCTTGCGATGTCGAGCTCGCCGTGGAGCGAGAGGATCCGCTCGAGCCCGACGCTCGAGCCCCACACCGTCAGGTCGGTTTTCACGCCACCCGCCTTTCCGCGTGAACCGATCGGCAAGCTCGTTCCTGAACCGCCAATGCCCTCGTGACCGTACCCGGCTGGCCAGGCAGATGTCGGGCAGGTTTGGCGGCCCGTCAGTTCGTGGTGGGGCACCGACGATCTCACTGGTCGTCTCGTCGGCGGTGCTGAAGGAGCGCCCGTCCGACCGGCTGAACCTGCCGGTCAGAGGGGTGAGTGACGGTGAGCCGGCCTGTAGGCGGGATTCTGTCCACCGGTCCCTTGCGGGGGTCCGGATGGGTGGCCATCCATCTATGCGGCCTACCAAGGGACATCGACCGGGCCGGTCGTCCCACGTTTGGCCTTGCTCCGGGTGGGGGTTGCCTAGCCGCCCGAGTCACCCCGGACGCTGGTGCGCTCTTACCGCACCGTTTCACCCTTGCCTGTGCCCGGTTGCCCGGACCATCGGCGGTTTGCTCTCTGTTGCCCGAAACCGACAGGTCACCCCGTCCTGGCTCTCGCCAGCACCCTGCCCTCTGGAGTCCCGACCTTCCTCGACACAGTCGAGCTGTGCCGCGACCACCCAGCCGGCTCACCGTCAGCCACCAGTATGGCGGCCCGCCTGGTCGTCCCCTCCCGTTCCTCGGTATCGCCCCAGGCCCGGCGGTGGTGGGGAGACCAGCGAAAGGGGTCAGCGCAGGGCGGTGAGGACCTCGGCGCCGGACGCGGTGACGAGGATGGTGTGCTCGAACTGCGCCGTGCGGCTGCCATCGGCGGTGACGGCCGTCCAACCGTCGTCCCAGATCTTCCCGATGTGCCACCCACCCGCCGTGATCATCGGCTCGATGGTGAAGGTCATGCCCTCTTCCATCTCGAGGGTGTAGCGGGGGTCGTAGTAGTGGGGGATGTGCAAGTCGGTGTGGAACTGCTCGCCGATCCCGTGGCCGACGAAGTCACGCACGACGCCGAAGCCGTTGGCGTGGGCGTGGTCTTCGATGGCCTTGCCGATGAGGTTGAACGCGGCGCCGGGGCGGACAGTCGCGATGGCCCGGTCGAGGCATTCCCGGGTGACCTCCACCAGCTTCCGGGACAGGGGGTCGACGTCGCCACACAGGAAGGTGGCATTGGTGTCGCCGTGGACGCCGCCGATGTAGATGGTGACGTCGACGTTGACGATGTCACCGTCGGCCAGCGGCCGGTCGTCGGGGATGCCGTGGCACACGACCTCGTTGACCGAGGTGCAGACCGACTTCGGGTACGGCGGCCGCCCGTAGTTGAGCGGGCTGGGGTAGCCGCCGCGGGCGATGGTGGCCTCGTGGACGACGCGATCGATCTCGTCGGTGGTGACCCCAGGGGCGACGGCAGCGCCGGCCTCGGCGAGGATCTCGCCTGCCAACCGCCCTGCGGTGCGCATCCGCTCGATGATCTCCGGGCTCTTGACAGCAGCTTCGGGCTGGCGGGGGACCCGCGTGCCGTCGGCATAGGGCGGCTTGGCGATGTGGTCGGGCACCGTGCGCATGGGGCCGACCCGGCCGGGGAGCACCTTGCCCTCGGTCATCTTGTGGCATCGCTTGTACTTGCGACCGCTGCCGCACCAGCACGGATCGTTGGAGTGCAGGGCGCGCGGCGCGCCGGTGGTCGTGGTCGTCCCAGACATCGTGGGAGAAGTCTACGGGTGACCGGGTGGTCAGACCCCGGAGAGGACAGTGGCGGTGGCTCGCCGCCCGGGGAGCTTGACCACCTGGATGGCGCTGGGCAGCTGCTCCTTGATCTCGCTGTCGTGGGTCACCACCAGGACCTGGCGGAAGCGCCCCTTGAGCCGCTCGAGGGCGAGGAGCATGCGGGCCTTGCGGTCGTCGTCGAGCGGTCCGAACACCTCATCGAGCACCAGGAGGCCGACCGCCCCGCCCGACTGGAACCGGACCTGCTCGCTGATCGCCACCCGCAGCGCCAGGTTGGCGAGATCGGTCTCCGATCCCGAGAAGCGGGCCAGCCCGTGCTCGATGCCGGCGTCGGAGATCCGGATCTCGTAGGTCTCGGGGTTGACGTCGAGGCGCTCGTACTCGTGGTCGGTGAGCTCGGCGAACAGCTCGGCTGCCTGGCTGGCCAACTGGGGCCCGACGGCCTGGACGACCGTGTTGCGGAACTGGGCCAGCAGCTCGGCCACCCGGCTGGTGTGGCGGACGTCGTCGACCAGCTCCTTGAGCTCGGCGTGGCGCTCCTCGGCCTGGGACAGCAGCACCTTCGCGGTAGCCGCGGCGGCCCCGGCCGTCACCAGTGCGAGCCGGGCCGCTTCGGCCTCGCCGGCCTGCCGCTCGGACTGTGACCGGGCCTCGTCACGCCGTTGCCGGGCCGCCGCCAGGGCCGCGGCGTCGAAGCCGAGCTCCCGCACCCGCACCCGCAGCGCCTCGGCCCCGTCGGTGAGCTCGTCGACCCGGGCGCTCGCGCTGGCCAGGTCGACGGCGACGGTGCCGGCCCGCTCGAGCTTGCCCTCGAGCCGTTGCACCTCGGCTGCCGCCTGTCGCGCCGCGGCCAGCTCGATGCTCAGGTGGGCAGCCTCGTTCTCGGCGGGCGCCGCCTCGAGCCCGTCGAGGGCGGCTGCCAGCGCCGCCTCGGCCGTGCCCCGCCGGACGGCGTGCTCCTGGGCCGCGGCCCAGGCCTGCTGGGCGGTGCGGAGCACCGATTGGGCCTGGTCGGCTGCCTTGGTGGCGGTGGTGTGGCGCTTGGTCGCCGCCTGGTGGCGCTTCACGAGGTCGGCCAGCCGGGCGGCGGCGGCCTCGACCTCCTGGCGGCGGTGGTCCTGGACGTGGGCGAAGGCATCGCCGAGGGCCTGTCCGCACATGGGGCAGTCCTCGTCAGTCGACAGCGAGGCCGACCGGGATGCCGACTCCTCAGCCCGGGCCAGCTCGCCCCGCGCGGCGCGGACCTCGCCGGCCAGGTCGGCAGCAGCGGCGGCCGCCTCGTCGGCGGCGACCCGGGCGAGGTCGGCCTCGGTGGCGTCGGGTACGGCGAGCTCGGTGGGCGCCGGCAGTGCGGCCAGCGCCAGTCGAGCGGCATCGACGGCCTGGACGGCGGCCAGGCGGCGTTCGAGGGTGGGAACGCCGGCGGCGATGGGGTTGAGAGCGTCGAGGGTGGTGGCGGCGCCGGCCAGCTCGGCCTGCTCGGCGGTGAGCCGGTCGAGCTGCTCGGTCGCCTCCTGCAGGAGGGCCACGACCGCCTTGCCTTCCTGGACGAGGCCGTCGTAGCCCTGGCGCAGCCGGTCGAGCGCGTCGTGGTCGGCGATGGCGGCGTCGTGGGCGGCCACCGCGTCGAGCGCCGCGGCGCTGGCGACAGCCGACAGCCGCTCCGCCTCGGTGGCCGCCTGCTCCTTGGCGGCCAGGTCGTCGCGCAGGTCGTCGAGGTCGGGCAAGCGCACCTGGAGCTGGTCGTGCAGTTGCTTGCTGGTGCGGGCGTCGGCCCGGGCGAGGTCACGGGCCTTGTCGAGCGGCGTGATGCCGAGGAGCCGAAGCACCAGCTCTCGCCGCTTGTCGGGTGAGACGTCGCTGAACGCCGAGACCTGGTTCTGCTCGGCGAACACCGACGCCCGGAACGACGCGTCGTCCATGCCGAGCACTGACTCGACGTAGCGGCGCACGTCGGTGACGCCTTCGGCGACCTGGCTGCCGTTCCAGTGCACCTCTGCCTTCTGGGTGTTGTTGGCGCCGGCGAGCTGGCGGCGCACCAGGTAGAGGTGGCTCTCGTGCTCGAACTCGACCTCGGTGATGCACTCGGTGCCGACGCCGGTGGTGCGGACGTCGTCCTTGCCGGTGCGGTCCTTGCCGAAGAGCGTCCAGCGGATGGAGCCGACCAGCGCGCTCTTGCCGGCGCCGTTGGGCCCGTAGATGCCCACCAGGCCGGCGGGGATGGGCAGGTCGAGCTCGTCGGCGAACACCCGGTAGTTGCGCAGGTAGAGGCGGGTGATCCTCACGCGCTCTCCTCCACCGCCCGGCTGAGGTAGTCGTGCCCGAGATGGGCCACCCGCTGCCGGTCGTAGCCGATGAGGTCCTGGTCCTGCACGTAGCGGTCCCAGCGGGCGCCCATGGTGTCCATGTCGGGCAGCTCGACACGGATGGCGGCGTCGGCGAACCGTGGCTCGAGCTTGAGGTGGAGCCCGGCGCTGGCGGCGTCGCGGACCTCGGCGAGGTCGAGCAGCCGGTAGGCGGCCGGTTCGACGCCGTCGATGTAGAGGCGGGCCAGCTCGCCGTCCTGCACCTTGGCTGCCTCCGTGAGCACGCGCTCGCGGAGCTCGGCGGGGGAGAGGCCCAAGGCCTCGATGGTGTCGAGGGTGACGAGGCGGCGGGAGCCGGCGACGGCCACGTGCTCGAGCGCGCCGGTGTCGGTATCGAGCACGACGATGCCCTTGGGCAGATCCGGATCGTCGGCGAAGGTGAACGAGTCGGTCGAGCCGGCGTACCAGATGCCGTCGTCGACCCGCTGGTGGACGTGGTAGTGGCCGAGCAGCACGAAGTCGCTGCGCAGAGCGCCGATGTCGACCTCGATCTCGTTGATGTCGTCGTACCGCGGGCGCAGCTGGGTGAGTCGTGGGTGGGTGACCAGCAGGTTGGATCGGTCAGCGCTGCGGTTGCCGTCGGCCTCGGCGAGCGCGTCGAGGGCGGCCGGCACCGTGAGCATCTGGGGAACGCAGTGGATGCGGGCCCCGCCGATGTCGACGTGCTCGTACTGGAGCCGGCAGGCGAACGTCATCTCCGGGAACGTGTCGGCCAGCACCGTGTAGGGGCTGCCGGTACCGGGGAGGCGGGGCGTGTCGTGGTTGCCGCTGATGGCCACCAGTCGCACACCGTGGTCGCGGATCTTGCGCAGCTCGCGTGAGGCCACCCGGAACGACCGGTACGACGGCCGAGGGTGGTCGAACACGTCGCCCAGCCACAGCACGATGTCGGGCTCGGCGGCGAGGGCGGCATCGACCGCCCGGCTGAACGCCTCCTCGAAGTCGAGCTCGCGCCGGTTGACCCCTGTCGCCGCGTCGACGACGGGGAGGTAGGTGCGCCCGAGGTGGGCGTCGCCGAGGGCTGCGACGCGCATGTCAGTCGACCAGCGCCGAGATGTTCGGGGGCGCCACGGCGCGGGGCTCGGGCGGCGGCGCCGCGCTGCGCACGACGTCGTCCCACAGCCGGACCTTGGCCGGTACCGCGAACGGC
>JAEKLB010000043.1 GCA_019510095.1 Acidobacteriota bacterium | reverse complement strand
CCGCCCTCGCCCCCGACGAGGTCCTCACCGAGATCCGCGTCCCCCGCATGCCGGGCGCCGGCTGGTCGTACCAGAAGTTCGTGAAACGAGCCGCCGACTGGGCCATCGTCGGCGCCGCCGTCGTCCGCAACGGCACCACCGGCATCGCCCTCGTCAACATGGGCGCCACCCCCCTACGAGCCACCGCCGCCGAGACCGCCATCCAAGCCGGCGCCAGCGACGCCGCCGCCGCCGCCCACGCCGCCGACGGCGCGTCCCCGTCAGCCGACATCCACGCCAGCGTCGAGTACCGCGAGCACCTCGCCCGCGTCCTCGTCCGACGAGGGCTCGAGGAGGCAGCCTCGAGGCTCGAGAGGACCTGACGCGATGGGCTCGGGCAACAATGACGCGATGGACGCCACGCCGTCACCTCGAATCCTGCCCCTCCCCGTCGAGGACCGCGACGACGACGTCCAGGCCCTTCTCGACAAGTTCGGCCCAAAGCCCAACGTCTACACGACGATGGCTCGGCGCCCCGATCTCTTCGGCACGTGCATCCCGCTGGGGCAGGCGCTACGGGGCGGGAGACTGGCGGCGCGCGAGCGCGAGCTCGTCATCCTGCGCACCGCATGGCGATGCGGCTGCACCTACCAGTGGGGGGCGCACGCCCGGCAAGCCCGTGCCGAGGGGATGGATGACGCCGACCTCGCCCGCATCACCGAGGGGCCCGACGCCAACGGGTGGCAGGCCAACGACCGAGCCCTGCTCACGGCCGCCGACGAGCTCCACGAGCAGGCCCGGATCAGCGATGCCACATGGTCGGCACTGGCCGCGCACTACGACGACGGCGACCTCATCGAGATCACCATGATGTGCGGCTACTACCACCTGATCGCCTACTTCCTGAACAGCCTGGGCGTGGCGGTCGAGAAGGGCACCGAAGGCTTCCCAGCCCAGGCATAGCGCGACGCCAGCGCTGCCGGCGCATGACGCCGGGGCTCAGCCGGCCAGCAGGCTCGCCAGGGCCCAGACGGCGGCCAGCAGGCCGAGGGCGACGTAGGCCAAGCTGCGACCGACGGGCGGCCGATCGAGATCGCCCTCCTTGCGGCCCGCTGGTGGGCGGAGCAGCGCCAGGCCGTTGCCGACCGCCATGGCCGCGCCGAACGCCAGCAGGAGCAGCGGCAGGAGGTCGTCGCCGAGCAGCACGGCGCGACCTTAGGAGCCGGTCCAGACGGCACACACGGCGCCTTAGCAAGATTTCGCTCAAGACGGTCGAACGGCTGCCGATGTCCGGAGGGTGCCGACTCCCACATGGGCGGTCGACCATCTCCTGCGGCGGGCAGGTTTCGGAGGCAGCCGCGCAGAGGTGGCCGCCCTCGAACCTCTCGACATCGTCGCCATCGTCGACCGGGTCCTCGACACCTCCGCGGCCACGGTCCTGCCCGATCCCCCGATCCTCTCGGACACCACGGCGGGCTGGTGGGACCGCTACGTGGCCATGGTCAAGGCCTGGGTCGACCGCATGCGCACCACCGAGACGCCAATCGTCGAGAAGATGACCCTCTTCTGGCACGGCCACTTCTGCAGCTCCCTCGAGGCCGTCGGCGATCACGTGATGCTGTGGCGGCAGAACCAGCTGTTCCGGGCGCTCGGCCTGAGCGACTTCCGCACCCTCACCCAGCGGGTGGCCGTCGACCCGGCGATGCTGCGCTACCTCAACAACGACCGCAACGTCGTCGGTGCCCCGAACGAGAACTTCGCCCGCGAGCTGATGGAGCTGTTCACCCTCGGCGCCAACCGCTACACCCAGGACGACGTCGGGGCGGCGGCCCGGGCCTGGACTGGCCACGGCATCGACAAGGACGGCCAGTACGCCTTCACCGCCCGCCGCCACGACGCCGGCATCAAGACCTTCTTCGGCACGACCAAGAGCTGGGACGGCCCCGACATCATCGAGGAGATCGTCGGCGGGTCGACTCGGGAGGTCAGCGCCCGGTTCATCGCCACCAAGCTGTGGACCTTCTTCGCCTACCCCGATCCCGAGCCGGCGGTGATCGACGGCATCGCCGCCGCGTACCTCGCCGACGACCTCCGGATCCGGAGCGCGCTCCGGGCCCTCTTCCTCCGGCGGGAGTTCTACTCGCCCCGTGCCGTCCGCCAGCAGGTGCGTGCGCCCATCGACTACGTCGTCGCCACGATGCGGTCAGCCAACCTCCCGGCCAGCGACGCGCATCCCGAGTGGTGGCTCGACGACATGGGCCAGGCGCCGTTCCAGCCACCGAACGTCGCTGGCTGGAAGCCCAACGGCTACTGGATCTCGGCGTCGGCCCAGACGGCCAAGGCCACCTTTGCCGGCAACATGCGGTGGGTCGCGTCGAAGCGGGGCCTGCTCGCCGACACCAGCCGGCTGCGGCCTGGCGATGCCGTCCGCTACGCGTTGCAGACCTTCGGCGTCGACCGCCCGTCGCCGACCACCGTGCGGGCGATGGAGCGCTGGCTGACGGTCGAGCGCACCAAGGCGCGCTGGGCCGAGCAACCGAACCTGATCATGCTCGCCCTCCTCTCACCCGACATGCAGCTGGCGTGATGGACAGCTCGACGACCGCGCTGACTCGGCGGCGCTTCCTGCAAGCCGTTGCCGTCACCGGCACGGCCACCCTCGTACCCACGTGGCTCGCCGACGCCGCCGCCGCTGCAGTGCCAGTCGGCGCGCACGACGGCGTCCTTGTCGTCGTCTGGCTCGAAGGCGGCAACGACGGCCTCAACACGGTGGCGCCGATCAGCGATGGGTCGTACACGACCGCGCGCGGCCGCTTGGCGGTCACGGCGACGACCGGCCTGATCATCCCGGAGGGCGTCGCCTTTCACCCGAGCCTGGTCGGCTTGAAATCCCGGTTCGACGCTGGCCAGGTCGCCGTGGTGCAGGGCGTGGGCGACACCGCCCCCGATCTCAGCCATTCGATCGCGTCGACCCGCCTCATGGGAGGCGACGGCACCGCCGGCGCCAACGGTGGATGGCTCGGTCGCTATCTCGACGGCCTGCCCGGCGGTGCCGACCCGTTCCATGCCGTGACGATCGGATCGACCACCCCGCTGCTCGTGACCGGTCGGAGCCGGCGGGCAACGGTCGTCGGCACCGAGGCCAACGACGTGCTCAGCCCCAAGGCCAAGGACGCAGTCGGGGCCCGGGCACTCGCCTGCCTGCGGGAGATGGGCAGGGGACCGACCGGTCTGGGGCAGTGGGGAGATGCCTTGGCTGCCGCCGGGCAGACGGCCATCGCCGTGAGTGCCCGCGTCCAGCCCACGCTCAACCCGAAGCTGCCCGACAACACATCGGGCCCGTTGGAGCTGTGCGCCAGGCTGGTCAATGCCGACCTCGGCATCCGGGTGCTCCATGTCCGTCAGACCGGCTACGACACCCACGCCGACCAGGGGTGGCGCCAGGCGGCCGCCCTGACCGAGCTCGACAAGGGCATCACCCAGTTCTTCGGCTCCCTGCAACCCCGCTTCGCCGGCCGCGCCGCGGTGGCGATCATGAGCGAGTTCGGTCGCCGGGTGCAGGCCAACGCCTCCAACGGCACCGATCACGGCACGGCCAGCAACTGGATGGTCGTCGGCAACCGGGTGAAGGGCGGCCTGTACGGCGCCTCGCCGTCGCTCACCACCCTCGACCGCACGGGCAACCTCGTGCCAACGGTCGACCATCGCAGCTTCTACACGAGCCTGCTCGACCCGTGGCTGGGCGCCGACAGCCGAGCCATCCTCGGGGGCCGGTTCGAGGACCTGGGCTTCATGGGCCAGCCCGCCTGATCCACCAATGAGGGTCGACCAAGCCCCGCCGCGGTAGACCGGAGCCGATGGACGCCGGCCCGTGGACCTTCGAAGGTGAGATCGCCCGCACCGGCACCGACGGCGCTCCGATCACCCTCGTCGAGGGCACCGACTTCTGCCTCTCGGCGAGGAACGGTGACATCCGGCCCGGGAGCCCCCACGGACTCTTCCTCCTCGACACTCGCTTCCTGTCACAGCTGGAGCTCCGGGTCGATGGCCGCGCCGTCGAGGGTCTCGGCGCCGGTGTCGACCAGGCCTCGGCCGCAACGTTCTTCGGGCGGGCCGACCCGTCGCTCGTCGTGCTGCGCCGCCGCTCGGTCTGTCGTGGGTTGACCGAGGAGATCCGGGTTCGCAACCACGCCACCACGACCCGGTGGGTACAGATCGACGTCGTCGTCGACGGCGACTTCGCCGACCTGTTCGAGGTGAAGGAGAACCGCGTCGAACGACGGGGTTGGTACGGGCGCCACGTCTCGGCCACCACCATCCACCTCGGCCACCAGCTCGACGGCCGATCGCGGGCGACGCTGGTCGAGCTGGGCGACGGCGCGGCCGTGAAGGGCGGCCATGGCTCGTGGCGCGTGGCCCTCGAGCCGGGCGGCGAGTGGGCGACAACGGTGACGGTGTCGGCCGTGGTCGACGGCATGCCTGTGCCGCGCATCGCCGCTGACCACTACGACAGCTGGAGCGCCAAGGTCCCACGCGTGCAGTCGAGCGATCCGTCGCTCGAGCAGGCCGTGGCCCAGGCGGCGATCGACCTCGGCAGCCTTCGCATCTTCGACCCCGAGTTCCCCGACCGCGCGATCGTGGCGGCCGGCGCGCCGTGGTTCATGTCGCCCTTCGGCCGCGACTCGCTGCTCACCGCCTGGATGGCGCTCACGGTCGATCCCGATCTCGCCCTCGGAGTCCTCGAGACGCTCGCCCGGTTCCAGGGTGACCACGTCGATCCCGCCACCGAGGAGGAACCGGGCCGGATCCTCCACGAGATGCGCTTCGGTGAAGCGTCGTCGCTGTCGCTCGGCGGCGGCCACGCCTACTACGGCTCCATCGACGCGACGCCCCTGTTCGTGATGCTGCTCGGGGAGCTCCGGCGATGGGGCCTCGCCGATGACCTCGTCGACCGGCTGCTGCCACATGCCGACCGCGCGCTCGACTGGATCGTGCACCACGGCGACCGCGACGGCGACGGCTACGTCGAGTACCTCCGCTCGTCGCCGGCCGGTCTGGCCAACCAGGGCTGGAAGGACTCGTGGGACGGGATCCGCTACAGCGACGGGCGGGTGGCCGCGGCGCCCATCGCCCTGTGCGAGGTGCAGGGCTACACCTACGCCGCCTACCTCGCTCGCGCCCACTTCGCCCGGGCGGCGGGCGACGAGGCCACGTGCCGGACCTGGACGCAACGAGCCGAGGACCTTCGGGCCGCGTTCAACCACGACTTCTGGCTGGAGGACAAGGGCTACTTCGCCGTCGGGCTCGACGCCGAAAAGAAGGCCATCGATTCACTCGCGTCGAACCAGGGCCACTGCCTCTGGACCGGCATCGTCGATGAGGACAAGGCGTCAGCGGTCGCCGACGCGCTGCTCTCCCCGGCCATGTTCAACGGCTGGGGCGTGCGCACCCTCGCGTCGAGTGAGGCGGCGTACAACCCGGTGAGCTACCACTGCGGATCCGTGTGGCCCCACGACAACGCGCTCATCGCCGCCGGCCTGGTGCGCTACGGGTTCGTCGACCACGCCCATCGGATCGTCCGGGGCATCCTCGATGTCGCCGAGGCCAACCGCGGTCGGCTGCCCGAGCTTTTCAGCGGCATCGGGCGTGACGAGCTCGGTGTGCCGGCCGCCTACCCGACGTCGTGCGAGCCCCAGGCCTGGGCCGCCGCCACCCCGCTGCTGTTCCTCCGCCTCCTGTTGCGGCTCGACCCCTGGGTGCCGCGCGGCCAGCTGTGCCTGGCGCCGGCATTTCCCGACTGGCTCACCTCGCTCCGGGTCGAGGGCATTCCCCTCGGCGGGCGACGGATCGACGTGCTCGTCGACGGCGATCAGACCGAGGTCAGGGGTCTCGGCGACGATCTGGCGCTCGACCGCCAGCCCCGCGCGCCGATCACCAGCTTGCGCTTGCCGGCCTGAGACGGCGCGCCAACACGTCCTCGTAGAGCGCCAGGTGGTCGGCCACCATGCGAGCCGACGAGAAGTGCCCCTCGGCCGCCTTGCGCGCCGCGCTGCGGTCGAGCTCGCCGACGCGACCCATCGCGTCGGCGAGGCCGCGTTCGTCGTCGCAGAGCAGACCCGTCACCCCATCCTCCACGATCTCCGGCACGGCCCCGCTCGGGAAGGCGACGACGGGCGTGCCGCAGGCGAAGGCTTCGATCATCACCAAGCCGAACGGCTCTGCCCACTGGATGGGATTCACCAAGGCGACCGCACCGCCGAGCAACTCGTACTTGCGGGCGGCATCGACCTCGCCCACGTACTCGATGCCCCCGCCCAGCAGCGGGACCACCTCTTGCTCGAAGTAGGCCACCTCGGCCGGCTCCCGCATCTTGGCCGCGATCACCAGCCGGGCATCGATCGACCGGGCAGCAACCGCGGCCTCGGCCACTCCCTTGTCGGCAGCCATGCGCCCGAGGAACAGGAAGTAGCCACCGTCGCCGTCGCCCATCGTGATGCCGTCGACGTCGATGCCGTGGTGGATGACCCGGGCGATGTCGACACGGGCCGCGCTCGCCGCCTGGTGGTGGGAGATGGCCACGACGAGCACCCGCTGGGCCATGGCTCGGTAGATGTCGAGCGTCTCCTCGGTGAAGGGCCCATGGTTGGTGGTCACCACCGGCACGCCAGGAGGACGGCCGGCGAAGAGCGGGCCCATCATGGTGTGATCGTGGACGATGTCGCAGTCGGCGACCGCCTCGTAGCCATGGATGACGTGGCGCAGCTCGACCAGGGCGTTTCCCATGCGCCAACCCTCGGCCTGCTCGACCACCCACTGGCGCGGCACCGGACAGGTCGAGTCGCCGGTGGTGAACAGCAGCACTTCGTGGCCGGCGGCGACGAAGCCACGGGCCAGACGGTCGACGACCGACTCGGTGCCGCCGTAGGCCGGCGGAGGCACCGGGACCCAGGGCGGGGCGAGCAGGCCGATCCGCATCGCCTGCATCATGCCCCCAAACACGACTAGAACCGCCTCGTGGAACAACGGAGCATCGGTTCGCTGCAGGTGTCGGTCATCGGTCTCGGGTGCAACAACTTCGGGATGCGCATCGACGAGGAGGCGACTGCCGAGGTGGTCACCGCCACCCTCGATGCGGGGATCAACTTCTTCGACACGGCCGACTCGTACGGGCCCAGCGAGCAGTGGCTCGGCAAGGCGCTCGCCGGGCGGCGGGACGAGGCGGTGGTCGCCACCAAGTTCGGGAGCCCCCTGGGCAAGGACAAGCCCGGCGGGGCCAAGCCCGACTACGTGCGCACGGCCTGTGAGCGCAGCCTCGGCAAGCTCGGCATCGACGTCATCGACCTCTACCAGCTGCACCGGCCCGATCCCGAGACGCCCATCGGCGACACCTTGGCCGCCATGGACGACCTCGTCAGGGCGGGCAAGGTCCGCGAGATCGGGTGCTCGAACTTCTCCGCCGCGCAACTCGTGGAAGCCGACAAGGCGGTGGCCGACGGCGCCGCCCGGTTCCTCAGCGTGCAGAACAACTACAACCTGCTGAACCGGGCCGACGAGAACGACGCCCTGCCGGAGGTCGAGCGCCAGGGACTCGCCTACCTCCCGTTCTTCCCGCTGGCGAGCGGCGTGCTGTCGGGCAAGTACCGACGCGGCGCCGACATCCCGCCCGACACCCGGGCCGCCGTGTGGGGACCCGACCGGCTCCTGCTGAACGACCGTTCCTTCGACGTGGTCGAACAGCTCACGGCCTGGGCCGAGCGTCGCGGGCACTCCGTCCTGGAGCTGGCCTTTGCCTGGCTGGCCTCGAAGCCGGCCGTCGCGTCGGTGATCGCCGGGGCCACCAAGCCCGAGCAGGTTCGGACCAACGCCGCCGCCGCCGCATGGACCCTGACCCCGGCCGAGGTCGCCGAGATCGAGGCGATCGCCACACCCGGCTGAGGACGCGGCAGGACCTTCGCTGGGTACGGTCGAACTTGGATCGAGCGTTCCCCTGTGCTGGAGGTTCCCGTGGCCGAGTTCTCCCTCGCCCTGAGCGACGAGCAACAGCAGATCAAGGACTGGGTCCACGACTTCGCCGCCGACGTGGTGCGACCGGCAGCCCACGAGTGGGACGAGCGGGAGGAGTTCCCCCGGCCGATCGTCGAGCAGGCCGCCCAGATCGGGCTGTACTCGTTCGACTTCTTCTCCCAGTCGATGCTCGGCGACCCCACCGGGCTCACCTTCCCGGTCGCCCTCGAAGAGCTCTTCTGGGGTGACGCTGGCATCGGGCTGTCGATCTTCGGATCGGGCCTCGGCGCGGCCGGCATCGCCGCCAACGGCACACCCGAGCAGGTGCTCGAGTGGGTGCCCCAGTGCTTCGGCACCGCCGACGACGTCCGGCTGGCTGCCTTCTGTGTGAGCGAGCCCGACGCCGGCTCCGACGTGTCCTCCCTGAAGACCAAGGCGGTCTACGACGAGGCCAAGGACGAGTGGGTCCTCAACGGCACCAAGGCGTGGGCGACCAATGGCGGGATCGCCGACCTCCACGTGGTGACGGCGACGGTCGACCCGGCGCTCGGCTCGCGCGGCCAGGCGACCTTCGTGATCCCGCGTGGCATCGAGGGCATCGCCCAGGGCCAGAAGTACAAGAAGCACGGCATCCGCGCCTCACACACCGCCGAGGTGGTCCTCAGCGACTGCCGGATCCCCGGCGCCTTTCTCCTCGGTGGCCGGGAGAAGCTCGAGGCCAAGCTGGCCAAGGCCCGGGAGGGCGAGCGCACCGGCGAGAAGCAGCCGGCCATGGCCACCTTCGAGGCCACGCGCCCCGCCGTCGGCGCCATGGCCGTCGGCATCGCGCGGGCGGCCTACGAGGAAGCGCTGCGCTATGCCACCGAGCGGCACGCCTTCGGCAAGGCCATCATCCAGAACCAGGCAATCGCCTTCATGCTCGCCGACATGATCACCGAGATCGACGCCGCTCGACTGCTCGTGTGGCGGGCAGCGTGGTTGGCGCGCAACGGTGGCTACACCAACGCCGAGGGATCGATGTCGAAGCTCAAGGCGGGACGGGTCGCCGTGTGGGTGACCGAGCGGGCCATCCAGATCCACGGTGGCTACGGCTACACACGCGAGTACCCCGTCGAGCGCATGCACCGCGACGCCAAGATCTACGACATCTTCGAGGGCACCGAACAGATCCAACAGCTCGTCATCGCCAGAGCCATCTCTGGCTTGCGGATCGAGTAGTCCGCCACCTCGGAGCGGCAGCTCTCCAGCGCCAGAGGCTACGAGTGCGCGTGGCGGTCGAGCGGATCGAGCGCCACCGGTTGCGCCGCGTCCTCGGCGCTGATCTGAACCAGCGCGGCGATCAAGGCCTGCACCGCTGGACTGGACGAGTCTCGGTGCCAGCAGGCCGCCAGCTCCACCGGTGGGGAGTCGGAGATGGGCAGGTGGATGAGGCCAGCGAAGGGACGGCTCTTCCTCATGGAATCGAGGGAGATGGCGATCCCCTTCCCGGCCATCACGTAGGCCACGGCGCCTTCCATCGAGGAAGCAGTGATGAGCGCCCCCTGGTAGCCGGCCTGCTCGAGCGTGGTGAGCACGAGCCGTTGCATGTCCGGGTTGGTGTTCACCGGACCGACGACCAGCTGCTCCGAGATGAGGTCGGCAAAGGTCACGGTCTGCTGACGGGCAATGGAACACCCCGGATGGAGGACGGCGCTGAAGAACGTGCCTCCCAACACGACGGAGGAGAAGGCGTCGTCGAGCGGAGCGGGCATGGTGACGATGGCGTCGAGCTCCCGTCGCCTCAGCGACTCGACGAGGGCCTCACCGGTTGTCCAGTCGGGAAGGTCGACGACGAGGTCGGGTCGCGTCTCGAGGGCGAGTTGCACGGCGCGGAGGGTCAGCGCGCGAGCGTCCGGAACGACGCTCACCGACACGGTGCTGTCAGGCCTGGCGAGCTTTCGAGCCTCACGCCATGCCTGTTCGAGGCTTTGGTGGGCGCCCTTGCCCCGCTCGTAGAAGACCTTGCCGAGCTCGGTCAACACCACGCTGCGCTTGGTGCGGTCGAACAGGGGCCCGCCGATGTCACGCTCGAGACGCCGGACGGCCTGGCTCACCGACGGCTGCGCAATGTGGAGCCGCTTGGCGGCACGGCCGAAATGGAGCTCATCGGCGACCGCGAGGAAGCACTCGAGGTCGTGAACGTTCATAGCGCCCCCCTCCGACGTGGACACTAACAACGGGGCGAGGTCATAGGGGTCGCCAATCAGTCGGTACGAATTCGTCTTGGACGGACCGAAGCGCGGGACTCGATACTGACCGCCGGATCGCGACCGACAGGAGGTACGTGCCGTGGCCATCACCGATGAAGTTCGGGCCGACCGATGACGTCGTACGCCGAGGACCTTGCTGCCCTCTCGATCCCCATCTATCGCTACAGCTTGGCCATGGACCAGAAGCGCTGGGAGGTGATGGACGAGGTGTTCACCGAGGACGTGACTGCGGCCATGGGCGACCACATCGAGATGGTCGGACGAACGACGCTCGTCGATTCCATCGCCGCGGCCATCGACTGTTGCAGCGCGACACACCACATGAACAGCAACATCCTCGCCGAGGTCGACGGGGACATGGCTGAGGTGACATGGCGGGTGCGGGCGTGGCACCAGAGCAAGGATGCCGCCGACTGCATCCTCGAAGTCGTCGGCTACTACGACGCCTCGTTTGTCCGGACTCCGGATGGATGGCGGGCATGTCGCTGGGCGGAGCAGACCGTTCCAGTCGGCCCGGAACCACCCAACTTCTTCGCCGGCGCCGCAGAGGCGTGGGCGGCGATCGACGCCCGAATGACCGGGGCGAGCTAGCCGGCGCCAACGGCGGCGGATCCCGGCGGCCAGCCCTTCACAACAGAGCAAAGGCCATAGGGGTCGCCAATCAGTCGACGCGAATTCGTCTTGGACGGCCTGGAGCGAAGGACTCGATACTGAGCATCCGATCGCGAGCTACAGGAGGCACGTGCCGTGGCCATCACCGATGAACTTCGGGCCCATCGAGAAAGCCTGGTCGTGCGACACATCCAGGCCGAGACCGACAACGACACCGAGACGGCGCTCCAGACGTTCACGCGCCCGAAGTACGACCTGCGAGGCACCAGCGGAGGGATCGTCGAGGGCACCGATGCCGTGCGGGAGCTGATCGCCGGGTTCGGCACCAGCCTTCCTTCGGTGGCGTACGTCGCCGAGGCGCTGCACCACGCCGATGACGCTGTCATCGTCGAGTACCGGATCACCGGCAGCCACGACGCCGAATGGAAGGGCATCGCCCCGACTGGGAACACCCTCGACTACCCGGCCATCGCCGTGTTCGAGTTCGATGGGCCCGACCTCGTCTGCGAGCGCCTCTACATCAACGTCCGTGGCCTCGAGGAGCAGATGACCGGTCTCGTGGCGAGCGGTACTGCCGGGTGACGAATCGAAGCGCGGGCACAGGCCCCTGACAGGCGGAGGGGACGATGACCAGGACGGTGTTCACCCGCGCGAACCTGCTCGACGGGCGTGGGCCGGCGAGACCGGACTCGACGGTCATCATCGACGGCGAGCACGTCACCGAGGTCCACGCCGGCGGGTCGCCGGTCGACGGCGATCGGGTGATCGACCTCGGGGGCCGCACGTTGATGCCGGGCATGGCCACCTGCCACGGCCACATCGACATGGGCAAGGTGAAGGGCCCGCCCGGCGTGATGATGGCCCAGGCCATGCAGAACTGCCGAGCGATGCTGGAGTCGGGCGTCACCGGCTTCGTCGGTGCCGGCTGTGGCAACGACATCGACGCCCAGCTGCAGATGGCGATCGCCGAGGGCCTGATGGACGGGCCGCGCATCCTGGCGGGGAGCCGGCTCCTCAGCACGACCGGGCACGACAACGACATGAGCCCGTGGTGGCACGACCGCCCCAATGCGGGCGGACTGCTCGTCGTCGATGGCGCCGATGGCTTTCGGCGAGCGGCGCGTGAGGAGATCCGTCGGGGCGCCGAGATCGTGAAGATCTTCCTCACCAGCGGGCATGGGACCGAGGGCGCCGGCCGTGGCCTTTCACGCGAGGAGCTGGTGGCAGTGGTCGGGGCCGCCCACGAACGGGGAAGGAAGGTGCGGGCCCACGCCATCTGGCGCGACGACATCCTCGAGGCGGTGGAGGCCGGGGTCGATGTGATCGACCACGGCGACGAGACCGACGAGGAGATCGTCGGGCTCATGGCCGAGCGTGGGACCTTCTGGGTGCCGAGCATGGCGTTCCTCAAGTGGCTCACCGAGCTGGAGCGGGGCGAGGGTCGCGAGTGGGGCGTCGTGCTGCCCTCCGAGAACGCCGGCCGCAACTGGGACAACCTGTGTCGCGTGCTGCCGATGGCCAACGAGGCAGGCGTGCGCGTCGTCCCGGGAGACGACTACGGAACCAGTCCGCTCGCCCATCGGCCGGGCGTCTATGCCAGAGAGCTGACGATCTACGCCAACGAGGTCGGAGTGAAGGCGATCGACGTTCTGGGCTGGGCCACTCGCAACGCGGGCGAGCTGCTGGGCAAGCCGGTCGGCGTGGTCGAGCCCGGCGCCCTGGCCGACCTCGTGGTCGTCGACGGTGATCCGAGCGACGAGATCGCGCTGCTCGAGGATCCCGGCGCCACGGTGAAGGCGGTTCTCGTCGGCGGCCGGTTCGTCGTCGACCGGCTGACTGGCTGACCGCCTCTGCGACTGCCCGTTCTCAGTCCAGCAGCAAGTGGACCGGGGTCTCCAAGTGGTCGCGGACCGCCGCCAAGAACCGAGCCGCAGGAACGCCGTCGACGGCCCGGTGATCCACGGTGAGGCTCAGGGCCATCGTCCGGCTCGGCACCGCGCGTCCTGCCTCCCACCGGACTCCGTCACGGATCCGTCCCACGCCGAGGATGGCGACGTTCGGCGGATTGACGATGGGAGTGAAGACGTCGATGCCCTCCATGCCGAGAGAGGAGACCGTGAACGTCGCTCCGTCCAGGTCAGTAGCCGCGATCTTCCGGCTCCGGCAGGCGTCGGCGAGTCGCGCCAGCTGCAGGCCGAGGTCGGCAAGGTTGAGCGTGTCAGCGCCACGAACGACAGGAACGAGGAGCCCGCCCTCGACAGCGACAGCGACCCCGACATTGATCTCGTGCAGGAGCTCGATGGCGTCGTCTCGCACGACGGCATTGAGGCCGGGATGCTCCCGGAGCGACAACGCTGTTGCCTTGACCACCAGGTCGGTGAAGCTGACCTTGGCGCCCAGACCGCGCAACTGGCCCCGCAGATCCTCCATCCGATCAGCCGCGACCTCCATGGTCAGCGTCAGCTGGGCCATGTCCTGCAACGAGGCGTGCATCCGGTCGCCGATGACCCTCCGCATGCCGGACCGCGGGACCTTGTCACCAGGGCCTGGGCGGATGACCGTGTCCTCACCGTCGGGCAGCGGGGCGCCGCCTGAGGAGATCGCCGCGGTCCGGACGGCGTGAGCGGCAGCGGTCTCGACGTCTCGTCGCGTGACCTGGCCTCCTGGGCCGGAGCCGCGAATGGTCGCCAGATCGAGGCCGAGCCGGTCGGCGACAACCGCGGCCATGAACGTCACCGAGGGCGGGGCGACCATCTCGGGGCCCCGTGAACCGTCTTCGACGGCTTGTTCCCGCGCCAGGCGTCGAGCCCTCGGCGATGCCGCCTGCCTCGGCGGGTCTCCCGGCTTGATGCTTGCGGCTGGCGTCACTGGTACCGCGACGGCAACGTCATCAGTCGGAGCCACCGTGGCCGAGCTGGGCCTGTTTGAAGCCCGCTCACTGGCGGGGGGCACCACTTCGCCCTGGTCGAGCACCCAGGCAACGACTGCACCCGCTTCGACTGTGGCCCCGGCGGGCACCGCGTGGCGCAGCGTCCCCTCGACCTCGACCTCGAGGTCCACGTCGAGCTTGTCGGTCTGGACCACCATCACTGGTTGTCCGACCACGACGTCGACACCGTCGGGGATGAGCCACTCCACGAGGGTCGCTTCGACCATCGTCATTCCCATCCTCGGGATCCTCACCGCGTGGGCCATACAGGACGTCAGACGCGGCGAGCGTGCAGGTGACGCACGGTCTGGACGATGGTGTCGGCATTGGGCACGTACGCCTTCTCGAGCGAGGGACTGAAGGGCACTGGTGAGAAGGGGGCGCCGATTCGCATGATCGGTGCCTCGAGCCAGTCGAAGGCCTCTTCTTGAATGGCCGCGGCGATCTCCCCGCCGATGCCGCCGAATCGAACGGCCTCGTGGACGACGAGGCCCCGCCCGGTCTTCCGCACCGACGTGGCCAGCGTCTCCACATCGAGGGGCGAAAGTGTTCTGGGGTCAAGGATCTCGATGTCGATGCCTTCGGCGGCGAGGATGGTCGCGGCAGCCATCGCCTCGTGAACCATGCGGCCGAGCGCTACGACTGAGACATCGCTTCCCTCTCGGACGACGTGGGCTTGGCCGAGCGGGATGTCGTAGGACGCTTCGGGGACCGGGCCCATGATCCCGAGTGACCACTTGTTGCAGACGACGACGACGGGGTTGTCCTCGCGGATGGCCGAGCGCACCAGGCCCTTCGCCTCATAGGGACCTGAAGGCATGACGACCTTGAGCCCGGGGACGTGGCAGAGCCATGCTTCGAGGCTCTGGCTGTGCTGGGCGGCAATCGATCCGCCAGCGCCCGCCATCGTCATGACCGTCAGCGGCAGTCGCGCCTTGCCGCCGAACATGTACTTCATCTTGGCTGCCTGATTGACGAGCTGGTCGAGGGCGATGCCCATGAAGTCCATGAACATGATGTCGACGACTGGTCGAGTGCCAGTCGCGGCTGCCCCGACCCCCAGTCCCATCAGCCCTGCTTCGCTGATCGGGCTGTCGACGATGCGTCGCTCGCCGAACTCGGCGAGGAGGTCGTTGTAGACGTGGAAGACCGATCCCAGTCGGACGTCTTCGCCCACCAGGAAGACGTCATCGTCCTCTCGCATGCATTGCGTGATCGCCTCACTGATGGCGGAGAGGTAGGAGATCTCGCGGGTCTGGATCTCAGTGATGGTGGTCACGATGTCGCCTCCGTGTACACGTCGGTCAGGAGCTCTGCGGGATCCGGGAACGGGCTGGCCTCGGCGAACGCGATCGCCTCGTCGATCTCTGCGAGCGTCTCGGCCTTGAAGGCGGCCGCCTCCTCCGCGGAGAGCGCTCCTGCCTCGACGAGGCGGGCTTCGAGCGCCTGAATGGGATCCCGTGCCTTCCAGCTGTCGACCTCTTCCTGGGACCGGTAGGCAATGCGCAGACCCTTCATGCCGACGTGGTCGAAGTACCGGTAGGTCCGGCACTCGAGCAACGTCGGCCCCTCACCAGCGCGGGCCCGGCGAACGGCCTCTTGTGTCGCCGACCACACGGCAACCGCATCCATGCCGTCGACGACGACGCCGGGCATGCCGTAGCCGGCAGCGCGATCGGCGATGTACTCGATCGCCTGGTGCAGGTGTTGCGGCGTCCACTCGCCGTAGAAGTTGTTCTCGCAGACCAGCACGCAGGGCAGCTTCCAGAGCGCCGCCATGTTCGCGGCCTCGTGGAAGGACCCCTCATTCGTGGCCCCGTCGCCGAAGAAGCTCACCGAGACGGCATCGCTCCCCCGATACTTGTTGCTGAAGGCCGCGCCAACGGCAATCGGGATGCCGCCGCCGACGATGCCGTTGGCCCCGAGGATCCCCAGGTCGATGTCGCTGATGTGCATCGACCCGCCCTTGCCCTTGCAGGCTCCATTGGCACGGCCGAAGAGCTCGCTGAACATCGGTCGGTACTGCCCACCCTTGGCGATGAAATGGCCGTGGCCCCGATGCGTCGACGTGATCTGGTCGTCGGGGCGGAGATTGGCACAGACGCCGGCAGCAACCGCCTCCTGACCGATGTAGAGGTGCAGGACCGTTGGCATTCGGCCGTCTTCGGCCACCCGGCCGCCGACTTCCTCGAAGAGTCGGATCCGCACCATGCGGCGATAGAGATCGAGAAGCACCTCAGCGGAGGGGTCGGGCATCGTCAGGCTCCTGTGCTGTCGTCACCGGTCGTGCCGGTCTGGATCATCGAGAACGAGTGCGTCGGCCCTGGGAAGTGACATGCGACGTAGTGGCCATCGGTCAGCGGCCGCAGGAGGGGCTCGTCCGCGGCGCAGAGCGCTTCGGCGCGGGGGCAGCGGGTGCGAAAGCGGCAGCCGGACGGAGGATCGATCGGCGATGCCGTCTCACCAACGAGCTCGAGAGGCGCGAGCGGAATGTCGGGGTCGGGTTGTGGGATCGCCTCGAGGAGCCCGTGCGTGTAGGGATGTTGCGGGTCTCCATAGATCGCGTCGACTGGTGCGAGCTCGCAGATCTTGCCGAGGTACATGATCGCCACTCGATCGCTGACGGCATTCACCACGGCGAGGTCATGTGAGATGAACAGCAGGGTCAGGCCGAGCCGCTCGCGGAGATCCTCCAGGAGGTTCAGGATCTGAGCGCGCACGGAGACGTCGAGCGCCGACACCGCCTCATCGCAGACGAGGAGGGCGGGCTGGAGCACGAGCGCCCGCGCGATGGCGACACGTTGGCACTGGCCTCCGGAGAGCTCATGCGGGCGGCGACCACCGACCGCGTCTGGATCAAGCCCGACATCTCGAAGGGTCTGATCGACGAGCTCCTTGTGTGGCAGCGGCCTTCCTTGAATGACGAGGCCTTCGGCAACGATCGACCGGACTGTTCGCCTCGGATTCAGGGACGAGATCGGATCCTGGAAGATGATCAGCATCTGCGAGCGCAGCTCGCGTAGGCGGGCGGGGCCGATCCCGACGAGCTCCTCGCCGTTCAGGCGCACGGAGCCCGAGTTCGGGGGACGCAACATGAGGATCGACCGGGCGATCGAAGACTTGCCGCAACCGGACTCTCCGACCAGCCCGAGTGTCTCGCCTCGCTGGAGCGTCAGGCTGACGTCTGAGACGGCATGCACGCGTGCCCCACCGGGCAGATGGTGCTCGACGACCAGGTGCTCAACCTCGAGGAGCGGTCGAGCCTCCGGTTCCAGACTGGCGACGTCGGCGCTCATTGCTCACCGCCGGCGCCAGCGGTGACGGAGGTGACAGCGTCGATTGGATGGAAGCAGGCGAACCGCTGGCCGCTCTCGTCAGGCTCACCCAGCATCGGCTCTTCCTGTTGGCATTCGGTGGTGGCGTACTGGCAACGAGGCGCAAAGCAGCAGCCGCGGGGGTCGATCACCGTGGGCGGGAGACCAGGAATCGTCTCCAGCCGGGCGTGCTTCCTGGCACCGATCCGCGGCAGCGACGCGAGGAGTGCCGCCGTGTAGGGATGGCGCGGCGTCCGGAAGAGCACCTTGGTGGGGCCGCTCTCGACGATCCGGCCGCCGTACATGACCGCCAGGTCGTCTGTCCGGCCGGCGACGACCCCGAGGTCGTGGGTGATCAGCATCATCGCCATGCCACGATCTGCTCGCAGCCTGCCCAGGAGATCCAGGATCTGGCGTTGGATCGTCACGTCGAGCGCCGTCGTGGGCTCGTCGGCGATGAGGATCTGCGGGCTACAAGCGAGCGCCGCGGCGATGCTGACTCTCTGTCGCATTCCGCCCGAGAGCTCATGCGGGTAGCCCCGCATGCGCCGACCGGGTTCCGGGATGCCGAGCTGCGCCAGCAGGTCCTGCGCTTGCCGCTGGGCCTCGCGGCGCGTGATGTCCAGGTGCAGTCGCATCGACTCGGTGAGTTGGCGCCCCACGCGGACAACCGGGTTGAGGGATGTCATCGGATCCTGGAAGACCATGGAGATCTCGGCACCCCAGAGCCGCCGAGCCTCTCGTCGAGGGAGGCTGAGCAGGTTCCGGCCCTCGAAGATCACCTCCCCGGAGACCTTGGCGTTCGGTGGCAGGAGCCGCATGATCGTGCGCGACAGCACCGACTTGCCTGAGCCCGACTCGCCGACCAGGCCAAGCGAGCGGCCGGCCACCAGCGTCAGGTCGACGTCGTCGACGGCGCGCACGGCGCCGGCCGGTGTCTCGAACCACGTCGAGACCCCACGCAGCTGGAGGAGCGGCGACATGCCCGGAGGCGGGATGCCCGCATCCACAACGGCTTCCTCTGCACTCACGACAGAGCCGAGGCCCGGGTGTCGAAGCGGCGCCGAGCGCGGTCGCCGAGCACGTTGAACGACAGAACGGTCAAGAGGAAGATGACGGCTGGCGTGAACACCAGCTGGGGGTCAGTCGCCAAGTAGTCGCGGCCGGTTGCCACCATGCCGCCCCAGCTGGGAGTCGGGGGCGGGATGCCGAGGCCGAGAAAGCTCAGGGATCCCTCGGCGACGATGATCACGGCCACGATGAGGAACGAGTACGAGAGGAGCGAGAACATCAGGTTGGGCAGGAGCTCTCTCGTCAGGATCCGCGCATGACTCGCGCCCATCGAGCGGGCGGCGATGACGAACTCTCGTTCCTTGTACGACAGCGCACCGGCTCGGGCCAGCCGGACGAATGAGGGGGTGCTCAGCACTGCAAGCGAACCGATGAGGGTGGGGAGCGATTGTCGGAAGATGGCCGTGATCGCGAGCAGGAGAACCAGTGGTGGGAACGCGAGGACCGAATCGTTCAGCGTGCCGATGACGGCGTCGAGCTTCCCGCCGAAGTACCCCGCGATCATCCCGAGGGTGCCACCGGCGGCGAGCCCGAGGAGCACGGACAGGATGCCAACCGAGAGCGAGACGCGTGCTCCGTAGATGGCGCGGGAGAGCTGGCTGCGGCCGATGGCATCGGTGCCAAGGGGCTCATGGAGCCGGAGACCGGGGGTTTCACGAGGGCCGCCGACCGGTGCGTCGTACGGGGCGAGGGGAAGGAGGTCGGCGCCGATGGCGAGGACGAGGACCAGCCCCAACCACATGATCGCCAGAATGGCCATCACTCGGCTGGCGCGCCCGCGCCTTCGTGTCGTTGCGACCCCCGACGCTGTCGAGCGCCCACCGGGGCCGGGCGGCATCGTCGGATCGATCCCGGCGGCCACGGTGACGGGAAGGCCCTCGATGGCGGTCATCGTGCGTACACCCCGCGCACCCGGGGATCGAGCCAGGCGTAGCCGACGTCGATCGTGGCGTTGATCACCACGTAGGCGAGGGCGACGAAGACGACGATGCCCTGCACGGTGAGGACGTCCTTGGTGTTGATGGAGATGATGAGGAGCTGGCCAACGCCAGGCAGGGCGAAGAGCGACTCCACCACAACGGCGCCGCCGATGAGCCGTCCCAGGCTCAGGCCGGCCAGCGTCAGGAGGGAGAACGAGGAGGGGCGAAGGGCATGGCGTACGAGGACGTAGAGGTCCGAGAGGCCACGAGACCTCGCCGCGAGGACGTAGTCCTCCTGAAGGGTGGCGATGATGTCGGCGCGCAAGAGCCGCGAGTAGACGGCGATCTCGCCGACAGCGAGCGTCAAGGCGGGCAGGAACGCACCCCGGAGGTTGTCGAGGGGCGACTGACCAAATGGGGTCCAGCCAGTCACGGGGAACCACCGAGCTCGCACGCCGAGGAAGTACGCCAGAACCAGACCGAGGACGAATGCAGGCGAGGAGATGGCGAGAGAGCTGCCAACGCTCCAGAGGCGGTCGAGTCGACCATCGGCCCGGTACGCCGTCCAAAGCGCGACGGGAATGGCCACGAGCAGCGCCAGCAACTGCGCCAGGAGGGCGAGCTCGAGGGTCACCGGCAGCCGCTGCCGGATTGACGACCAGACGGGTTGTTTCGTGCGGTACGACTTCCCGAAGTCGAGCGTCGCCGCATGCGCGACCCAGCTGCCGTACCGCTCGATGAGAGGCTTGTCGAGGCCCAGGTCGTGGTGGACCTGCTTGATCAGCTGCGGCGTGATGGCGTCCCCGAGCAGCACGGACGCCGGGTCGCCCGGCCCGAGGTCGACCATGAACATGGTCGCGAACGTCACGATGAAGAGAACGGCCACCACATGAACAAGCCGATGTCGTACGTGCCGCCACACGAGAGGCTCAGACCTCGCGCTTCATCCGCGCTGGCCCTCATCGCCCCAGGTCTCGGGCGATGAGGGATCAGCGGTTTCCATGAACGCCTGAATGCTCGCGACTCGACCGTCCTCGGCGATCGTGAACACCTCGAGGACCGATGAGCGCGCGACCTGCCCTCCGGTTATCGACTCGACATCGATGTGAGCCGCGACCTGGTTCCCGTTCACGATCGCGAGGACCGGCGTGAGCTTCACCACCCGCCCAGCGGCGATGACGCGATCGATGACCTCGGCGAAGTGCTCTCTCCCGTACCGGGCAGGGGCGTCCGCAGGCTCGATCAGCTCGGGTTCATCGGTGAAGTTCGCCAACCACCCGTCCCGATCGAGACCGCTGAACGCCTCGACGTGTCGAGCCAAGGCATCCCGGATCTGCCTGCGTGAAGGCACGTTCGAAGAGTGTTCCTTCGCCATCATGGCCGGCCTCAGGAGTCCTTGCGGATCAGCGCCCACCGGGGCGGGCCGAAGGTGATGGCGTCGTCGAAGTTCTTGACGTCCTTCTGGGTCACGTAGCCGCCGTCGAATCCCCCGATGGTCGGTGAGAAGTAGGAGGCGATGTAGTTGTCGTTGAGGATCTTCTCCATCCGGGCGTAGGCCTTCCGGCGCACCGCAGGATCGAGGGCAGCCCGGCCGTCGTCGAGGGCGGCGTCAAGTCCGGCGTGGGAGAACTTCCAGTAGTTCCTCGATGCGCCCGTGTGGAACTCGTTGTAGAAGTCGGGCTCGGGATCGAAGCCACCGGCAAGGTAGAAGATCGCCTGGAAGTTGCCGCTGACCAGGGTCGTCCCGTAGTCGCCTCCGTTGATGCCGCGGATCGTGACCTTCAGGTTCCGGTACTGGTTGAGGCGGGATTGCATGTACTCCAGGTTCTTGTCGCCGATCACACCCGTGAGGGAGAACTCCAAGGGACCCCCGTTCTGCTTGGCAAGGTCGTCAAGCAGCTGCTGCGCAACGACATGGTCGTGCTTCGGGAACCGAAGCGACGGGTCCGGGTCATAGATGTTTGACCCTTGTCGGATGAGTGCCGGGGGTGGGGCGGTGGCGGCGTCACCGTTGTTCATCACCTGGTTCTGGTCATCGGGATCGAGGGCGTCGTAGACCGCAGTGCGAACCCTGATGTCGTCGAAGGGCGCCTTCGCCACGTTGAACATGACGTTGCCGCCACCGACCGGCGTCAGCAGCGGATACGTCGGGAATCCGGCCGACTTGGCCCGGGTGAAGATGCTGTAGTCGAGGTATGAGGTGACGATGTCGGCCTGACCGGCGATGAATGTGTTGTACCGCTGGGCAGGATCGGACATCAGCTTCAAGACGAGCTTGTCGACGTAGGGGCGGGGGGCGTCCCAGTAGTTGGGGTTCCGCACCAGCGTGAGGTGGTCGTCGTGGACCCACTCCTTGAGCATGAACGGCCCGGCGCCGACCGGGTTGTTCCGGAAGTCCGGATCCGCCTGGAGAGCAGTCGGCGAGCCGACGAACGTGATCCCGGCGCTAGCGATCAATCTCGGGAACTGTCCGTTCCGGCTGACCAGGGTGACCTGCAGCGTCTGCGGATCAACCACCTGCATGTCCTTGATGCTGGCCGCAGTCGTCAGATTCGGGGACTTGTTGGCGGGGTCCGCCATCCTCGCCCAGTTGTACTTCACCGCGGCGGCGTCGACCGGCGTGCCGTCCGTGAACTTCACGCCCGGGCGCATCTTGAGCGTCCAGACCTTCGCATCAGTTGAGGTGAGCGACTTCGCCAGGCCGGGCAGCACATCCCCGCTCTTGGCGTCGACATACACGAGTTGGTCGAAGACGGCCGATGCCATCACCGCACCAGACGTCGGGTTCACAGCTGACACAGCGGCTGGATCGAGCGAGGGCTGTTCAAAGGTGTTGAGATAGGTGATCGTCCCACCAGGCTTGCGGGAATCGGCCTGCCCCGTCGTCGCGGTGGACTTCTTCGCCGTCGTCTTCTTGGCGGCAGCCTTCTTCACACACTTCTTGGCCTTGTTGCGGACGAAACCCTTCTTGCAGGCTTTCGTCTTCGCCGGCGCCTCGGTCGTGCCGCTGAGCGCGAGCACAAACCCGAGGACTGCGACGAGTACGAGACCTCGACGAACCCGGGACCGCTTCATTGCTGCCTCCCCTTCAGATGCCTCCGCCTCTGGCGTGGGCACGATCGATGCGTTGGTGATGCAGGTCCCTACCGGTCGGCCGCTGCTGCACCGTTTTGGGTGCGAGCTGACGACGTCTCGGCGGAGCCAACTAAGTCGACTGACTAAAACCCCCTGCCGCTCGCCATCGAGCGACAACTGACTGTCGGAGTATCGACGACGTCAAGCGGCACGTCCAAGACTGTTTCGTGTCCACTGATTGCCGTGCCCTATCGCGCCCAGCGATTGGTGTGCTTCGTCCCGGCGGGCCGTGCTAGCTGTGCAGGAGCGACCCGAGGTCGCGCCCCACGTGGCGTAGACCATCGAGCAGGTCAGGACCCTCGCCGCGAACGGCGACAGTGAGATGGGTGCCGCCGATGCCCGACCACGGTTCAACGAAGCGGGCGGCGTCATGACCGGTGTCGATGGTCCCGAGCTGGTGCCCGATGGAGTCGGGGCTCCGCCCCACCTCGGCGGCTCGTGCCCGGATGAAGTCGACGCCACGCCGGAGGGGGTTCGACTCGTTCAACTGCCACCACTCGGGCCGAGCCTCGCCGGATTGGATCACGACCTGTTCCCAGATGAAGCCGTCACCGATGCGGGCGCAGCGGTCGAGTTGGGCACGACTGAAGCCGCCGAGCCACACCGGCACCGTCTCACCCGGAAGGGGGCGAATGCCGGCACGGTCGATGCGGTGGAACGTTCCGGCGTAGTCCACGACGGGCTCGGTCCAGAGCTTGCGGAGGATCTCGATCTGTTCCTCGAAGCGGGCCCCTCGGCCGTCGAACGGAACGCCAAGACTCTCGTACTCAACGTGGTTCCAGCCGGTGCCAACGCCGAGTCGAAGTCGCCCCCCCGACAGCTGGTGCACCTCGGCCGCCTGTTTGGCCACGAGGGCCGCCTGCCGCTGCGCGAGGACGAGAACCGCCGTGACCAGCTCCAGCCGCTCGGTGTGCGCGGCCAGCCAGCTCATGAGCGTGAACGGCTCGTGGAAGACGGATTCCTCGTTGTACTGGACGGTCAGGGGTGGTTGGCGACGTGCGTGCTCGACACCGAGCACGTGGTCGATGAAGGTCACGTAACCGAACCCGAGCTCCTCGGCCAGTTGGACGAAGTGTCGATACAGCTCGGGATCGTCGCCGATCAGTCGATAGGGAAAGCTGATGCCGAACTTCACGCGCCTACATCCCCTTCGCCATGTTGGCGAAGCGGGTGTAGTGGTCGAGGAAGGCGAGGCGATCCATGCCCGTCGGTCCCGAACGGTGCTTCGAGACCAACACCTCAGCGGTGCCCCGGTCGGCCGACTCCGGGTTGTAGAGCTCGTCGCGGTACAGGAACATCACGACGTCGGCGTCCTGCTCGAGCGAGCCGGATTCACGAAGGTCGGCCAGCATCGGGCGCTTGTCGGCCCGCAGCTCGAGACCTCGTGAGAGCTGCGACAGGGCGACGACGGGGATCTCGAGCTCGCGAGCGAGGATCTTGAGACCGCGGCTGATCTCCGACACCTCGACCTGGCGGTTCTCGGCACTGGTCCGACCGGTCATGAGCTGGAGGTAGTCGACGACAACGAGCGCGAGGTCGCCTTCACGCGACTTCAGCCGCCGCGCCTTCGACCTGATCTCCATGACCGTGGTCTGCGGATCGTCGTCGATGAACAGCGGCGCTTCGGCGAGGCGGCCGATGGCGTGGCTGATCTTCGTCCAGTCGGACTCCGACAAGCGCCCGTTGCGCATCTTGGTGCTCTCGACCCGCGCCTCGGACGACAGGATGCGCTGGGTGATCTCGAGGTGGCTCATCTCCAGCGAGAAGAACAGCACCGGCCGGTTCACCTCGAGCGCTGCGTGCGCCGCCATGCCCAGAGCGAAGGCGGTTTTGCCGGTGGCGGGTCGCGCTCCGACGATCACCAGTGACGAGGGCTGGAGGCCCGACATGATCTCGTCGAGGCCGTTGTAACCGGTGGGCAGGCCGGTGATCGAGTCGCCCTTCTCGTAGAGCATCTCCAGCCGGTCGAGACTGGCGTCGAGGAGCTCCTTGATGGGCCTGGTCGAATCGGTGACCCGTCGTTGGGCGACGTCGAAGACCAGCGATTCTGCCCGGTCGACGGCGGCGACGACGTCGTCGGGGAGGCTGTACCCGAGCTCGGCGATCTCGCCGGCCACACCGATGAGCCGCCGCAGCAGGGCGTGCTCGTTGCTGATCCGGGCGTAGCGGCCGGCGTTGGACGTGGCCGGCGTGCCGGCCTGGAGGGTGAGCAGCAGGGCCGGCCCGCCGATGGCCTCGAGCAGCCCGGCTCGCCGCAGCTCCTCGGCCACGGTGACGGGGTCGGCCGGCTC
>JAEKLB010000179.1 GCA_019510095.1 Acidobacteriota bacterium | reverse complement strand
CCGGAGGTGGAGCGTGCTCGCCAGGCGATGTTCGATCGGCGTGAGCGCCGGGTCCGGCCCGGGCTCGACGACAAGGTCCTCACCGAGTGGAACGCGCTCTTCCTCTCGGCCCTCGCCGAGGCCGGCGCCGCCCTCGGCAACGAGGCGTGGCTCACCACAGCTCGTCAGATCGCCGACTTCCTGCTCGCCCAGCTACGGGTCGACGGCCGCTGGCGGCGCTCCTGGCAGGCCGAGACCGGCCCCCGCCACCTCGCCTACGCCGCCGACCACGCCGCCCTCGTGGACGCGTTCACCCGGCTCGCCGAGGCGACCGGGGAGGCCCGGTGGATCGCCGAGGCGCGAACAGCCGCGGACGCCATGCTCGAGCTCTTCTGGGACGGCGATGGCGGTGGACTGTTCACGACCGGCCACGACGCCGAGCAACTGGTGGCCCGGCAGAAGGACCTCCTCGACGGCGCCACACCGTCGGCCAACTCGCTGGCCGCGGTGGCCCTCGCCCGGCTCGCCGCCATCACCGGGGAGTCCCGCTACGACGAGGCGGCAACCACGATCGTCACGATGCTGGGCGAGGTCGCCAGCTCCCACCCGTCCGCCTTCGCCAACCTGCTGGCAGCAGTCGACCTGGTGACCGGTGGCATCACCGAGGTCGCCGTAGCCGGCGACCGAGCCGACCTGGTGGCGGCGGTCCACCACCGCTATCTGCCGTCAGTCGTGCTGACCTGGGGCGAGCGCTTCGACTCACCCCTCTGGGACGGCCGCACCGACGGCCACGCCTACGTCTGCGAGCACTTCACGTGCAACGCACCCGTCGACGCCGTGGACGCGCTGCTCGAGCAGCTCCACCACTAGGAAGCCACTAGGAAAGGGCCGATCCGGCTTTGCCGGTCGGCCCTCCCGTCGCCGGCCAGAGGCCGGCATCAAAACTCGCCGAGGAAGCTCTGCTTCCGAGGCGAAACTACGAAACCTTCTCCAGGATGTGGATGGCGCAGGTCGAGCCGAGGCCGATGACGTGGGTGAGCCCGACCTTGGCGTCGGGGATCTGGCGGTCGCCCGCCTCGCCCCGGAGGTGCATGCCGACCTCGACCAGGTTGGCGACGCCGGTGCAACCGAGGGGATGACCCTTCGAGACCAGGCCGCCCGACACGTTGACGGGGATCTTGCCGTCGCGCCAGGGACCCCGCTCGTCGATGAACTTGCCGGCCATGCCGGGCTCGCACAGGCGGAGGTTGTCGTAGTGCACCAGCTCGGCGGTGGCGAAGCAGTCGTGCAGCTCGACCAGGTCGAGATCCTGGGGGTCGACGCCGGCCATCTCGTAGGCCTTGTCGGCCGCCATCCGGGTGCAGGTGTTGACGTCGGGGCCCGCCTGGCCCCCCGCCGTCCACGGGTCGGACGTCATCACCGAGGCCGAGATCTTGACCGCCCGCTTGCGCACGTCGTCCGGCAGCGTCTTGAGCTTCTCGCCGGAGACGATGACGACCGCCGCCGCGCCGTCGCCGGTGGGGCCGCACATCGGCAGCGTGTTGGGCCAGGCAATGACCTCGGCGTTCATGACCTCCTCGAGGGAGAACGCCTTTCGGTACTGCGAGTACGGGTTGAGCACCGAGTGGGCGTGGCTCTTCTCGGCGACCTTGGCGAACTGCTCGAAGCCGACGCCATCGTTGTTGTTGGCGTACTCCATGGCGATCTCGGCGAAGACGGCGGGCATCATCCCGCTGCCCAGCACACCTTCGGTGGGCATGACGCTGCCGGTACGACCGGCCGGGGCCCACACCTTCTTGTCCGCGCCAGCGACCTTCGCGGCCAAACCGAGCAGCCCCGACTTGCCCATCTTCTCGAAGCCGACCGCCAGGCCGACCTGGGAGATGCCGGCCTTGATCTCCATGTAGGCGACGCGCACGGCGTTGGCGCCCGTCGCGCAGGCGTTGGTGACGTTGTAGACCGGGATGCCGGTGGCACCGATCTGGTGGAGGATGCGCTGGCCGGAGCCGGCCTCGAGCAGTGAGCCGCAACCCATCACGTCGATGTCGGCCATGGTCATGCCGGCATCGGCGAGGGCCGCCATGGCGATCTCGCTCGCCATGTCGAGGGAGTCCTTCTCGGGGAAGCGCCCGAACTTGTGCTGGGCGAGACCGATGATGAAGACGTCGTCTGACATGTGTGTTCCCCCTGCTCTAGGCGGGCTGGAAGCCGAATGCCACGGCCTCCGTCCCATCGTCGTCTGTGCCAAGGCTGTAGGTGGCCAACCGGACCGGCATGCCGAGCTTGATGTTCTCCGGTGAGGGCTCGGTGTTGATGATGTTCCCCTTCACCGAACCGCCGCCGTCGAGGTCGACGAGGGCGGAGACGTAGGGCGCCGTCAGCCCCGGCACCGCCCGCTGGATGATGCTGAAGCCGCGGATCGTGCCGGTGTCGGCGAGCCGCCGCACCTTGAACGGGCCGGGCTTGAAGCACTTGGCGCACGCGTTGCGCCGACCGAAGTAGAGAGCGCCGCAGTTCTCGCACTCTTGCGCCTCGAGGTGCGGGGCGCCGTCGAGCGAGAGGTAGTCGACGACCGGGATCTGATTGGCCATGACCAGCACGCTACCGATCGGGGCCCAGACTTGACCACTCGGTCCAGTGGAGGTGATCCGGCCGGCCCCGGCCGGCTGAGCGCCCCGGCTCGTCGGGCGCCGGCGGGCCCAGGGCGACCGTGCCGACCAGCCGGCGGCCGGCGGGGACCCGCAGCTCCCGGCGGACGGCTTCCTCGTGCCCGAACAGGCCGAAGAAGCAGGCCCCGAGGCCTTCGGCGACGGCGGCGAGGAGGATGTTCTCCACCGCCATGCCGGCGTCGACCCACCAGAACGGCACGGGCCAGCGGTCGGTACCTGCGCCGAGGCCGGTGGCGGCCTTGTCGGGCTCGCCGTACCGCTCGGGATAGGCCGCCGGGTCGACGACGACCACCACCAGCTCCGGCGCCCGGAACAGGCCCTGCCACCGGAAGCCGTCGCGACCCTCCGGGGTGAACGTCGTTGCCCAGTACCGCTCGGTGTCGGGGCCGGTCAGCACCACCAGGTCGAGACCGGCGGTGTTGCCGGCCGACGGGGCCCGGAAGGCGGAGGCCAGGACGCGATCGAGCGAACCCGCCGGCGAGGCCTCGCCTGTGAAGTTGCGCACCATCCGCCGGCGCCGGAGGGCGTCAGCGAGGTCCATGAGTGACTCGGGTCACTTAGGCAAGCTTGGCGAGGTCCTCCGCCATGGCCCAGCCGAAGGCGACCAGGGAGTCGCCCTTGGCGGTCTTCACGTCCTTGAACAGCTTCTTGACCTCGGCGTCGATCTTCTCCGGCTTGGCCGAGTCGTGATCGAGGACGCAGGCCGGCGAGCCGGTGCCCTTGGCGACGAAGGTGCGGTCGTCGTAGTCGGCGTCGCACCCGAAGCGCTTGGCCAGCCGGCGACCCCAGGCCCGATCCTCACCGGTGGGCTTGAAGCCGGGGCGGGGGATGATGTCGTTGAGCTTCAGGTAGGCGGTGAAGGCATCGAAGCCGGAGGGATCGGCGAATCGGGTGCCGATCAGCACGTCCTCGTCGGGAAAGGCCAGGACCGCCCGCCGCAGCTGGTCGCCCATGATCGCCTTGAGGGTCTCGCCCCGCTTGGCCGTGCGCCGGATCGACGCCATGCCGATGAGCACGCACGGCGTGCCGCCGATGCGCTCCAGCGTGCAGAACGAGAAGCCGTGGAGGGCGCCGCCGGACCGCGCGTGGGTGATGAGCACCCATTCGTCCCGCTGCTTCGAGAGCAGCCCGATGTCGTACTTGGCCGGGCCGTCGGCGCAGATGTCGCCCAGCTCGCCAAGCTCCGCGTCGCCCAGGGCGGTGCAGTCCTTCGTCTCGATGTCGATCGCCATGTGCGCTTCGGCTCCCCGATCTCCCGACACGTGTTCGTACAAGTATCGCGGAAAATCGGCCAGACCCTCCCCTCGGGTTGCCACATCGGCCCGAATGACGGCCCGATCAGGGATTCCTTCAGGCCTGGAGCGCCGCCGCCCCGAACTCGGTCAGGAGCTCGCCCCGCAGGCCGTTGGTCTCGTCGACCCGGAAGTCGTCGGAGAGCCGGACGGTCTGGGCCCCGACGGTGAGGAACACCGGCGAGGGGCCCGGGTGGGCTGTGAGCAGGCGCTTCAGGGTGTCGACCCTGGTCTCGTCGAGGGCGTGGGCCGGGAAGCTGAGCCGGAGGGGCGGGGCGTCGTGGACGAGCTCGACGGGGATCACGTCCATGGCGACGATCTTGGGCACGTCCTCCCGGGTGTCGAGGCGGCCCTTCACGCAGATGACCCGGTCGTCGGCCAGCTTGAAGCCGTGCTCGGCCATCGTCTTGGGGAAGACCATGACCTCGATGGCGGCCTCGAGGTCCTCCAGCACGAAGACGGCCATCAGCTCGCCCTTCTTCGTGTACTTGCGCTGGAGCCCGGTGACCACCCCGCCGACCACCCGCATCTCGGTGCCGGGCGACTCCCGCAGCTCGGCGATGGTGGCGTCGGTCTTGCGCCGGAGCTGCTGCTCGATGCCCATGAGCGGGTGGTCGCTCACGTAGAGCCCGAGCATCTCCTTCTCGTAGGCGAGCTTCTCCATCTTCTCGAAGGCGTGATCGGGGATCGGCAGCCGGGCCTCGACCGGGGCCGCCGCGGTGACGGCCGAGAACAGGTCGAACTGGCCCTCGGCCTCCTTCCGGCGGCGGGCCAGGGTGCGGTCGATGATGACCTCGTGGACCTCGAGCAGGCCGCGGCGCTCGTGGCCGAGCGAGTCGAAGCCGCCGGCCTTGATCAGCGACTCGATGGTCCGCTTGTTGAGCACGTTGACGTCGACCCGGTCGCAGAAGTCGTAGAAGTCGGCAAACGGCCCTGCCGCCTCGCGCTCCTGGACGATCAGGCCAACGAGGCCCTCGCCCACGTTCCGGACCGCTGACAGCCCGAACAGGATGATCCCGCCGGCCACCGAGAAGTCGGACGCCGACCGGTTCACGTCGGGCACCTGCACGGTGATGCCCCGCGCCCGGCACTCGTTGAGGTACACCGCCGACTTGTCCTGGTTGTCCTTCACCGAGGTGAGGAGGGCAGCGAGGTACTCGACCGTGTGGTTGGCCTTGAGCCACGCCGTTTGGTATGCGATCAGGCCGTAGCCGCAGGCATGGGCCTTGTTGAAGGCGTAGTCGGCGAACGGCTCGATGATGTCGAAGAGCTGGGTGCCGAGCGCCGAGCCGTAGCCGGTGGTCTCGCAGCCGGTGACGAACTTCTCGCGCTCCTTGGCGATGAGCGCCCGGTCCTTCTTCCCGCAGGCCTTCCTGAGGTTGTCGGCCTCCTCGAGGGAGTAGCCGGCGAACTTCTGGGCGACCCGCATGACCGACTCTTGGTAGATCATCAGCCCGAAGGTGTCGCCGAGGAGCTCCTCCATCTCGGGATGGAGGTACGCGACCGGCTTGCGACCGTTCTTCCGGTCGGCGTAGTCGTTGTGCATGTTGGCCGCCATCGGGCCCGGTCGGTACAGGGCGACGAGTGCGGCCACGTCGTCGAACGACGTCGGCGCCAGCGATCGCAGCAGCGAGCGCATCGGCCCACCTTCGAGCTGGAACACGCCGATGGAGTCGGCCCGGCGAAGGAGCTCGAAGGTCTTCTCGTCGGTGAGGTCGACGTTGTCGATGTCGGGCCGCTTGCCAGTGGTCTCGGTGATGAGCTCGAGCGCGTTCTCGATCACCGACAGGGTGCGCAGCCCGAGGAAGTCCATCTTCAACAGCCCGAGCTCTTCGACGCCGTGCATCTCGTACTGGGTGACGATCGGTGCCAGCTCGATGGCCATCCCCGCGACCGGCTTGCGCTGGATCGGGAGGTAGTCGGTGAGCGGGAGGTCGGTGATGACGACCGCCGCGGCATGGATGCCGTCCTGGCGGCGAAGGCCCTCGAGCCCTTTGGCCACGTCGACGACCCGCTTCACATCAGGGTCGGCGCCGTACATGTCGCGCAGCTCCTGCGCGGCGTTGAAGCCGTCCTCGAACTTCTCGTGCTTGTCGAGGCAGGCGTAGAGCGGCGTGTCACGCCCCATGACGAGCGGCGGCATGGCCTTCGCCACCCGGTCACCGACGGCGTAGGGATAGCCGAGCACGCGGGCCGCGTCCCGAACAGCAGCCCGGGCCTTGATGGTCGAAAAGGTGACGATCTGGGCGACGTGATCGCGGCCATAGCGCTCGGCCGCGTACCGGATCATCTCGTCGCGGTAGCGGTCGTCGAAGTCCATGTCGATGTCGGGCATCTGCTTGCGGCCCGGGTTGAGCATCCGCTCGAAGAGCAGGTCGTACTTGATGGGGTCGACGTCGGTGATGCGCAGGCTGTAGGCGACCGCCGAGCCGGCGGCGCTTCCCCGCCCGGGCCCGACACGGATGCTGTTGCGGCGGGCGTGGGCGATGAGGTCCCACACGATGAGGAAGTACGACGAGAACCCCATGCCGTCGATGACCGAGAGCTCGTAGTTGAGGCGCTCGACGACGACCGGTGGGAGCGGGCTCCCCCACCGCTGCTCGGCCCCCTCCGTGGTCAGGTGGCCGAGGTACTCGGTGTCGGTGGCGAATCCCGGCGGGAGCGGGAACGCCGGCAGCTTGGGCTTGCCGAACTCGATCTCGACGTTGCACCGCTCGGCGACCCAGAGGGTGTTGTCACACGCCGTCGGCAACTCGTCGAAGAGATACCGCATCTCGGCGGCGGTCTTGAGGTAGTGCTCGTCGGAGCTGAACTTGAACCGGTTGGGGTCGTCGATCGTGCAGCCGGTCTGTACGCACAGGAGCGCGTCGTGTGCTTCCGCGTCATGGCGGTGGACGTAGTGGCTGTCGTTGGTCGCGAGGAGCGGCGCGCCGAGCTTCTTGGCGATCTCGACGAGCTGCGGGTTCGTGCGCTTCTGGTCAGGAAGGCCGTGGTCCTGGAGCTCGACGAACAGGTTGTCGCGCCCGAAGATCTCCTGGAGCCGGGCGGCCTTCTCGTAGGCGTCGCGCTCGTCGCCCCGCAGCAACGATTGGAGGACGTGGCCGCCAAGGCAGCCCGTGGTGGCGATGATCCCGTCGCTGTGCTGGCCCAGCAGCTCCCAGTCACAGTTGTGGATCGCGAAGTCGG
>JAEKLB010000042.1 GCA_019510095.1 Acidobacteriota bacterium | reverse complement strand
CCAGCGCCTCCCGGCGCTCGAGCATCAACTGATAGGCCTGGTACAAGAACGCCGACCGCTCATACGCCGTCCGGCCCGCCCAGTCGTCAAACGCCCCATACGCAGCATCGATCGCTGCCCGCATGTCCTCGACGCCACCATCGGCCACCGAGTCGATCACCGCTCCCGTCGCCGGATTCGTGGACTCAAACGTCCGCCCCGACACCGCCGACCGCCATTCCCCACCGATATAGAGCATGTGTGTCTCCTAGACCCTCGTTTGGTTGCAAATGTCTCGTCGAAGGCGCCTCACTTGATGAGGTTCTTCACGCGATTGGACGCGGTGATGGTCTCGCCGTTGAGGTAGGCCCGGGCATTGGGGCCGATGGCGTCGAGGTCGTAGCGGTAGTTGACCATCAGCCCCAGCGACTCGGCCATGCCGTACGACGCCGGGTTGGCCATCCAGTTGACCCGCTCCACCACCGCACCGTTCGAGAGATGGAAGTTCCCCACCGGGTCAGCGGCCCGCCCGTGATCGAGGGTCGTGAGATACCGCGCGCACAACGACAACAAGCCCGGACGGGCCCGCTCCAGCCACACGGCATCATCGGGGCGCAGCTCGAGCCCGACCGACTCCTGCTCGAACTGCGACAGGCCCCTCATCGCCACTCGTGCCTCGAGCCACGGCCGGAACCGGGGGATCGGCGACAACGTCACGAACGTCTCGAGCCTCGGAAGATCACGGCGTAACGCCTCGACCACCTGCTTGATCAGCTCGTTGCCGAGCGCGACACCAGCCAGGCCCCGCTGCGGCGACGTGATCGAATAGAACACCGCGGCATCGGCGTCCTCGGGATCGATCGTCGAGCTGTCAAGGTCGAGCAGCGGTCGCAACTCTGTCGCCATCCCCCGCACCAGCGCGATCTCGACGAACACCAGCGGCTCATCAGGCATAGCCGGATGAAAGAAGGCATAGCAACGCCGATCGCTCTCCAAGCGGTGCTTCAGATCCTCGAACCCGTCGATCTCATGCACGGCCTCATAGGCGATCAGCTTCTCGAGCACCGCCGCCGACGCCCCGTCCCACGTGATCCGGCGCAACTCGAGCAGCCCGACGTCGAACAACGTCGACAGGTGCCCCGCCAGCTCGTCATCAAGGAACCCCAACGCCGGATCACGGGCCCGGATCCCCAACAGCTCGGCACGAAGATCAACGAGGAGCTTCACCCCATCAGGCAATCCGGTGACCAGATGCAAGAACTCCGCATGACGCGGCGTCACCGCCCGCCGCAACGCCCGCTCGGCGATCATCCGCTCTGCACCCGGCTCCGCTGCGTGAAACGCATCCACCGCGTCCAACACGGCAGCATCATCGGTACCGAATCGATTCGCCAACAGACCCAGGAAGCGCGCCCGGCCCATCTCGTCAAGACCCGCATAGGCGTGCAACACCCGGCTCGCCATCGCCCGCTGCGTCGTCCGCTCACGCTCACCCAACAAGCCGGCGATCGCCCCCACCAGACGCTCAACGTCGACGTCCGGCAACTCCGGCGCCACACTCAGGCCTTGGCGCCGACGGCGCAAGCGCAAGAAGCGGTCGAACGACCGCCGCGGTCGCTGTTCAGCCATCTCGCCCGATACCCCCGTGCGAGGCCCAGACCTCGAACCGGTTCGGCCGGCGGGCATCACGGACGTGCGGACCCTGCGACACGCTCGGCGACCTCACTTCCGAACAACGCCAGCTTCTCGGCCTGCTCGGCGCTCATGTCCGCGCCCCACCGCACCACACGCTTGATGACGCGCAGAGCCTCCGGATTGCCCTCCATCATCTGATCGGCGATCGTCTCGGCTTCCGCCATGAGAGTCTCCCGGTCGGGGCACAGCCGCTGGATGAGCCCCACCTCGTAGGCGCGGCGGGCCGGCATCGGCCGCGCCGTCAGCTGCATGAGCAGCGCTTCGCCGATGGGAATGGCGCGCGGCAGCTGCTGCAGCGCGGGTCCTCCCGCCCCGCCGATCGTGCGGGGCTCGGGCTGGCCGAACTGGGACTGCTCGGTCGCGACGCGCACGTCGCAGTAGTTCGCCAACTCGAGGCCGCCGCCGACGCAGTGCCCGTCGATGGCGGCGATGATCGGCTTGGTCGCCCACCGGAAGGCCTCGAAGTGCCGCCAGGTCCATTTGTGCGCCGGAGGGGCCAGTCTGTCGGTTGGCCCGGTGGCGCCGGGGCCCGCCCGCACCTCCTTGAGGTCGGCCCCGGCCGAGAAGGCCCGGCCCCCGACGCCGTAGACGATGGCCACGAAAAGCTCGTCGTCACGCTCGAAGCGGTCGATGGCATCGACCAGCGAGTCGCGCATCTCCTCGTTCTGGGCGTTCAGGGCGGCCGGCCGATTCAGGGCGATGTACAGCTTTCCGTCCCGAGCCTCGACCAGCACCGCCGGCTCGGCGCTCTGTTCACCCAACGGTCCCCCACCCTCTCTCTCGTCGGCGGCCTGCAGCTGCCTCGAACATACAGATTGTATGAAGTGCCGTACATCGTACGGCAGCGCGGCGCATCCGCCCCGGGCACTCGCCGTCAGGCGAGCTTGGGGAGTATCTCGTCGGCGAATCGCTTGAGGTCGTCGAGCGACCGCGCGTTGATCTTCACGTCGTGGACGCCGAGGTCGGCGTACTGCTTGAGGTCGTCGATCGTGGGCTCGGGCGCGGTGCTCGACACGTAGACGGTCATGGTCTCGGGATCGCGACCGTGCCGCACCATGGCCTGGCGCAGCAGCTCGAGGTGCTCGGCGAGTCGGTCGGGCGACATCCCGGCGGCGATCCAGCCGTCACCGAGCCGGGCGGCGCGCTCGATTGCCGGTTCGGTGTGGCCGCCGATCAGGATCGGAATCGGCTGCTGCACCGGTCGGGGTTCGGGGTCCATGGGCGGGATGTCCCAGAACTCGCCGTGGAACTCAACATGCTGACCGGGAGCGGTCCACAGGGCCCGCAACAGGGCGATGTGCTCGTCGGCCCGGGCACCCCGGCGGTCCCAGGGCATGTTCATGGCATCGGCCTCTTCCTTCAGCCAACCGACGCCGACGCCGTAGAGCAGGCGGCCATCCGAGTAGCGGTCGACCGTGGCCAACTGGCGCGCGTTCAGGACGGCATTGCGAATGGTCAGCACCGCCACCGCCGTGCCGATCCGGATCCGCTTGGTGACGGCGGCCACGTACGCCAGCGTGGTCATCAGCTCGAAGTTGGGGGAAAGCTGCGCGGAGATCGCGTCCTCTCCGATCGCTGCTGGCTTGCGCGGCAGGATGTACTTGGAGTCCGTGTGCTGCGGCATCACCATGTGGTCGACGCCCCAGATCGAGCCGTAACCAGCCTCGTCCGCCAGCATGCACCAGTCCCGAATGAACTCGGGCGTGGCCTTCGCCCCCGTGTGTGGCAGTTGGACGCCAACTTGCATCGGATTCGCCTCGCTTCTTCCTGCGACTCTTCGCCCGGCACCCGGCTGTGCACGGCGCAGCGGTACCGTACAAGGTACGGGTGAGGGCGATCCACCGGGCGAAGGAGATCCGAACGTGCACGGTCGGTCGGGAGCGGACGGGTGAATCGGGCCTCGGCACGGCGCGACACGCTCACGCTCGAGGCGATCATCGAGGCCGCCCAGCGTCTGATCCGCCGCGACGGACTGGCCAGCTTCAGCATGCGCGCCGTCGCCAACGAGCTCGGGGTGGCCACCATGACCACCTACACCCACGTCTCGAGCAAGGACGAGCTCATCGGCCTGGTGCAGGAGGCAGTCAGCCAGGAATGGGCGCCGATCGACCTGAGCGACGACGGCTGGGAGGCCGGACTGCGACGCTTCCTCCTTTCGCAATGGGAGACCTATCAGCGCTATCCGGGACTGGCCGGCTGGTACATGCAGCAGCCTGAGTTCGGCACGAAGCCGGAGAGCTACTCCGCATGGATCGCGTTCTTCACCAAGGCCGGCTTCAACGCCCGCGACGCCGAGCTGGCCTGGTCGGTCTCCCAGACCTACCTCATGGGGCGCCTCGCCGTCGACGCCCGCCTCGGGCGGGGGCGCCCAACGCGCTCGGGCCCAGGCCTCCGGGCCCGCGAGTACGTCGAGCGGGGCGTCGAGGTCATCATCACCGGCATCCGCGAGACCTCCGCGATCGCAACCGAGGGCAGCCCCAAGGGTCGTTGAGCACCCCTTGGCGTCATCGGCTTGACCTCAGTCGACGACGAGCTGACCGAGAGTCGCATCGTCATCCGTCAGATCGGCGCCCACCGGCGGCGGCCCGGAGGGGATGACCTTGGCGGCGTAGAGGGCACCGAGGAGCGCGATGGTCGCCGTGGCAGCCATCGCCGTGCGCATCCCGTGAATGAACGCATGGTGGGCGGCGTCGAGCACCACGGCACGCGCGTCGCCGGTCAGCTGACTGGCGACGCGGACCGCGCCGGTGATCGACCCGCGGGCAGTGTCGAGCGCGGCAGTCGAGACCCCCGGAACCTCCTTGGCCGAGAAGCCACCGGGGTAGGCCGAGGCAGCCACGCTGCCGGCCATCGCGACACCCAGTGCCTGACCGAGCTGGCGGGCCATCTGGTTGATGGCAGAACCCGCGCCCGCCTTCTGCGCCGGCACCGCCGCCATGATGGTCTCGGTGCTCGCAGGCAGGAACGAGCTGAATGCCAGGGCCATCAGGGCAAAGGCCACGAACAAGAACAGATAGCTGGAGTGTGCCGTGGTCGTCGAGATCATCATGGCGGCGAGGCTGATGGTGCCGATGCCGCCAACGACCATGCGCTTTGCCGTGAAGCGCTCGATCATCCGCGGCGCGCGGGGCATCCACAGGAAGTTGACGGTGCAGATCGGCACCGAGGTGGCGAGCGCCGCCGTCAGCGGCGTGTAGCCCTTCACCAGCTGGAGGCTCTGGATGACAAGGAACATCGAGCCGCTCATCGCCACGAAGGCGATCATCACCGCGACCGCGGCCCCGCTGAGCCGGGGACGCCGGAAGGCGACGATGTCGACCATGGGGTCGGGCGCGCGCAGCTCCCAGCGGACGAACGCGAAGCCGAGAGCGAGCGCGGCGGGAAAGGCAAACAGCACGACGGGCTCGCCCCATCCCTTGCTGGGGCCTTCGATGATCCCCCACAGGAGGGCACCGAGGGCGGCGGCTGAGAGTCCAGCACCGACGAGGTCGAACTTGCCGGCATCGGGGTCACGCGAGGTCGGCACCAAGACTCGCCCGGCCGCCAGGGCGACGGCCACGATCGGGACGTTGATCAGGAAGACCGACCCCCAGGCGAACTGGCGCAGCAGCAGTCCGCCCGTGACTGGTCCGATGAACGCAGAGGTGGCGTTCATGAGCGACCAGTAGGCGATGGCCCGTCGTCGCTCGGCAGGATCGGTGAAGACATTGACGAGGATCGAAAGGGTCGCCGGCATGATCAGCGCGGCACCAACCCCCATGACGGCGCGGCAGGCGATGAGCTGGGTCGCGCTCGACGAGAGAGCCGCCAGCAACGAGCTGGTACCGAACACCACGAGGCCGGCCGTCATGACGCCCTTGCGGCCGAGCCGGTCGCCAAGCCTTCCCGAGATCAGCAGAAGACCGACGAACACCAGGACGTAACTGTCGACGATCCACTGGAGCTGCGACGGCGTGGCGCCGAGCTTGCGCACCAGGGTTGGCATCGCCACGTTCAAGATGTTGTTGTCGATACCGATGACCAGCAGGCTCAGGCCCAGTACCCCGAGCGTCCACCACCGCCGGGGATCGGGCGCGTCCGCCATCAGAGGTTCCGCCGGAGGAGCGAGTGGACGCGCTCCCAGTGCCGCTCCGATGCAGTGCGGTCGTAGCGCTCGCCCTGCGGAGCAAAGCCATGCAGAGCGTCAGTGACGACGTCGAGCGTGTGGCGTACACCGGCTGCCTCGAGCGCGGCCGTCATGACCGGAATGTGCTCGGGGGGCGCCGCAGTGTCGGGATCGACCCAGGCCAGGTGAACCTCGGCGCGGACCGACTCCAGCCCGAGGTGCGGCGAGTCGGGTGTCTCGCGGACCATCCATGCGCCGTGGATCGACGCAACGGCAGCAACCCTGTCGGGCAAGGCCTTGGCGAGGGCGATGACCAGACCGCCGCTCATGCAGAAGCCGACCGCGCCGACCTTGCCGCCACGGGCTGCCGGATCGGCGCCGGCGACGGCAAGGAGCGCCTCGGCGTCGCCGATGATGTTCGTCGGCGTCACCGTGTGCATCAGCTCGCGGACGGCGTGCATGTCCTCGTCCGACCTGCCGTACTCACGGAACGGTCCCGCTCGGTAGTAGAGGTTCGGGAGCATCACGTAGTAGCCCGCAGTGGCGAGCCGCGAGGCCATGTCCCTCAGCGCCGGCCTGATGCCAGGCGCGTCCATCAGATACAGCACGACCGGGTGCGGCCCATCGTCCTCGGGGTGGAAGACGAAGGTCGTCATGTCCCCGTCGGGCGTGGTGACTGAGACTTCCCGTTCGATCATGGCCGTACACTGTACGGGCTCGTTCCCACCCACGACCGGTGGCGTGTCTGCCAGATATTATATAGTGCGCCAACACGCGACGGAAGGACATCGGTACGGTGAGCTGGACATCTGGGCGATCCGCGGGCCTCCCACTGGAGGGCCTCCGTGTCCTCGACTTCTCCCATGCGGCCGCCGGGCCGTTCGCGACGATGTTCCTGGCCGACCTCGGGGCGGACATCGTGAAGGTCGAGAAGCCGACCCGCGGGGACGGGTCGCGCTACATGGGCGAACCGATGCTCGGCCCGGAGGAGTCCGACTACTACCTCGCGCTCAATCGCAACAAGCGGTCGGTGCTCATCGACCTGTCGACCGAGGACGGCCGCCGACTCACGACCGATCTGGCCCGCGAGTCCGACATCGTGGTGCAGAACTTCCGGCCCGGCGTGCTCGATCGCCACCACCTCGGCTACGACGACCTGCGCCAGGTGCGCCCGGGTCTCATCTACTGCTCGATCTCGGCGTTCGGCTCGAGCGGCCCGTGGCGCGACCGGCCGGCCAACGACATCATCATGCAGGCGGTCGCTGGTCTGATGGGCATCACCGGCGAGGTCGGCGGAGGCCCCGTCCGCATCGGCGCCCCGATCTCGGACTTCGCAACAGGGCTCTTCGCGCTCGTCGGCATCCTCGCCGCCCTGCATTGTCGAGACGACCATCCCGAGGGCCAGCACGTCGAGGTTGCGATGCTCGATGCGTCGATCGCGATGATGGCCAACTACATCCCCTCCGTCGCCACCATGGGCAGGACGATCCCTCGTCTCGGCCGCGGCCATGCCCAGATCGTTCCGTATCAGGCGTTTCCGTGCGCGGACGGCCAGTACGTGATGGTGGGTGCGTTCACCAACGGCTTCTGGCGCCGGCTCTGCGACGCGGTGGACCACCCCGAGTGGAAGGACGATCCGCGGTTCACCGCCAACGCTGACCGCCTCGCGAACCGGGAGGTCTTGATGGGGATGCTCGACGAGATCTTCCTGAAGCGCACCCGCGAGGAATGGATCACCGCGCTGACCGAGGCAGACGTGCCCAACAGTCCGGTCCTCGAGCTGCACGACGCCATTGCCTCCGAGCAGGCGGTGCACAACGGGACCGTGCAGCGGCTCGAGGGAGCGGAGTTGGACGTGATCAAGCTGCCCGTCGTCTCCGGCCAGTGGAACATGCCGCAGGCGACGTTGCCACCCGTCATGGGTGAGCACACCGACGATGTGCTCCATGGCATCCTCGGGCTCGACGAGGATCGCATCGATGAGCTGGTTGCCACGGGTGTCGTGGCCCGGCGGGACAAGAAGGTGGAGACCGCAGGATGACAGAGCTCAGCGACAACGCGATCCAGTCCGCAGCCGGAGATGCTCAGGGCCCCGGTCCCATCCTCGAAGGCTTGCGGGTGCTCGACTTCTCTCACCAGTACTCGGGTGCCCTGTCGGCGAGCCTGCTCGCTGATCTTGGCGCGAGTGTCATCGCCGTCGAGCACCCCGTCGTCGCGCCGATCCGCACCATGCTGCCCCGCAAGGGAGAGCAGTCGATCTGGTGGTCGGTGATCCAACGCGGCAAGCGGGTGATAACGCTCAACATCAACACCCCGCGCGGGCGTGAGCTGGCCATCGAGCTCGCTCGCGAGGCCGATGTGATCTGCGAGAACTTCCGACCGGGCACCCTCGAGAAGTGGGGCCTTGGACCGGCCGACCTCACGCGGGAAGGCGTCACTGCGGTGATGTTGCGGATCTCTGGCTTCGGCCAGAGCGGCCCCTTGAGCCAACGACCGGGGTTCGGCACGGTCGCCGAGGCCATCAGCGGCTTCGCCCACCTCAACGGCGAGCCGGACGGAACGCCGACGTTCCCCTCGACGACGCTTGCCGACGGCGTGGCCGCGACGTTCGGCGCGTTCGGCGTCATGGCGGCCCTGTGGGGCCGAGCCCGCAACGGTCCCCGCACCGGCGTGGAGGTCATCGACGTCGCCCTCTTCGAGGGCATGTTCCGGCTGATCCCGACCCAGATCGCCGACTACGACCAGCTCGGTACCGCACCCGTTCGCCCGGGCAACAAGCTGACGAGCCACGGCATCCTGCGCAACCTGTTCCAGTCAGGGGACGGCACCTGGTTCGTGATCAGTGCTGTCGGGCCCGCGGCGATCCGCCGCGTCCTGCTCGCAGCCGAGGCGACCGACCAGGTCACTCGTCTCGACGATGGCGTGATGGGGACAGCGCCCACCAACGTCGTCGAGTTCCTCGACGAGTGCGACGCCCTCGTGACTGCATGGGCGGCCAAGCGGGAGTGGAAGGTCGTCGACCAACTGCTGTCGGAGGCCGATGTCGTCTACCAGCTCATCTTCGATGCCGCGGACATCGCCGCCGATGCGCACTATCAGGCGCGCGGTGACCTCATCGAGGTGCCTGACGACGTGCTGGGGCCCGTGCTGATGCAGGGTGTGGTGCCGAAGTTCCCGGGGAGGACGCACACCGTCGATCACGCCGGTAAGCCTCGGGGCACCGACAACCTTGCTGTCTTCGCCGAGCTCGGCCTCGATGAGGCTGCCATCGCCGCCCTGCGGGACAGCGGCGTCATCTGACGCCGTCAGTGGCCTGACGGGGCAGCGCCCTCAGGCGGAGTCGACGAGGCCCGTAGGGTCGCCGGCGCTGTCCACGTCTGGTGCGGACAACGCCGCGGCCGCATGCATCCGACGAATCCCCTCGAGGGTCACAAGGCGGTGTTGCACCATCCCGCTGTTCACCGCGCCGACATCGCGTGCCTCGAACGCCTCCATCAGCGAGTCGTGCTGCTCTTGGAGCAGGTTCCTGGGAAGCTTGATGAACGCCATCGTGTTCTGGTACCGCTCGGCGGTATCCCACAGTGAGGTGATGAAGCGCATGAGGTGGGCGCTTCCGGCTCGTTCGAATGGCACGAAGTGGAACGCCCGGTTCAGCTCCACGAAACCTGCCGCGTCGCGATCGCGCACGGCGACACGGATGGCGTCGTTGAGCTGACGCATCCGGGCAAGATCCGCGTTCTCGAGCTTGGGCACCGCGATCCGGTGCGCCTCGTCCTCCAGGACCTGGCGCCAGTGATAGATGTCCTCCATGTCTTCGAAGGACAGCTCGGCGACGAAGAAGCCGACTCTGGGGATTCGCTTGACCTGACCGACTGCCTCGAGGGCCACAAGCGCCTCTCGCACCGGGATGTGCGAGACGCCGAGCTCCTCGGCCAGCTTCGCCGGCGACAGCCGCGTCCCGGCGGGAAGCTCGCCGGAGGCGATCGCCATCCCGAGGCGGCGGACCACGAAGTCCTGGAGGCCGGCCGGTCTGCCTTCGCTCGTCATGAATGCGCGCATGGCGGCCCTCTTCAGTATCCGTCGCGGACGGTCGCTACAGGAGTCGAGGATATAGCCCGTCCTGGCCGGTCAACGGCCATGAACATCCCTGTCCCGGGGACCGCGTTGGCTTCCAGCCACCACCGGCAGCCAGGACCGCCGCGTCGGCGGTCCTGGCTCCCAGCGCGGCTCACGACAATTGGGTCAGTCGTCGGCGCGCCCGTCGGTGCGGACGTCGACGGGGAAGTTGACGGGGCCGTTCACCTTGGACGGCAGGGCGAAGATCCCGGTGCCGGGCATGATGTCGTCGCCGCGGTTGTTGATCGCCTGGAACTTGATCTTCACGTAGCCGGTGCCCGTCTGCTGGCCACGCCACTTGTCGATGACCTCGCCGGAGAGGTGGAAGACGTCGCCGTTGAAGTACATGCCTCGGAACTGGAAGTCGAGCTCGGCGACCCAGCCGTCGTCGCCCACCCAGTTCGTCGCGAAGTAGGTGGCATAGCCGCCTCGCTGCGAGCCGTAGTCGTAGGCAGCGGGCATGCCGATCTCGGCCGCCATGAAGTTGTCCCAGTGGACCCGCTCCACGGCCTGCGGGATGCCGGTCTCGGGATCGATGACGGCCACCTTCGGTGACTGCTTCCGGTACTGCTGCCAGTACTTGCCGCCACGAACGTGCGGCGAACCGATCGCCTGGAGCCAGGTCACCATGTCAGGCAGGGTCAGCGGGCCCTTGACCACCGGGTCGACGGCTTCACCGATCTCGGTGTCTTCCCAGTACCGGGGGGTGGCGCCACGGGGCAGCTCGTTCTCGAGCTCCTTGTCGATCTGGGCGATGTCGGCCTCTGTGTAGGTGGCCCGCTCGATGCTGGAGTACTTGCCGCGCTTCTTGGATTCCTCGCGCTCGGCCCGGATGACCGGCATGATCTGAATGGCGACCAGCTCGTCGTTTTGGTTGTAGTAGCGGATCTCGTCGGCCTGGATGAACATCTTGTTGCCGGCCATGCGGCCTTCCATCGGCTCGGCACGAACGAGTGTCTTGGTCGCGTGGACCTCGTCACCCTCGAGCAGCGGCTGGAAGTAACGCCACTCGTCTCCGCAGTGCAGGCCGTGCACGCCGGGCAGACCTTGGCCGCGGCGCAGATCCCAGCTCCCCCATGCGGCTCCGTAGAAGAGCGCGGGGGGTGCCACGAGCCGGCCGTACCGGGTGGTGGCGGCGTAGGCGGGGTCGATGAACAGGGGGTTGTCGTCACCGATGGAACGGGCCACCCGAGTGACGTTGTCCAGGTTGACACTGCGCACGTACGGTTGCGTGATCGGGAACGTCTTGCCGAGGCGGGCAACCAGCTTGGCCACCGCTTCCTCAGTGATCTTGCCGTACTCGGGATTCTCCTCGTCGCTCACTGCGATATCCTCCACTCGGTGGGACAGTCGATAATATATTCGCTATCATAGTACAGCTGCCCTCGGGAACCTAGTCCTGCGGCTCGGCGTACTGGCTTGCAGGCGACCGGCCCCGGCCGGCCTGCTACGGAGCCGGCGTTTCCACTAAAACCCAATTCAGCTCGGAAGGAGCTCCATGGTGCACGCGCGAATCACCCGGCAGCGCAGCGTCCCCGAGGCGATCTTTGACGCCCTGGCCGAGGGCGGGGTCAGGTACGTGCTCGGGTTGTCTGGCGGCCTGACCGGTCGTCTGTGGAAGGCGCTGTACGAGCACCCCACGATCCAGGCGATCCAAGTGCGCGAGGAATCCGTCGGGACCAAGATGGCCGAGGCCTACGGGCGCTCGACCGGGCAGCCGATCGTCGTCATGGGTCAGGGAGAGTGGATCACCGGCAACGCCGGGGCCGGGTACTTGGAAGCGCTTCTGGGCGCTTCCCCGATGATCCTCCTGACCGAGATGACCGACGGCGACACGCTGTCCCATCACGCCCCCTATCAGTCCGGTACCGGTGACTACGGCACCTGGGACGTGCGCCGCTCCCTTTCCGGGTCCACCAAGCGAGTGATGGTCAGCTACGACGGTGCGCAGGCCGTGCAGCACGTCCAGCTCGCCCTCAAGCATGCGATGACAGGCGAGCCGGGCCCCGTCGCGGTGGTCCTGCACAGCAGCGCCGTCGAGGGCACGGTCGGTCCGGACTCGACCCCGCGCATCTACGGGACCGAGGCCTATCTTCCCCGCCCCTGGCAGGGGATGGATGAGGCCGCCCTCGAACAAGCGGCCGAAGCGCTCCGCGGCGCCGAGCGCCCGGTGATCATCGCCGGCAACGGCGTTCGCCTCTCCCGCGCCCAGGACAGCCTCGCCCGCCTGGCTCGGGCCATCGACGCGCCCATCGCGACCACCGCCAGCGGCAAGGGGGTCTTCTCAGAGCGAGATCCCCTCTCGATCGGGCCGCTCGGCTTCTCCGGCTGGGCGAGCGCCAACGCCGTGGTCGGTGCTGCCGACGTCGTCTTGGCGATCGGGACGAAGCTCGCTCCCCACGACACCCTCGACGAGCATCCCGCGTTGATCGACCCTGCCCGTCAGGTCATCATCCAGGTCGACGTCGAGCCGCTCAACGCATCGTGGACGTTCCCGGTCGATCACGTCCTGCTGGCCGATGCCGGCTATGCGATGGACCGCCTGGCCGAGTCGTACGCATCCGGGGGTCGGAAGCCGGGCGGTAACGGGCTCGCACGGGCCGAAGAGGGTCGACGGGCTCACCCCCGCGCCGAGACGAACCCGACGTCCGACGCTCCCTTCGCCCCGCAGTTCATCATCCAGATGATCGAAGAGGTCGTTCCCGAGGACACCATCATCACCTGTGATGCCGGGGAGAACCGCCTCTTCATGATGCAGTGGTACCGCGCTGGCGCCGGCGGCGATTACCTCCAGCCCGCAGGCGGCGGCGGCATGGGCTACGCAGTCTCGTCGGCCCTCGGAGCCAGGCTCGCCGACCCAGATCGTCCGGTCCTCGCCTTCTGCGGCGACGGCGGGTTCGGCATGTCGATGCACGCGCTCATGACGGCTGTCCAGCAGAAGCTGCCCATCGCCGTCGTTGTCATGAACAACGGCTGCCTGGGATGGACCTTGCATTCGCAGGGGGACACGCCGATCGTGTCCGACCTGGGGAACTTCGATCACGCCGCCATCGGGCGCTCGCTCGGATGTCAGGGCGTGAGGGTGACGGATGCCGAGGAGCTTCGGGTGGCGCTCAAGATGGTCGCCGACCTCACCGAACCACTGGTCATCGACGTTCCGACTTCCATGGCGACGTCATTTGCTGACGTCAAGCAGATCCTGGGCTAAGGGGCCTACTCGACAGAGAAGGCGTTTGCGCATCGAGCGTCACAAGGTTGTAGGTGGTCGGCTGGGATCGCAGCCGAGGACGACAAAGGAGAAACCATGACAGAGGGGCCCACCAAGACCATCTCGCCGACGATCACGCCGGAACAGATGGAAGAACGTGTCGTTCGGTTCAAGAACATGACACCCCGGCCGAAGCTCGGTGGCGGCATGCTGCCGGATGAGGTCGTCGAGTGGATGACCGCCGACACGAACTACACGTACATGGCACCTGCATCGGAGCACCAGAGCCGGATCCAGCAGTACGCGACCATGAAGGGCGGAGACGCTGGCAACGGCATCTCCGTCTCGATGGTGCTGTGCTCGCCCGGTCGTGGTCCTGCTCTTCACGCACACCTCAAGACCATCGAGGCGTTCTTCTGCCTGTCCAGTCGGTTCGCCATCGAATGGGGAGATCACGGCGAGAACTCCCTCGTCCTCGAGCCATGGGACTTCATCCATGTGCCGACGGAGGTCGTGCGCACGTTTCACAACGTGGGAGACGAGCCGGGGGCGCTCCTGGTCATCATCCAGGGCGACAAGAACGAGTTCGACGACGTCGTACGCCCACCATTCGTCACGGAGCAGATCACGGAGCTCTTCGGCGAGGAGGCAGCCGCGAGCTTCACTGCGATGGGTGAGCGGATGTACAGCGCCACTCCCAAGTAGTCGCCACTGGCTCCGACCACGGAGCCCCTCGGTCCAGATCCACGCTGAGACCCGCCGGCCATGCGGTCGGCGGGTCTCTCGCGTCCGCTACAACGCGATGGGACCCGCCTCGCCGTCGATGAAGGCGGCCGTCACCTGCCGTTCCAGAGGTCGGACGCGCCGTCGACGTACTCGGCGCGGAGCAGTGGTGACATGCCGACCGGCACGAGGTAGTCGTTGAGCGTGTCCTGGAAGGCATGCTCGATGCCGGCGACGGTCCAGTCGCCCCGGAGCACCGGCTCGCGGACGGCTGGATGGGCGACGACGGCGAGCTGGTCGCGCTCGATCCGAACGATCTGCCCGTTGAGCCCGGCGGCGGCGTCCGAGAGCAGGAACACGACCGCCGGAGCGTTGACCGCCGGATCGGGGCCCGCGCCACTGGTGAACTCCGCGCCACTCCGGCGATAGAACTCCCCTGCCGCCTCACTCATCCGCGTCCGCGCCAGGGGCGAGACGCCGTTGACCCGGACTCCGGTACCGGCCGCCTCCATGGACCAGGCATAGATCAGCGAGGCCGCCGCGCCCTTGGTGGCCGCGTAGACGGACATGTTCGGGATGCCGAAGTGCGCACCCGACACGATGTTGACGATCGACCCGGAGCCTTGCCGGACCATCGCGCGCAGCGCGGCGGAGCCACACGCCATGGTCCCCACGACGTTGACGCGCACGAGCTGCTCGGCCTCCGCCGGGTCGAGCTCCCAGGCAGACGCCATGGCGAAGAGGCCGGCGTTGTTCACCAGACCGTCGATGGCACCGAACTCATCGATGCATTGCTCGACGAGCGAGGCCGCCGCCGACCAGTCACCCACGTCCGCTACGGCGCACGAGGCCCGGGCGCCGGAGTCGCTCAGCTCGGCGGTCACGGCCAGGGCAACGTCTGCATCGATGTCGTTGACGATGACGGCAGCACCCTCCGCCGCAGCGAGGAGGGCATAGGCGCGACCGATGCCGCGTCCCGCACCCGTGACGACCACAGCCTTGCCGTCGAGATACCCCATGTTCAGGTGTCCTTCCGTCGGATCGAGACCAGCCTTGCAACTATCGCCGGAGCGGCACTAGGAGCGCGGGACCTCCCGCCACGGACGGTCCTTGTCGACCCGGATGTCCCCTGGCAGACCGAGGACGCGCTCACCGATGATGTTGCGGTTTATCTCGCTGGTGCCGCCCTCGATCGACATGGCGATGGATCGGAGGACGAACTGCTGGGGCGCCTCGTGCCAGTCGAGGCGGTCGGGGTCCTCCCGGAGCTGCGCCTCGTAGTCGAGCCCAACCAGCCCGGCCGGTCCGAGCAGGGTCGTCATCAGCGAGCTCAGGCGCTGGTTGAACTCAGCAGCGGCGACCTTCACCGTCGAGCCCAGCGGCGTCTCGCCGGACGCCGCCCGCAGCCGCTCCTGGTTCAGCCGGAGCACCTGGTCGCCGATCCATGCCCGCGTGACCTCGTCGCGCAGCGCAAGGGCAGCGCCGGACTCGTGCTCAGGGCGGGCGCGCCACAGCTCGAGGAGTCGCTCGATCGGGACGTGGAAGGCATCACCGACCCCCGCCCGCTCCGAGTGCAGCCCCGCGACGCTGACCCCCCACCCGTAGCCGACGTCCCCCAACCGGAGCTCGTCGGGGAGGCGCACATCCGAAAGGAACACCTCGGCGAAGTGCGCGGCCCCGTCGGCGTGCCGCAGTGGGCGGATGTCGATGCCGGGAACGCTCATGTCGCAGATGAAGAACGTCAGACCGCGGTGCTTGGGCTGGTCGGGGTCGGTGCGGGCGACGAGGATCGCCCAGTCGGCATCCATCGCACCGCTGGTCCAGACCTTCTGCCCGTTCACCACCCACTCGTCGCCGTCACGCACGGCCATCGTGGCCAGGCCGGCGAGGTCGGAACCGGCGCCCGGTTCGCTGAACAGCTGGCACCACGCGTCCTCGCCGGTGAACATCGGCCGGAGGAACCTGGCCCGCTGCTCGGGCGTCCCCACGGCGTGGATCGACGCCGCGCCCTGATGCATCGCGACGTAGGCGCCGTTGCGCGGTGGCGCTCCGGCAGCGCGGAGCCGGGCCTCGATGGAACCCTGGTGCGAGGCCGACACGCCCAGGCCTCCGTCGCCCACACGGAAGTGCACCCATGCCAGCCCGAGGTCGAACTGTGCCCGCCGGAACTCGGTGACGTCGGCGAGGCGAGGGTCGGCGAACCGCGCGAGCAGCTCGTCGATGCGCGCATCCACGATGTCGAGATCGTTCTCAGCCTCCACCCCGGACCTCCTCCTCATCGGTCGTCGCGCCGAGTCGGTCCGTCACCTTGACACAACGCGAGCCACATGCCGCCGCCGTGCTGGGGATGTGGGGGCGGTCGTGTCCGAGCTCCGAACGACTCGCGGCCGACGCCCCGAGGGTCTCGTGCCCTGTCCTCTTCCAGCGCAAGACCGAGGACGCGCTCTTCAGCGTCGACGGGCAGGAGAAGTTATTCTCCCTCCTCGGCTCCGCCGACAAGCGCCTGGCCGTGTACCCCGGCCCGCACGCACCTCCGAGGCACAGGTCGACGACATCGTCACGTTCCTCATCCAACGACTTTCGATCGGAGATCGACCATGAAGTGGGGCATCCTCTCAGCGACCAGCGGCGTCTTCGTCGACCCGGAATTGGCGGAGACGATGGTCACCGCGGCCGAGGATGCCGGTTTCGAGTCCGTGTGGGGCGGCGAGCACCTCGTCGTCCCGGTCGAGTACGAGTCGGGGTATCCCTTCTCTGACGACGGGAAGCTGCGGGAGCTCGGTCGGTCCGATGCTCCTCGCATGGAAACCGGCGGCCCCTACGCCGACATCTTCACGTGGTTCGCCTGGGCCGCCGGCATGACCCGCACCCTGAAGTTCGGCAGCGGCATCACTGTCGTCCCCCAGCACGAGCCCATGCTGTTCGCCAAGCGCCTCGCCACCCTCGATCGGCTCTCCGGCGGACGCATGATGATCGGCACAGGGGTGGGCTGGCTCAAGGAGGAGTTCGACGCGCAGGGCATCCCGTGGGAGCGGCGTGGGGCCCGTACCGAGGAGTACATCGCGGTCTGGCGCGAGTGCTGGTCCGAAGATCCGTCCGAGTTCCATGGCGAGTTCGTCGACTTCCCGCCCGTCTACGCCCAACCGAAGCCGGTAACGCCTGGTGGCCCGCCTGTCCACATCGGCGGGCACGCGCTGGTGGCCGCCCGCCGGGCGGGTCGCATCGGCGACGGGTACTTCCCCACCATCTATCCGAACAGCCGGGTGAAGGGTCTGCTCCCGGAACTGCTCGAGGAGATGCGCCGGTCGGCGCAGGAGGCGGGCCGTGACCCGATGAGCATCGAGGTCACCTCGGGGGGCGCCCGCACCGTCGAGGCAGCCAAGTGGTACGTCGATCTCGGTGTGGACCGGCTGCTGATCAAGGCCCGCTCGGTCGAGCCGGACAAGTTGCGCGACGAGCTCATGCGCTTCGGCGATGAGGTCATTTCCCGGAGTCCCGACCAGTAGCGCAGTCGTCGGGATGCGCGACCATTCCGAGTCGGTCGTTGTCGAGGTGCAGCGCCGAGCGGCGCTTGCTCACCAAGCTGATCCAGGTCGGCCGGGTTACACGCGCGCGATCTGGCCGGTGTAGCTCAGCGGGTCCGCCGCGGTGATGATGTCGATCACGAGCCGCGCTGGCACCGACATCGGGTGGGCGGCCGAGTCGTCGAGTTGCCCCTGCGCTGCCAGTTGGGCCACGCCCTCAGTCCGCGTGAAGCCCGGCTCGACCGCCACCACCGCGATGTTGTCGCCGAGAAGCTCGGCGGCCGCGATGTTGGTGAGGCGGTTCAGCGCCGCCTTGGTCACGCCGTAGCTGATGCCCGCCTCCTCGACCAGCCCGAGCTCACCCAGCCTCGACACCGGCTCCAGGTCGCCGGACCGGGAGGTGACGTTCACGATGACACCGCCACCCTGGGCGCGCATGTGGGGCACCGCCTGGCTCATGAGCAGGAACGGGCCGTGCACATTCGTGTCGAACTTCTTGCGCCAGACCTCGTAGGAGTGCTTGTCGATGGGATCGTTGCGCCGGAGGTCGGCGGCGTTGTTGACGAGGATGTCGAGGCGCCCGAAGGTGTCGACTGTCGTGGCCACCAGGTGACGGAGGTCGGCCTCTACTCGCACGTCGGTGGCGACGGCAATCGCCGTGCCGCCAGCGGCCTCGATGGCGGCGACGGTCTCGCCGATGGTGCCGAAGACGTGCGGGCGGGGCTCCACTGTGCGGGCGGCCACAACCACGCGGGCGCCCAGCGCGGCAAGATCGATGGCGATCTGGCGACCGATCCCGCGGCTCGAGCCGGTAACGATGGCGACCTTGTCCTGCAGCTGCATGGGCGGTGACGGTAGTCGGCGCCCGAAGAACCGGACGGAACCTCATTCCGCTCTGACCTTCGCCGAGCGGGTTAGGTTCCGCCGCCGTGTCCCTGACATTGTGCGTCCAGATCAACCCCCAACGGGGAGCCAGCTACGAGACAGTGCTGGGAATGGCCTGCGAGTCGGAGCGCCTCGGCTTCGACGGCTTCTTCACCTCCGACCACTACCTCGACCGCTCGGGGGGCGACGGCCTGCCCGGCCCGCTCGACGCGTGGACCACGCTGGCCGGCCTGGCTCGCGAGACGTCGCGGCTGCGGCTCGGCACGCTGGTCAATGCCGCCACCTTCCGGCGCCCCGCCCCGTTGGCAATCACGGTCGCCCAGGTCGACGCCATGTCGGGCGGCCGCATCGAGCTTGGCCTCGGCGCCGCCTGGATCGAGGCTGAGCACACCGCCTACGGCATCCCCTTCCCCGCGCTCGGCGAACGGTTCGACCACCTCGAAGAGCAGTTGGCCATCATCACCGGGCTGTGGCACACGCCCATCGGTGGCAGCTTCGACTTCGTCGGCAAGCACTACCAGCTGGCCGGGGCGCCCGGGCTGCCCAAGCCGGTGCAGCAGCCCCACCCGCCGATCATCATCGGCGGGCAGGGGCGCCGGCGCACGCCAGCGCTGGCAGCCCGCTACGCCGCTGAGTTCAACTGCGGGTATTCGCCCGACACCATCGGCGACTCGATGGACCTCGTACGCGCCGCGTGCGACGGGATCGGTCGCGACCCGGGCACGATGACCTGGTCGGTGGTGCAGCAACTGTGCTGCGGCGAGGACGAGCAGGCCTACCAGCGGCGAGCGGCAGCCATCGGCGCCGACCCGGACAAGATGCGGAAGGGCCACGCCGCTGGCACAGTGCCCGAGGTCGTCGACCGGCTCTTGGCCTACGACAAGGCCGGCATGGACCGCGTCTACCTACAAACCGCCGATCTGGCCGACCTCGACCACCTGCACCTGGTGGCCGAGCAGGTCCTCCCCGCCCTGCGCTGACGCCGGGCGACCGACCGCTGCCCAACGGGCCGCCTCGTCACGCGTGCCGACCAGCCATCAGGTCGCCGGGGCATCCAGATGGACCGGGACCTCGAGGCCGTCGATGACTCGGCGCGACGGACGTCGGGCCTCGACGGCCAGTAGCACCCCGCCGGCGACGATGGCGGTGGCGCCCGAGAGGGCCATGGCAGCGTGGGCGCCGATCGAGCTCATGAGGAAGCCCATGGCGAGTGCGCCCACGGGGGTCGTGCCCTGGTTGGCCATCACGAGGAGGGCGGCGACGCGCCCACGCATCTCGGGGGCCGCTGCCGACTGGGCGACGGTCATCGACGTCGTCATGTAGCCGGTGGCGGTGATGCCCACTGCGAACATCAGGATGCAGAAGAGCAGGAGGAAGGGCGCTACCCCGGTGAGCACTGTGGCCGTCCCCAGGGCCAACGCGGCCAGGCCCACCGTGCGGGCAGTAGGACGGTGGAAGGCACCGACGATCAACCCGCCCGCGGTCGAGCCCGCACCCGAGAACAGCTCGGCCAGGCCGAACCACTTGGCGTCGGCATGGAAGCCCAGCTTCACCACGGCCGGCACCGTGATCATGAAGTTCATGGTGAACATGCCGACGCAGACCATCGTGACCAACGTCCGCAGCAGCACGGGCTTCGACCGCACATGGTCGATGCCGTCCCGGATGCGCACCGGCCGGCCCGTCACCCGCCGCTCGGTGATGCGGTCCTTGCGGAGCGACAGCAGGCCGATCAGGACGAGCACGTACGAACCGGCGTTGATGAAGAAGCAGGTGGTCGCACCCGACGAAGCGATGAGCACGCCGCCCACGGCGATGCCGATCATGCGGGAAGCCGATGTGGTCACGCTGTACAGGCCGATGGCGCTCGACAGTTGCTCGATCGGCACCAGCGACGTCACGAAGGCAGGACCCGCTGACCGGTCGAAGGCGTTGCTGATGCCGATCGAGAACGCCGCCACGTAGAGCCAGCCGATGGTGAGGCTGCCCGATGTCGACAGCAGCCCGAGGCCGAGGGCTGAGAGCCCGGCGAACGCGTTGGTCGCGATCAGGAGGCGTCTGTTGTCGACGCGGTCGGCCACCGCGCCCGCCCACGCCCCGAGGACGAGCGCGGGGATGAACTGGAGCGAAGACGCCAACCCCAGGGCGCGGCCGGAGTTGGTGATCTCGAGCACCAGCCAGACCTGGGCCGTGAGCTGCATCCAGGTGCCGAGCGTCGATACGAGCTGCCCGGCGAAGTACCGCCGGAAGTTCGCCTCACCCAGGGCGGCGACCGATCGCGCCACGGCGCGCTGGGTCGCCATCAGCCGGCTACGACAACGCGCACGTCACCGGCGCCCCGATCGAGATCACGACACCGATCATGGCCCACGCGTTCAGCGACGGGGCGACCACCCGTTTGAAGCCTGACCTCGGGTGATCGAACACCCGTTCTGCCTCAGAGCGGATTCGGTACTATGACGCCGCGGCGACCAGCCGCGGCGCGGCCGGAGGAGACCCTTGCCCTCATCAATCGATGACCCGACTGTCGGTGACGAGACGGACGATCGCGACCTCGGACGAGCGCTCGCGGCGGTCGTGGTGTCGGAAGGATCCGAGCCGGGCCGCGGCACGCTCCGCTCGTTGGCTGTTCGCAACTACCGGCTCTACTTCATGGGCCAGCTGGCCTCGTTGTGCGGCACGTGGATGCAGATGGTGGCGCTGGCGTGGCTGGTCTTGGATCTGACCGACAGCGGCACACAGGTCGGACTGGTCACGGCTTGCCAGTTCGCCCCCGTCCTCGTCTTGGGGGGCGCCGCTGGCGTGCTCATCGACCGCCTCGACCGCAGGCGAGCCGTGATCGGGGCCGAGCTGCTCCTCCTCGCTCAGGCCACGGTGCTGGCCACCCTGGTCATCACCGGGGCGGTTGAGCTGTGGATGCTGTACGTCCTGTCGCTCATCCAGGGCATTGGCACGTCCCTCGAGCAGCCCGGCCGTCAGGCGCTGCTGAGCGAGCTCGTCCCCGATGAAGATCTCCCGAACGCCGTCTCGCTGAACGCAGCACTCTTCACCCTCGCGCGGGTGGTTGGGCCCGGGGTGGCCGCCGTGCTGATCAGCGTCTCCGGCGTCGGGCTCTGCTTCGCGATCAATGCCTTCTCGTTCCTCGGCATCATCGCCGCGCTCGTGGCCATTCGACCGGAGGAGCTCCATCACCGACCTCGCGTCGGGCGCGCCAGGGGGCAGGTCCGCGAAGGAATCGCGTACGTAGCCCGCACGCCCGCCATACGGCCCCTCTTCCTGGCTGCCGCCATCATCGCGTTGTTCGGCCAGAGCGTGAACGTGGTTCTCCCACTCATGGCGAAGGAGACGTTCCGAGGCGGTGCCGGCGTCTTCGGCACCATGGCCGCCGCAATGGCGGCGGGCTCGTGCGTGGCCGCGTTCTGGATGGCGGGCGCCAAGCCGCCGACAGATCGGCGGGTCATGATGATGGCCGCCGTCTTGGGCGCAAGCCTGCTCGCGACAGCCGCCAGTCCCACCTTGGCGATCGCGTTCCTCGTCCTGCCGGTGATGGGCTACGCCCAACTCGGCGCGGGCGTGACGACCAACGCCGCCAACCAGATACGCACGCCACCGGCCATGCGGGGCCGGACCATCGCCCTCTACTTCTCGATCAACGCGGGGGCCGCCGCACTCGGTGCCTATCTCATGGGAGTGCTGAGCGACTCCTTTGGGCCACGTGTCGCCATGGGTGTCGGGGGCATTGCCACCTTCGGCGTTGCCGCCGCCTTGGCCCTGCGCAGCCCTGATCGGGCTCCCCGGTCGCTCCAGTAGGGGTCCCAGTCTGTCGCGACCGATAGACGGATCCTCAGGTCGCGGAGTCGAGATGCATGGCCGCGTTGCGTCCAGCGATCCGCCCAAAGACGGCGCCGTTGGTGAGGCCTGACCCGCCGGGGTAGTTGAAGAAGAAGATGCCAGCGGCCATCTCGCCGCAGGCGAAGAGGCCGGGTATCGGCTGGCCGTCGACGTCGATGACGTGCGCGCCGGTGTCGATCTGGAGCCCGCCGAAGGTGAAGGTGATTCCGCAAGTCACCGCGTATGCAGTGAAGGGCGGGGTGTCGAGTCTGTTCGCCCAATTGCTCTTCGGTGGGTCGATGCCCTGAGTGCCCCGTCCGTCGAGGACGTTGGGGTTGAAGGGGACCTGCGTGGCGACGGAGTCGTTGTAGCTCCGGACCGTCGCCAGAAAGGCGTCGCTGTTGACGCCCTCGAGCTGGGCCGCCAGGTCCTCGAGCGTGTCGGCGCCGACCTTGGTGACCTCGCGGATTCGGTACTCGTCGCGGAGCAGGTGGGTCACTTTGGCGTCGAACACCTGCCATGCGAACTGGCCGGGCTGTTGGAGGATCACTCGCCCGTACTTCGCGTAGGTGAAGTTCCTGAAGTCGGCGCCCTCGTCGAGGAAGCGCCGACCTTCGGCATTCACCATGACTCCGAACGGGTAGCTGTGCTTCTGGAAGCCGTCACCGACGCGCAGATCGCCGAACTCTGGGGCGTTCCGGTCCCAGCCGACTGCGTGGCATCCCGACCAGTGTCCGGCCGACGACGCACCGATCTCGAGAGCCATGCGAATGCCGTCGCCCGTGTTGTACCGAGTTCCTCTGACCTTGGCGAGATCCCAGCCCGGTCCGAGATAGCGGGTTCGCCACTCCCGATTGGACTGGAATCCACCGGCGGCCAGGACGACGGCGCCAGCCTCGAGCTCTACCGTGCCGCTTGGCGTGCGGGCCCGTACGCCATGAACACCGTCGTCGTCGGCGAGCAGCGACACCGCACGCGACGAGTAGAGGATCTCGACCCCGACGCGATCGGCCTCGCGGCAAAGGAACTCAACGAGTCCGGGGCCACCTCCGACCACCTCGAAGACCACACCGCCCCAGAAGGTGAATCGGCCATCGACCTCGAAGGCTTGGCGCCCATAGGCGGGCGCGAAGCGGACCCCGTGCCGACGCATCCAGACGAGGGTTGGATGGCTCTCCTTCACCAGGGCTTCGGCAAGGTCGGGGTCACATCGGTACTCGGTGACGCGTGCAACGTCATTCAAGAAGTCCGCGGTGGAATAGGTGCCGAAGTCAGTTCGGCCGATGTCGTCGGTCGTCAGGTCCGGCACGAGGGCCAGGACGTCCTCCAAGGTCTCGAAGGCCACGCGCATCAACCCGGCGGTGAAGGCCGTGTTGCCGCCCGCTCGCTCCGGCGGCGCCGCCTCGAGCACCACGACACGAGCGGCGCCAGCCTCCTTCGCGGCAATCGCCGCGCAGAGACCGGCATTTCCCCCACCCACGACCACGACGTCCCACGGCTCGGTGGTGCCTTGCCCGCCCGGTACCTGTTCTTTCACCGCAACAGTATGACGAGGTGCCCGATCCGACGGCGACACGCTGCCGACGTGTCCCGTCACAGTTCGCACAGCGTCGTCGTGCAGCTAGAGATTTTCGAGGATCGAGTGGTGCACGAACCGCCATGTGCCCTCGATGAGCGCTACTTCGTCGTGATAGCGCCCGAGGACGACGATCGAGGGCCCGTCGGGGCCCGGCCGGACGAAGGCGAAGTCGGCGTCGGCGACCGTGTGGCCTTGATCATCGGCATCAACGATGACGTTGACGGTGAGATGCCGACCAGCGCGTGAGCCCGACAAGGTCGCCATCCACGCTCTGATCTGCGTCTTCCCGGTATGGGTGTTGCCGCCGACGACGAGGATGGCGTCGTCGGCGAACAGGGCAAGGCAGTCGTCGAGGCGCCGGTCGTCCATGGTGCGGGCGTAGCGCGCAAACAAGTCGTTGACGCCGGCAAAGATGTTCGGATCAGGTTGCACCGCAGGCCTCCTGGACGCCACCAACCGGCACGATCGCCACACCAGGTGGGCTGATCACGAACATCTCGAGACCATACGCGGGCTGCGGCCGGCGTGAAGCCCTCGGCGTCGTGCTCACCGAGCTGGCTCATGAGGTTGGCGATCGCGCATCCCCCCTTGCCGATGCGACGCCGAGTCGAGCGTCCCCGTTCGGTGGTCGGTGCCTGCCGGCCGACGTGCTGGCCGTCTTTGATCGAACATCGACAGCCTCCGTGACGAGGGCGTCCCCTCCGACGTCGTGAAGGTCGGTCACCGGCTGGAGCCGTTCGCGCTCGACGACGCCACCGGTCAGACGGTGAGTCCTGTCAGACCCCGCCAGCCAGCTCACCGCCGGCATCGGCATCGCGTTCCAGCCAGCCGACGATGTGCTGGCTACCCAACGCCACCTCGGCCTCGACCTCGCCGAAGTCAACGCCGAGGGCGCCACCCGCCTACCCCGACCCAGCGTCCTCGTCGTCGACCACGACCGGGTCGTGCGCTTCGTCGATGTCCAACCCGACTACACCGCCCGAACTGAGGTCGCCGACATCGTCGCCGCACTCGACGCCCTGCTCTAACCGTCGCACCGAGGCG